>NZ_JAHIBY010000001.1:0-523128 GCF_024151445.1 Acinetobacter sp. UC24323 | reverse complement strand
CATCTAAATAAGCTTGAATGACTTTTAATTTTAACTCTTTTGAATGCTTCGGAATTGGCATAGGGCACACCTCATAAGTTTAAAAAGTCTAACTTATGGGGTGCAGTTCAGGACGGGAGAGGGACACCTTCGGGTGTGCTGGTTGTTGTACCAGTCCGCGAACCCTTTCTCGTTCTGCCACCATAATTTCTATTCATGTCGGCAGAACTCCCAATAAAAAGGAGTTGGCTTTGTACATCCATTATTTCTTGGCTCTCAATGCCAAAAGCTATAACGACACGGCTTAAAAATTAAAGCAGCTTGAATGCCTTAAGGTTTTCAGGCTTAAAGTCATTTTTACTTAAAACATAGCAACAACAAAACTTGAGATGTGCCAAGCACAGTCTTTACGGCTTTGCTGTGCCTTTTTTTCTCCCAAAAAGGGCACAGGCTTTTTTATCTCTACATACAACAAAAATTTTTATAACGGTAAAACTATGCCAAATTTAGTTCTCCCAACACGTACCTTATATGTTGTAAATAAAGCAATTGATCTGTTCCATCACCGTGGTTTTCACCTTATTGGCGTCGACAGAATAGTGAAAGAATCAGAAATTACGAAAGCGACTTTTTATAATTACTTTCAATCAAAAGAACGGCTTATTGAAATCTGCCTGATTGTGCAAAAAGAAAAGCTCCAAGAACAAGTGGTCGCAATGGTCGAGTATGACTTAAACACTGCTGCAATAGATAAACTTAAGAAGCTTTATTATTTACATACCGATTTAGAAGGGCCGTATTACTTATTATTTAAAGCCATATTTGAGATTAAAAATAGTTATCCCAAAGCCTATCAGACCGCAATGCGCTATAGAACATGGCTCAAAAATGAAATTTATAGTCAGCTTAGAGTGCTAAACGCGGATGCTTCTTTTACCGATGCCAAGCTATTTGTATATATGGTGGAGGGCACAATTATTCAGCTTTTAAGTTCAGATGGGGCAATCGAGCGGGAAAAGATGTTGGATTGTTTTTTAAACTCTTTTGTTAGAAATTTTAGTCCGTGATTGGGGAAGCATATGTATGAACTGAATTGTGAGAGTTTTATGATGTTATTCCATAATCAGCTTTTAATACTCAGTAAATTAATTTAGATTTGATTTTAACTTGGTAAGTTTAAGCTTTTGATAATATTTTATTTATCAGAATCATAGGCGAGAAATATAAAATTTTTATAATTCTATATATTTATTATAGCGTTATGAGTTTCAAGTTATAAGATGGGTCATCTGTAGTGCATATAGAAAATATTATTCGTAAATTGGATTTGGTCACCTTAACGATTTTCCAGTCTGTTTGTGATGAAAAATCTCTGAGCAAGGCCGCTGAAAAAAATATGATTGCGCTGTCTGCGGCAAGTAAGCGTTTGACTGATTTGGAGCATTTGATTGGAACCAAACTGTTTATTCGTGATGGTAAGGGCATGCAAATTACACCTGCTGGTGAAAGCCTGCTTTATCATTGCAGAACCATCTTAGACTCGGTTTATAAAGCTTCGGTTGAGTTAGAAGAATACAAAATAGGCATTAAAGGTTTTGTACGATTACAGGCAAATTTATCAACGATCATTCAGTTTTTACCCGAAAGTCTACATCCTTTTATTGTTGAAAACCCCCAAATTAAGATTGAGCTTGAAGAACGCCCTAGTATAGAAATTATTCAAAATGTAAGTAATAAAATTGCCGACTTAGGCATCTGCATTGCCGAGAATTTGTCAGAAGATCTGGATTATTATCATTATCGTAGCGATCGGCTGGTCGCGGTCATACAAAACCAGCAATATTTAAGTGAACAGAAAATCATTTCCTTTGAAGATGCATTAGATTACGACTTTATTGGTTTGCATACTCAAAGTGCGATTAATCGGATTTTGCAGCAAAAGTCTGAAGCGTTAGGAAAGCAGCTCAAACTCAGAATATTGGTGACAAGTTTTGATGCTGTTTGCCGTATGGTACAGGCGGGTATGGGGATTGGGATTTTGCCACATAAGGTATTTGAAATCTTTGGTAAACCATTAGGACTGGCAAGTGTAGAGTTAACCGATGATTGGGCAAAAAGAGACTTATATCTTGTGTCCAAGCGTGATGAGTTTTTAAATCCAGTAACTTTGCTTTTAAAACAATATTTTATGCATCCACATAAAGAAATTATACCTAAATGATTTTTATAGGTTTCGCAAAACACGAAGACTTGTTGATCTTTTAAGAATTGTATTACTGCTCATTGCGCCATAAATTTAATTCTATCGGAAGTAGATATAATATGGATTGCTATGAGTCTAGCCCTTGAAAAAATAAAAGTCCTAGAAATAGGAACGCTAATTGCAGCTCCTTTTGCAACACGTATTCTTGCTGAGTTCGGTGCTGAAGTCATAAAAATTGAACCTATTGGCAAAGGCGATCCACTTCGTAAATGGCGTAAGTTACATCACGGAACATCTTTGTGGTGGTATTTACAGTCACGTAATAAGAAATCTTTAGCTCTTAATCTTAAGTCACCGGAAGCAATTGCTTTAATCAAAAAGATGATTGTCGATACCGACATTCTGGTCGAAAACATGCGTCCCGGTGCGCTTGAAAAGCTGGGGTTAGATTGGGAAACCCTAAAATCAATTAATCCTAAACTAACTTTTGTTCGCATATCTGGTTATGGTCAATCTGGCCCTTATAAAGACAAGCCGGGCTTTGGTGCAATTGGTGAGGCAATGGGTGGAATTCGTTATACAACGGGTTCTCAAGATTCTGCGCCTGCACGAGTTGGCGTGAGTTTGGGTGACTCACTTGCTTCATTACATGCAGTGATTGGCGCTTTAATGTCGATTGTGAATATTAAAACCAATAATGGTAACGGACAGATTGTTGATGTGTCACTCGCAGAGAGTGTCTTCAATATTATGGAAAGTGTTGTCCCGGAATACGACTTGCATGGTTTTATTCGGGAGCGTTCTGGAGGTTCATTACCGGGTATTGCACCTTCAAATACCTATCGAACCAAAGACAATGCTTTTGTGGTGATTGCAGGAAACAGTGACCCAATTTTTAAGCGCTTAATGCATGTAATTGGTCGTGAAGATTTGGCAAATCGACCTGAGTTTGAACACAACGATGGGCGTGCGCAGCAAAGTGATTTACTCGATGCTGCAATTGAATCATGGAGTCGACAGCATTCAATTGATGAAGTCTTACAACAGCTTGAACAGGCTGAGGTTCCATCTGGGCGTATTTATTCTGTAGCCGATATGGTCAATGATCCGCACTTTAATGCACGTGATATGTTGCTTTCAACCGAGTTGCCTGATGGTCAGGTGGTAAAAATGCCGGGTATTGTTCCGAAGCTTTCCGAAACACCGGGGCAGGTCAAATGGCGTGGTCCTGAGCTGGGTGAGCATACCGAATCTGTTTTAAAACAATACGGATATCAAGCTGAAGAAATTGAAAGCCTACGTGTATCGGGAGTAGTGCAATGACAGCATTTTCCGACTTACTTGTTGTACAAGAAGTTTCTCCACGAGATGGTTTGCAAATTGAGCCAACTTGGGTACCTACCGATAAGAAAATTGATTTGATTAATCAATTGTCGACAATGGGTTTCTCTCGAATTGAGGCAGGGTCTTTTGTCTCGCCAAAAGCGATTCCGAATCTGAGAGATGGTGAGGAGGTTTTTACAGGAATTACACGCCATAAAGATATTATTTATGTTGGGCTAATTCCAAATTTAAAAGGCGCGCTTCGGGCAGTGGAAGCCAATGCAAATGAGTTAAATCTTGTCCTCTCTGCTAGCCAAACCCACAACCTTGCCAATATGCGTATGACTAAAGCTCAATCGTTTGCGGGATTTACCGAAATTGTGGAGCAACTACAGGGAAAAACACAGTTTAACGGAACTGTTGCGACAACGTTTGGCTGTCCATTTGAAGGTAAGATTAGTGAAAGGGAAGTGTTTAGCCTAGTTGAGCATTATTTAGAACTAGGTATTCATAACATTACACTGGCAGATACCACTGGTATGGCGAACCCAGTGCAAGTGAAAAGAATTGTCTCTCACGTTTTATCGTTAATTTCGCCTGAGCAGTTGACCCTACATTTTCATAATACACGTGGATTGGGATTAACTAATGCTCTTGCAGCTTATGAGGTTGGAGCAAGACGGTTTGATGCTGCATTGGGTGGTTTAGGTGGGTGCCCGTTTGCACCAGGGGCTTCTGGAAATATCTGTACTGAAGATTTGGTCAATATGTGCGAGGAAATGGGAATACCCACCACTATTGATTTAGATGCTCTCATTCAACTTTCCAGAACCTTACCAGCTCTTTTAGGGCATGACACGCCAAGTCAGCTTGCCAAGGCGGGGAGAAATACAGACTTGCATCCTATACCGGATTATATCAAATCACTTAATTAAGATACGTTACTCAAGTTAGTTCGAGATAAGACGATATTCGTATCGTCATCGGTCAACTCGTCTTTAAAATCTTGATAGGACGCGTCTTAAGGCTCATTTTCAGGAGAAAATAAATGAGTTTAACGCAAAGCATGGAATTATCGGCTGAAGCAATTGCCGAAAAGCAATTAATAAAAAAAGTAGCATGGAAAATCATGCCATTAATTATGGTGTGTTACTTATTTGCTTTTTTTGATCGTATCAACATTAGTTTTGCCAAGTTTCAGTTACAAGCTGATTTATCTCTAAGCAATACAGCTTATGGCCTTGGTGCCAGTTTGTTTGTAATTGGGTATGTAATATTTGAAGTACCGAGTAATTTATTGCTACATAAATTTGGTGCAAGAAAATGGATTGCACGCATCATGATTTCTTGGGGTGTTGCAACGGCCTTAATGGTATTTGTGACCACAGAGTGGCAATTTTATGTATTGCGTTTCTTGATTGGTGCAATGGAGGCTGGCTTTGCTCCGGGTGTGCTGTATTACATGACGCTTTGGTTTCCTCAAAGCTATCGTGGTCGAATTATTTCATTATTTTTCCTTGCTTCTGCTTTTTCAGGCATCTTTGGAGGACCAATCTCAGGGGTGTTATTGTCATCACTTGATGGTGTGATGAACATGCGTGGCTGGCATTGGTTATTTTTAGTCGGTGGCGTGCCTTGTGTTTTACTGGGTCTTTGTGTTCTTACTTATTTAAAAGATCGTATTGATGATGCGCAATGGCTATCATCCTCAGAAAAAGCTCACTTAAAACGTTTGGTTGAACCTAAACAACCAGAAAAGGCTTCTCATTCATTATGGGCTGCCATTAAAACCCCGGGATTATTAATTTTAGGTGCTATCTATTTTCTGATTCAGATTGCATCTTATGGTTTAAATTTCTGGGGGCCACAGTTAATAAAAAGCTCAGGTATTGATGATACCCAAATGATTGGTTTTCTTAGTGCCATTCCATACCTCATGGGAGCAATTACAATGGTAATTGTCGGACGTTTAGCAGATAAATCTGGGGAGCGTTTAAAATTTACTGCTGGTTTACTCTCTTTAGGTGCTATTGGTTTCTTTACAGCAGGTTTCTTTGATGCGAACCCCGTTGTTGTAGTCATTTCGCTTGCTTTATTAGGGGCAGGTATTGTTGCTGCAATTCCTTCTTTCTGGAATTTACCACCTAAAGTCTTGGTCGGAGCTGGGGCGGGGGCTGCGGGTGGTACAGCGCTCATTAATACATTAGGGCAAGTAGGGGGAATTGTTAGTCCTATTATGGTTGGCCATATTAAAGACATAACAGGTAGTACAACGCCTGCGCTGTATATTATTGCAAGCTTATGTGTTGTGTGTATTGCACTACTAATATGGGCTACGCCAAAACGGTTAAAAGAGAAAGGTTAAACGATTCACTCATGCTCAAAGCCAGTTGGTTGGCTGGGGCATGAGTGTATTTAATATGAAAATGACCTAATAGTTAAAATATAAAATTTATAGCCAACTTATAAAACTAAAAGCCAATGTGACTTTTCAAAATGTGGGAACTTTTACTTTTTTCGTTCCCATGCTTTATTTATCTCCATTCAAATGTTAATAAACTTAATAATAACCTCACGGTACGTAACTTATATGGCCCACAAATAAATATTATATTAAGGTTTATCACTATTGGATCCAGAAATTTCGGGATTTTATTTACTTAGCTAATCTTGAACATAATTCCATCAATATAAGTAATACTCTTTTTATAGGATCAAACTTTTCTTTATAAATGCAGCTATATAATTTACACAGGATGAAGAATGAATAATTTGAATTTTAAAACTCTAAAGAAGTACTGGCTGCGATTCGTAGGTATTGCTGTAATTGCAGGCGCTTTAGTATTGGCATTTGCTTGGACCGCTGGTCTATTTGGACATCGAACAACATCCAAAACTTTTTTGGGTGACACATTAAATAACTTTGATCCCGGATATCGGCGTGCACACGGAAAGGGTATTTGTTTTGATGGCACTTACCACAGTAATGGTGCGGCAGCAGCACTCTCTAAAGCCACTGTATTTGCCAAGTCTGATATACCAGCAATTGGCCGATTTTCTATTGGAAGCGGTAATCCGCATGCGGCAGATAATTCTACCGCAACAGTAAGTATGGCTTTATTACTTTCCGCAGCTGATCATTCACAATGGCGCATGAAATTAAATAACTTTCCCTATTTCCCGACGCGAAATGCTGAAGGTTTTTTGGCGCAGCAAAAAGCATTTAAACCAGTTCCAGCTACTGGCAAACCTGATCCAGCTCTTGTTGAGGCTTTCTTAAAAGAATATCCCGAAGCGCGTAAGTCTATTGAGCAAAAGGCCAAGATGCCATTAACCGGTAGTTTTAGCGGTGCAGAATTTTATGTTGTAAATGCCTTTATATTGCGGGCAGCCAATGGACAAGAACAGCCCGTCCGTTGGTCTATGCGTCCTCATTCAAAATTTATTAGTCTGACGAAAGAGCAACGTGATCAAGCTGATCATGATTTCTTATTTAAAGACATCAAAAAACGTTTGGCTGAAGGGCCGCTCTATTGGGACTTAGTTTTGCAACTAGCCGAGCCAGGAGACCCGGTGAATGACCCATCTCAGCCTTGGCCAAAAGACCGTAAAGAAGTTATAGCCGGAACATTAGAAGTCAAAAATGTAACTGATCAGGTAAATGGCGCTTGTCGTGATATTAACTTTGACCCAACTTTGGTGCCACCGGGAATTGAGTTATCAGATGACCCAGTACTCGCAGCACGAGCGGCTATCTATTCACAGTCTTACAATGCTCGATTACGTGAAATTGGATTTGGCAAAGCAACGGATGCCGTGGGCAAATAGGAGAGATGAACAATGCAAAATAAATCTAACGATAATGCTCCACGTCATTTTAATTTGACTGCTCGAATATTGCATTGGCTTATGGCGGCAGCAATTCTGGCTATGCTATTTATTGGGGTAGGAATGACCACCTCAATTACTTGGCGTCCGTGGTTAATTGATATTCACCGTCCTTTAGGAATCGCAATCTTACTATTGGTCATCATAAGATTAATAAATCGAGTCTGTTACCCAATTCCACCTTTGCCGCCGACTGTACCGCGCTGGCAGGCATTTCTTGCCCATGCATCACATTGGCTACTATATATTTTGATGTTTAGTTTGCCATTGCTCGGATGGGCAACACTATCGGCAGGTAATTGGCCTGTCACTTTATTTCCGGGTTGGGATCTTCCACCTATAGCACCAACCAACTCTACGCTTTACGCTTGGTTCCGTACTCTACACGGAATTTTGGCTTGGTTATTATTTGCTGTCGTTATTGGTCATCTGTCTGCTGCATTATTACATGCGTGGATTTATCGCGATGGCGTATTTTCGAGTATGGCTTTGGGGTCTTCTTCTAAAAAAGAAGAAGCTGATTAGTTTGCTTGAAATTTTTTCGATTGAACGATGAGTTAATGGTGAGGTTTTTATAAGGTTTATTTAAAACATATAAATAAGCTCGCCGATATAACAACTTAAAATAGAATTGATTTCTCAAGTTGAGAAATCAATTCAGCAATTTAGATCCCTTCAACAAAACTCACCATGACATCACAGCAGCCTTGGCGTTTACTTTTGGCAAGCTGATATTCAGGTGAAAAATAACATTCACGTGCAGTTTCCATATCTGGAAACTCAATCACCACGTGGCGTTCAAACTCTTGTCCTTCTAAGACTTCAGAGGCACCGCCACGCGCAAGAAACTTGGCACCATACTTTTGAAAAGCTTGCGGAGCAGTGGCCATATATTGTTTATATTGTTCCATATCATGAATGGTGACATGAGCAATCCAGTACGCAGACATATCGTATTTCCCTATAACTTATTCAATAAAGGTCTATTTACCTTTTCCTAAAATTTGTGATTTCAAGCATCTAAAATATTTTTTGCGACAGCAGCAGCTTCAGCAATATGTTCAGCAACAGCTTGTTTTGCCTTTTCAGGGTCTTTGTGAAGATAAATGGCCTCACACATATTTTTAATACGTTGATAACCTGAAATTTCACGCTTTGTCGATTTCATGGTCATGGCACGAAGACGGCTAATTCGACCGTTTAAACGTTGAACCACTTCCCAAGCAATATGGTGATTGGCTGTAGTAAAAATAGTTTCATAAAGCCGGGTAGAGGTCGCAATAATGAGATTGATGTCATCGGCGGCAAACGCAGCTTTAAGATCTTCTAATAGAAGTTTTAATTTTTCAGCAGTTTTTTCATCTAGATTTTTAGTGCAGTCGACCACAGCACTTTGCTCTAACAAAAGACGAATTTCATAAATTTGTGAAGCGATGTCCCAGTTAAGTAGCGAAACAATAGGGCCTTTGTTTGGCAAAATCTCGACTAAACCTTCTGCTTCCAAATAACGAATCACTTCACGAACTACAGAACGGCTTACGCCAAGTTCTTCACATAACGTTCTTTCAACCAATCTTTTTCCTGAAGGAAAATAGCCCGTAATAATGGCATTACGCACTTTATCTAAACACAGCTCTCGTAAAGTTACGGGCGGGTTTTCAATTTTAAGATTCATAGGTAATTAAATTTTCCTGTTTTTTAACATGTTGAGTTTCATTACATGTTTTTCAATAAAAATTAGCATAGCAAACTCTTGCTTTTTTTTCAGTATGTATTATGGTATACCATAATACGAATGACAAGATAATTTACTTGCAAGGAAGAGCAATGGAACTCATACGTAAAACTGTGCTTCATGTAGAAACCACTTATGTAGATGGCGGCAAAGAAGCAGCCAAGCCTTTAAAAATGGTGGCAGCAGCAGCGGTGATTAAAAATCCGTGGGCAGGGCAAGGTTATGTAGAAAACCTAACACCGGAAATTCGTCGTATCGCTCCAATCTTAAGCGAGCATTTAACCAAGCTTATTCTTGATGAAGTCGGTTCGGGCGAGGCTGTTGAAGCTTTTGGTAAAAGTGCAGTGGTTGGCTTAAATGGTGAACTTGAGCATGCATCAGCTTTAATTCACACCTTACATTTTGGTAATACTTACCGTAGTGCTGTTGGCGCGAAGTCTTATTTGGCATTTAACAATACCCGTGGCCCAGCAAATGCGCCGATTTTAATTCCAATGATGGATAAAAATGACGAAGGCCGCCGTTCTCATTACTTAACATTGCAATTTGCAATTCCAGATGCACCTGCTGCTGACGAACTGGTTGTTGTGATTGGTGCAGCAACAGGTGGTCGACCACATCATCGTATTGGTGATCGTTATAAAGATTTGGAAGAGTTAGGTCATGATGTCAAAAACCCTGCAGCTGTCAAATAACCGTATTGCTCACTATTTTGAGCAAGGCGAAGGAGAGCCTCTGGTTCTGATCCATGGAGTGGGAATGCAAGCTGCGGCATGGTATCCACAAATTGAATATTTTTCTAAACATTATCATGTGATTTCAGTAGATATGCCGGGACATGGTCAAAGCACCAAATTACCGGCAGAAGCAAAATTACAAGATTTTGTTGAATGGACCATCGAATTTATTACAGCCTTAAATTTAGGCCCGGTAAATTTAGCAGGGCATTCAATGGGATCACTCATTACGACAGGCGTCAGTGTTACCCGTCCTGATTTAGTTAAACGGATGGCTGTACTCAATGGTGTGTATAAACGGACACCACAGGCGCGTCATGCAGTCATCCAAAGAGCTGAAGAGTTAAAAACAGGCCGTATTGATGTTGAAACTCCGCTACAACGCTGGTTTGGTGAAAGTGAAGTCGAGCGTATAGCAGCTGCCAAAGTGAAAACTTGGCTCGAAAATGTCGACTTATCTGGTTATACCACTGCGTATTCTGCGTTTGCACAAGGCGATGAAACTTATGCAGATGACTGGTCAAAGATCACTTGTCCTGCTTTGGTGTTGACCGGTACGGATGATCCGAACTCAACAGCGGAAATGGCAATACAAATGGCAAAACAGGCAAAGCATGGCACTGCAATTGTCATTGAAAATGAACGTCATATGGTGAATTTAACTGCACCTGACAAAGTGAATAATGCAATGCAAGCGTGGTTGGAAACCAGCGTTTAATTTGCCACACATTGCTGAAGGAATATAACAATGAGTGAAATGGATACTATCAATAAAATGCGTGAACTACGTGATGCCTTCGGGTCATTTATGACGGGCGTTACGGTGGTCACAACCTGTAAAGAAGATGGAACGCCACTTGGCTTTACAGCGAACTCTTTTGCTTCGGTGTCTTTGGACCCAGCTTTACTTCTAGTGAGTATTGCCAAGACATCAAGCAATTATCATAACTTTGCAAATACCACTCATTTCGCAATCAATATTTTGGCAGAAGAGCAAAAGGATGTTTCAAATACCTTTGCTCGTCCAAGCGAAGACCGTTTTGCAAATCTTTCATGGTCAAAAAGCGCTTGCCAGAACCCGCTGATTGATCATGTCAGTGCTTGGTTTGACTGTACAACCTACCAAGTTGTCGATGCAGGTGACCATGCCATTTTAATTGGTAAAGTTGAAGATTTTGCTTCAACCGGTTTTGCAGGGCTTGGTTATTATCGTGGTGGATACTTCACACCAGCGAAACTTTCTGCCGAGGTGATCTCTGGCCCTAAAGTGGTGATGAGTGCCATTATTGGACATGAAAATACCATTTTGCTTGAAGAAACTGCCGATCATAAATGGACTATTCCGCATGTCATGGTCGATAAAGACGGTGCCGATAAAGCACTTGAGAAAATCTTTGCACAATATCAGCCAGATGCTTCTGCCAACTTCATTTACTCTGTATATGAAAACGTTGAAAACCAGCAGCAATATATTTCATTTTTATGCAACACACCCGTAGCTCAAGCCACTAAAGGTCAGTTTGTCGATTTAAATGATCTTGAGAAACTTGAGTTTGTAGACAGTGCTTTAGAAAGTATGCTGATGCGCTATCGCAAAGAAAACCATTTGAAAACTTATGGTGTTTATTACGGAAATCAGACAACAGGTACAGTTCGTCAAATCGTTAAAGAGGAAGTTTAATCATGCGTTTTTCATTATTTGTGCATATGGAACGTGTTTCTGATCAGCAAACCCAGAAGCAGCTTTATGATGAAATGATTGAGCTTTGTCAAATTGCAGATCGTGGTGGTATGCATGCGGTTTGGACAGGTGAGCACCACGCCATGAACTTTACCATTGCACCAAACCCATTTTTAAATCTGGTCGATTTAGCGAATAAGACTCAAAATGTTCGTTTAGGTACGGGTACGGTAGTAGCGCCATTCTGGCACCCGATTAAACTTGCAGGCGAAGCTGCAATGACCGACATTATTACCAACGGCCGTTTAGATATTGGTATTGCTCGTGGTGCTTATTCGTTTGAATATGAACGTATGGTTCCGGGCATGGATGCATGGAGTGCAGGTCAGCGTTTACGTGAAATGATTCCCGCAATTAAAAACCTTTGGAAAGGCGATTATGAGCATAACGGGGAATTTTGGCAGTTTCCAAAAACGACTTCGGCGCCTCAACCGCTTCAACAACCGCATCCACCAATTTGGGTTGCTGCCCGTGATCCAAATAGCCACGAATTTGCTGTGCAAAATGGCTGTAATGTACAGGTAACGCCGTTACATTTAGGTGATGAAGAAGTTGAAAAGCTCATGGGGCATTTCAATGCAGCTTGTGAAAAGTTCAGTGATGTACCGCGTCCGGAAATTATGTTGCTCCGACATACCTATGTGGCAGATAGTGAAGAAGATGCTCAACTGGCAGCAGATGAAATCAATACCTTCTATAACTACTTCGGCGCTTGGTTTAAAAATGAGCGTGAAATTAAACAAGGTTTAATTGCACCTTTAAGCCCTGAAGAAATTGCAGCACATCCTTTTTATACACCTGAGGCGATGCGCAAAAATAACGTGATTGGGCAAGCCCAAGAAGTCATTGATCGCTTAAAAGCCTATGAAGCGATGGGCTATAACGAATATTCTTTCTGGATTGATACAGGCATGAGCTTTGAACGTAAAAAAGCCTCATTAGAACGTATGATCAATGAAGTTATGCCGGCATTTGCATAGAGGCGAATATCATGACAGCAGATTTTCAGCTTTATATTAATGGTCAGTTTGAATCTGGTGCAGCGACGTTTGAAAGTATTAACCCTGCAACAGGTGAAGTCTGGGCATACATGCCGGAAGCGAGAACCGATGAAGTCAATCGAGCAGTTCAGGCGGCATCTAGTGCGTTAATAGCACCGGAGTGGGCAGGTTTAACGGCCTCCCAGCGCGGTAAATTGCTCTATAAACTGGCTGATTTAATTGAAAAAGCTGCACCGCAACTGGCTCAAATTGAAACCAGTGACACGGGCAAAATTATTCGTGAAACATCGAGCCAGATTGCCTATGTCGCTGAATATTATCGCTACTATGCAGGTATTGCCGACAAATTAGAGGGCAGTTTTCTACCGATTGATAAGGCAGACATGCAAGCATGGATTGTTCGTGAACCTGTGGGTGTGGTTGCTGCAATTGTTCCTTGGAACAGTCAGTTATTTTTATCGGCAGTGAAGGTAGGTCCAGCTTTAGCGGCAGGTTGTACCGTCGTGCTAAAAGCCTCTGAAGACGGCCCTGGACCATTGTTAGCCTTTGCTAAATTGGTCCATGAAGCGGGTTTTCCGGCAGGAGTGGTCAATGTGATTACCGGTTTCGGGCCTGAATGTGGCGCCGTGTTGAGTAGTCATCCTGATGTTGCCCATGTTGCGTTTACCGGTGGACCAGAAACCGCACGGCACATTGTGCGTAACTCGGCTGAAAATCTTGCAAAAGTTTCACTCGAATTAGGTGGCAAATCACCATTTATTGTATTTGCTGATGCAGATATTCAAAGTGCGGTAAATGCTCAGGTCGCTGCTATTTTTGCGGCCACAGGGCAGAGTTGTGTAGCAGGTTCACGTTTACTGGTTGAAGAAAGCATTAAAGATGAATTTGTTCAGCGTTTGGTTGAGCGTGTACAAACCATAAAAATTGGTTTACCTCATGAGATGGCAACCGAGTTTGGACCACTTTGTACCTTACGCCAACGCCAAAAAATTGAGCAAGTCATTGCAAGTTCAATCCAGCAAGGTGCAAAACTGCTTACCGGTGGTAAAAGCATTGAGCGAGCAGGTTATTACTATCCACCGACCATTTTAGATTGTACCGATGCACCTCAAGCAGATTGCATTACCACAGAACTATTTGGTCCGGTGTTATCGGTAGATAGCTTCAAAGATGAAGCGGAAGCTGTGCAAAAAGCCAATAGTACGCCTTACGGGCTGGCAGCAGGCGTTTTTACCACCAATTTAAGCCGTGCGCACCGTATGACAAAAGTCATTGGGTCGGGAATTGTTTGGTTAAACACTTACCGAGCGGTTTCTCCACTTGCGCCTTTTGGTGGACATGGGCTTTCGGGACATGGGAGGGAAGGTGGCGCAAATGCGGTTCTAGATTACACCACCACCAAAACAGTTTGGTTACGTACCTCAGATGAGCCAATTGATGACCCATTTGTCATGAGATAAATCATGACTTGAGGTATGAAAATATAACGGGATTTTAATTTCAAGGATGAAAAAATGAATCAGTCAAACTCAGCAATCGCCTAAAGCTTTAAATAGTTGAAAACGTAAAACTAGATGTATCGATGCTTAATCAAGTATTGATCGGACTGGCTTTACCTTTTTCTTGGCAAAAACAACACAAACAGAGAAATGAGCTGTTTGTAAAAGGAAATAAAAAGATGAAGCCGAGTCATATTGAAATGGCTTTGGCTGGGCAGATTTTTTGATGTTGAGGAAATGAATTCCTCAAAGAGAGATTAAGGATATGAGCCAAAACGAAAATAGCAATAATGCTTTCGCTATCGAAAGTCATTCCATTGATTATGTTGCTCCCTCTGAACGTAATGGGAAAGTTCGCGATCTATTCACATTATGGTTTTGTACCAATATTGCACCGCTCGCCGTGATTACGGGTGCAATGTCAATTTTAACCTTTAACCTCAATATTGTAAGTGCATTGCTTGCGATCTGCTGCGGACATTTTTTTGGTGCAGCGATTTTAGCTTTAACCTCTGCACAAGGTCCGCAGGTCGGCATTCCTCAAATGATTCAAAGCCGCGCACAGTTCGGACGTTATGGGGCATTGCTGGTTGTACTGTTTACCACCCTCATTTATTTAGGTTTTTTCATCTCTAACATTATTTTGTCAGGCAAAACACTTCATACCGTTGTTCCTGCCATTCCTGTGCCGACCGCAACCGTGATTGGTGCAATTGCAGCAACCACAATAGGCGTGATTGGTTATCACTTTATTCATAAGTTCAATAAAATTGGAACTTGGTTTATGGGTGGTTCGTTGCTCATTGGCCTCATGATTATGGTGCCGCATATTAATGCAGATGTACTTGCTAAAGGCTCTTTCAATATGAAAGGCTGGTTTGCCATGTTTGGTTTGTGTGCGGTATGGCAAATTAGTTTCTCGCCTTATACCTCAGACTATTCACGATATTTGCCGAAGTCGATTGGTATTTATAAGCCATTTATCTTTACCTATTTAGGCGCATCGTTAGGAACAATTTTTGCGATGGCATTTGGGACGATTGCGGTCAGTATTGGCTCAACCACAGATGCCATGGAAGCAGTAAAGTCAGGTACTGGACTGTTCGGTTATGTTCTTATGATTTTGTTCTTATGCAATATCATTGGTCATAATGCCATGAACCTATACGGCGCGGTTCTTTCTTGTATTACCTCTATTCAGACTTTTGCAGGGCAGTGGATGCCAAGCCGAAATATCCGAGTCGTGTTATCAATCATTGTGTTAGTTCTAGCGACTTTAACGGCGCTTTGGGCATCAAGTAACTTTATTAGTTTCTTCTTGAATGTGATTTTTGCTCTGTTATTTATTTTGGTGCCATGGGTGTCTATTAATTTACTAGATTTCTATGTGGTAAATAAAAAGTCTTATGACATTCAATCCATCTTTGCACGTGATGGTGGTATTTACGGCAAATTTAATGCAAAAGCGCTTACGGCTTATTTCATTGGGATTGCGGTACAAATTCCGTTCTTAAAAAATGCGTTTTTCACAGGTGCATTGGCTGATGTAATTCCGGATGCGGATATTTCATGGGTCATTGGATTGGTGGTGAGTCTGGTGGTGTATTACGTCTTTAATCTAGGAAAGATTAAATGTTCTGCACCTGCATTAAACGCAAAATTACCTCAATAAGCATTGTAGTGAAAGGAATCCGACAATGAAAAAAAGCTATTTACAAGTGGCTCTAAGCACAGCATTGATGGCTGTAATCTATCCGAGTTACGCAGGTATAAGTTTTGGAAACACCGATGATGAATACGGCAAGCTCACCGTATCCGGCTATGTTCGCGCTAACTATCAAGATAAACACTATGGAGAGTCTGCTTCTGATCAAAAAATTCGTTTTGATGCTGCGCAGTTAAAACTGGACTACGAGCGTGGACCGTTATTTGGTCATGCGGAATATCGTTGTTATCAATATGACCGTTTATGTGATTTTTCAACCTTAATTGATGGTTATGTAGGGTACAAATTAAATAAAACAGATCAAGTGGTGGCAGGTGTTCAGCCGATTCCATTTGGACCGGGACGTTTTTGGGGCAATAGCCTATATGGAAGTATGAGCACAACCGCAGGTTTAGAAGACGTTCATAATCTTGGTTTGAATTATCATTTTGAATTGCCGACAGCAACCAAGTTTGATGTGGGGTATTTTGCGGTAGATGGTGGAAGTTACACAGGCTCTACCCAAGATTCAGGTCGCTACACTGCAAATTATGTGAGTTCAGACGATCCGAATAAAACCGATTTGCAAGAAAAGAACATGTGGGTAGGCCGAGTGACTCAAGATATAAATCTTGGAATTAATGGTTTAACCACACAGCTGGGTGGCTCATATTGGACATCCGATATTGAAAATAAAGCTGCTTCGAGTGATGGGCGCCGTCATGCATGGGCACTTTTTGGTAAAGCCAATTATGGCAATTTTAATGTGACCCTTACTGGCGGTAAAAATGATGTAACTAATCAGGACCAGCTTAATCCTAATCAGTCGCTCATGGGCTCTTACGACAGTGAATATTATGTAGCTAACAAAGGAACTTTCTATACGGCAGATGTGGGCTACTCTTTCAAAAATGTTAAGCAGATTGGAAACATTACGCCGTACTTTATGTACAGTCAGTACGATAAAGATCAGGACAGTATGAAAGATTCGATTCGTAATATTATTGGTGTGTCTATTGACCATAAACAGCTATCTTTGGTGGCTGAATACATCATGAGTAAAAATGATCCATTCATTGGTGGGACTCAAGATTCATTGGCAAAAGGAGATGATAACCAGTGGAATAAGTTGCTTAACTTAACGCTGTTTTATTATTTCTAAATACATTTAAACATTCGGGCATACCGAAAATTTTTTAAATTAATTTTTGGTATGCCATAATACAAAGTTGATGGTGAGCTATTTAATTTATGTATCGCTCGACTATCAATGCAGAAGATCTTAATAGGATAATGATCATGCAGCTTAATGAACTCGCTTTATTTCGTCAGCAAGCTTTTGTTGCTGGAAAGTGGTGCGATGCAGACCATCAACAAACATCCGAAATTTTAAATCCGGCGACATTAGAGGTTATTGGTACTGTCCCAAATATGGGCAAGGCTGAAGCCGAGCGTGCCATTGAAGCTGCCAAAGAAGCTTGGCCGCTATGGAAAAATAAAACAGCAAAAGATCGATCAATTATTTTAAAAAAATGGTTCGATTTAATTATTTCAAATGCAGATGAATTGGCTTTTATTTTAACGAGTGAGCAAGGAAAGCCCTTAGCTGAAGCCAAGGGTGAAATTTTATATGCTGCCAGTTTTATTGAATGGTTTGCCGAAGAAGCAAAACGAGTGTATGGAGATATTATTCCAAGCCCATATCCAGATGCTCGTATTGTTGTAAATAAACAGCCTATTGGCGTCGTTGCAGCTATTACGCCGTGGAATTTTCCCGCTGCCATGATTACGCGTAAGGTTGCTCCAGCCTTGGCGGCAGGTTGTCCTTGTATTGTAAAACCGGCACCAGAAACGCCTTTTACTGCTTTGGCTTTAGTGGACTTAGCTGTGCAAGCGGGCGTGCCTGCTGAAATTTTTAGTGTGATTACAGGTGATGCAGTTCATATTGGTGATGCAATTTTTGAAAGTGATATTGTACGCAAGTTTACTTTTACGGGTTCAACACCAGTTGGCAAAATGTTGCTTGAGCGTTCAGCAAAAACCTTAAAAAAAGTTTCCTTAGAATTGGGTGGCAATGCACCGTTTATTGTATTTGATGATGCCGATTTAGATGCAGCAATTGAGGGAGCACTCATCGCCAAATTTAGAAATGCAGGGCAAACCTGTGTCTGCGTCAATCGATTCTTAGTGCAGGCGGGTATTTATGAAAAATTTATTGCTGCCTTAAGCCAAAAAATCCAAAACTTTAATATTGGTAATGGATTAGAAGCTGGGCATGACATTGGGCCATTAATTAATGCCAATGCGGTGAAAAAAGTTGAAGCTCATATTCAAGATGCATTAGATAAAAATGGTCGTCTTGTGATTGGTGGTAAAAGGCATACTGCGGGTGAATTATTTTTTGAACCGACACTAATTGCAGATGTTACCGCTGATATGGATGTGGCAACCCAAGAAACGTTTGGTCCGCTAGCAGCTGTATTTAAATTTGAAACCGAGCAACAAGCAGTTGAAATGGCAAATGCAACTGAATTTGGTTTAGCCGCATATTGTTATACCAAAGATTTAGGCCGTGCTTGGCGAATGAGTGAACAGCTTGAGTATGGCATGGTCGGAATTAATAAAGGCCTTATTTCAAATGAAGTTGCGCCTTTTGGTGGAATTAAACAGTCTGGTTTGGGGCGTGAAGGTTCTAAATACGGTATTGAAGATTATCTGGAAATTAAATACACCTTGTTTGGAGGATTGAATATATGAGTAATGAAAAATTTGAAAAGGGTTTAGCAATCCGCAAACAAGTTCTTGGTGAAGAATATGTAAATAATTCAATCAACAATGCCGATGAATTTAGCCTTCCTCTTCAAGAATTAGTCACTGAATATTGCTGGGGAGCTGTTTGGGGGCGTGAAGAGTTAAGTAAGCCTGAGCGCAGTTTAATTAACTTGGCAATGATCTCAGCTTTAAATCGTCCGCATGAATTAAAACTACATGTTAAAGGTGCACTTCGAAATGGTGTACCTAAAGAGAAAATTCGTGAAGTGCTTTTGCAGGTTGCAATTTACTGTGGCGTCCCTGCTGCTGTAGATAGCTTTCGAATTGCTAAAGAGGCAATTAAAGAATTTGAATCTGAGCAATAAACGTTGCCTTTAAATAATTAAAAAAGGCCTTGTTCAAGTGGACGAGGCCTTATTTATTTTAAGCTTGTTTGTTAAGTTTAGAGGGTAAATGCTGCGCCAAATAATCAATTGCAAGGCGGGTTTTTAGTGGCATAAAAGGCAGTGTAGGCCATACCAAATGAATCGGAAAAGCAATGCTAGACATGGTGTCTAACACTTGTACCAGCTTACCGTCCTGTAATTCATTTTGACTGAGCCAGTCGGGTAGCCAAGCGATACCAGCTCCAGCAAGCGCTGCATTTTTAATAGCTTGTAGATCATTTAAAAGAAGTTTTGCTTTCGGTTTAATAAATAAAGGCTCGTCATTTTCCTTTTGAAGTCGCCATTTCTGCATTTGACCAAAATGCGGATCGGCAATCGTGGCGTGATGCTCTAAGTCTTCAATATGTTCTAAAGGACCTGTTTTATTTAAATAGTCAGGTGAGGCACAAAGTAGCATTCGATGCTCACCAATCGGTTTGGCAACGAGCTGAGTGGTGTCAGGCAATGCCCCGATTCTTATACATAAATCAAAACCTTCTTCGATCAAGTCTACATTTCGGTCATTAAATGAAATTTCTAACTGTAAGTCCGAATGGTGCTGAGCAAATTTAACCATGAGCGGGGCAGCAAAAAGTTGCCCGAACAGAACTGGCACAGACATTCTTAATCGGCCTGTTGCGTTAATTTTGCCTTGGTCTAATAAAGCCGCCGCATTTTGTATTTCACTTAACGCTCGACGGCTATGTTCATAAAACAAAGCGCCTTCGTCAGTCATGCTCAGTGAACGTGTTGTTCTTTTAAATAGAGCCACACCAAGCTGTTCTTCCAGCCGAGCAATATTTTTACTTATAGCTGAGCGAGTTAAATGCAATTGCTCGGCAGCTTTAACAAAACTTCCAGCTTCAGCCACAGTCACAAATATAGAAATTGCACTTAGCTCATGTTGCATGATTGTTGCCTAAAAGGAACCAATATAAAGAAATAATATCATCACTGTTGAATTTATTGTGGAGTTAATATGGCTTCATCAAAAACGTGGAGACAGTCATGGCTAAAATATTGGTATTAAAATCCAGCATTATGGGTGAGGGTTCACAAACCAATCGTCTAATCGATGTAATGCTTGAACACCGTAAAGACCAAGGTTTGCAAGATGACATTACCATACGCAATTTAGCTGAAATGAACTTGCCTGTATTAGATTTAGAAATCTTTCAGGCGCTTCGTGGGGCTGAAAATGTAAATCAAGACATTCAACGAATCGTTGCTTTGTCTGATGAATTAATTGCTGAATTAAAAAGCGCTGATTTATTGGTCATTGGCGCACCCATGTACAACTTAAATGTCCCGACTCAACTTAAAAACTGGTTTGATTTGGTGGCACGAGCAAGACAAACATTCCGCTACACCGAAACTTATCCTCAAGGTTTGGTTGAAGGCGTAAAAGCGGTGGTGGTAAGTAGTCGGGGTGGTATTCATGTCGGCCAAGAAACTGAGGCAGTCACGCCTTATCTCAAAGCAGTGTTAGGGCTAATGGGCATTCATGACGTCGATTTTATCTATGCAGAAGGCTTAGACATGCAGGCCTATCGCAGCAATGCTTTAGATTTGGCAAGCCAGCAAGTTAAAGAATTCGCTATTTAAAATTATGAGTTAAAACTCTTGTACCTCTAATTGATGACAAGAGTTTCTAAGTCTATTTAAATTACATTTCTAAGTTCATTTGCCGTGTTGCGTAGCAATGGCAAAATTTGCTGAACCAAATAATCTTCTTGTATGCGGTTGGTTTGAGACATGCAGTTAAGTGCTGCCACTGCTTGACCTTGTGCATTAAAAACGGGCACGGCAATCGCAATTACACCAAGTTCATGTTCTTCTTTAGAAAGACAATAATCCGATAACGAAATACCCTTAAGCACTTCAAAAAACTTTGACTCATCTACTATGGTAAAAGGCGTTAAGCGTTTTAAACCGTAATTTTTTACCCACGTATGTTGGGCTTCTTCAGGTAGTGCTGCCAGCAATACTTTACCCGTGGAAGTGGCATGGGCAGGGAGACGGTTTCCTAAGTGCATGCCATAAGGACTAACGCGCAAATTATCTTGCTGTGGTAAATAACTACGGGCAATCGGCACCACTTCGTTATCGTCTAACACCACAATCGAAAAAGTCAGCGACGTCTGCGCGCACAAAAGATTTAAAAATGATTGAGCAACTTTAGGCAGGTGGGCAGAGCTTAGATAAGAACTCGAAAAGCGCAGCACGCGATGAGTGAGCCAAAAGTAATGTTCATCGGTTTCTAAATAGCCTAAGTATTTTAAAGTTTTTAGGTAACGCCTTGCCGCTGTACGACTAATACCTGTTCGTTCTGCCACTTGAGTGACATTAAGCCGCTGGCGATCTGTTCCAAAAGCTTCCAGTAAAGCCAAGCCTTTTGCTAATCCTGCAATGTAGTCATCTTGACGAATTTTCTCATGCGAGTTCGGGTGCTCTAGAAAAGCATCGAGAGAAGGCATCCTTTCATTCCTGTTATTTTGGTTGTTTCTGTCCGCTATTCGGACAAACTAAATGATAAACGGTTATTTTCGTCTTGAATACATAGTGAACAAAACTTAAAGCCAGTAATTTAAAAGTCAGGATGAAACAAGGATGAAGTTATGGATATTTTAAAGACACAGGTTGCAATTATTGGTTCTGGACCAGCAGGGTTATTGCTTGGGCAACTTCTATATAAAGCTGGAATTGATCATATTATTGTTGAGCAACGTAGTGCTGAATATGTGGCTTCACGGATTCGCGCAGGAATTTTAGAGCAAGTTTCAGTCGACTTACTAAAACAAGCAGGCGTTGACCAAAACTTAAAAGAAAAAGGATTACCGCATTCAGGCATCGAAATCTTAACCAATGGTGAATTGCATCGAGTTGATTTGGCTGCACTCACAGGTGGTAAACAAGTGACTGTATATGGTCAGACCGAAGTCACCAAAGATTTAATGACTGCGCGTGAAGCAGAGCAGCTCACTTCATATTATGAAGCTCACAATGTACAAGTGAAAGATTTCTACACTGCACCAAAAGTTGAGTTTGAGTACCAAGGTAAAGCCTTTCAAATTCAGTGTGACTTTATAGCAGGTTGTGATGGCTATCATGGTGTCTGCCGTGCCAGTGTGCCTGAAGATAAAATTAAGACCTTTGAAAAAGTTTATCCGTTTGGCTGGTTAGGGGTGTTGGCCGATGTGCCACCTGTAGCTGATGAACTCATTTACGTACAGTCAGAGCGGGGATTTGCTTTATGTAGTATGCGCTCAGAAACACGTAGCCGTTATTATTTACAAGTCCCTTTAACAGATCACGTCGAAGACTGGTCGGATGAAAAGTTTTGGGATGAGTTAAAAAACCGCCTAGACCCTGAAAGCCGTGAAAAGTTAGTGACAGGACCTTCTATTGAAAAAAGTATCGCGCCGTTACGTAGCTTTGTGACCGAGCCAATGCGTTTCGGAAAACTATTTTTAGCAGGCGATGCTGCGCATATTGTTCCACCGACAGGAGCAAAAGGCCTCAATCTCGCGGCTTCCGATATTGCATATTTATCAAGCGCACTCATTGAATATTACGCCGAAGGTTCCGAACAAGGGATAAATGAATACTCTGAAAAATGCCTACAACGCGTATGGAAAGCAGAGCGTTTTTCTTGGTGGATGACTCATTTATTGCATCGTTTTGAAACTGAAAGTGAGTTTGATCACAAGATTAAACAAGCCGAGTTAAGTTATGTACTTGGCTCGATCGCAGGTAAAACAACCTTGGCTGAAAACTATGTCGGGTTGCCTTATGAAATTAAGCAAATTGATAGTTTTAAGCACGCCAGCTAAAGACTAAGTAAAAATAAAAAGGGCATAAAAATGCTCTTTTTTTATAGAAAAATTTAAGTGGGCCGTACTAGCTTAAGAGATTGTTTTGCTTAAAAGATCAGCATTAATAAAAGCTTTTGTCATATTTTTTCAGTATATTGCTATTAATTTCTTTATTTATAAATTCTAAGTTTGTATGGAACAGGACCAAGCACGCATACCTAAATATATTCCTATTCGCGATGCAATTGCCCATGATATTGAATCTGGCGTATTAGAAGCCCACGCAAAACTCCCTTCGGAAAGAGTACTTTCGGAACAATTCCAAACCACACGAGTGGCTGCACGTGAAGCTTTACTGGCTTTGGAAACTGATGGTCTGATTTATCGACTAGACCGCCGTGGTTGGTATGTTCGTTCTCCTCGTATTATTTATCACCCACAGTCGACTAAAAACTTTAATCAGTTCGTGATTGAACAAGGTTATGAACCTTCGACAGAAGTGATTTCGAGTGAGCTAACGACAGCTACTTCTTGGGATGCCAAACATTTAAAAGTTGAAAAAGGGCATCCGATTTATTCAGTTTGGCGACGTCGTTGTATTAATGGTCGACCTGTTTTGGTTGAACATTTACGTGTGAATGCCGAGCTTTTTCCCGAGTTTTTAACTCATGATCTCAAGCAATCCATTACTTTACTGATGGCAAATCAATATAACTGCCATATCACCAGAGCTGACATTAACCTCTATCCAACGGCTTTATCGGAACAGCAGGCCAAAGCACTGCATGTGAATGTTGGCGCGCTCGGTTTATATATTTGCCGTAGCAACAGAAATGAAGAGGGCGTGATTACCGATGTTGACCAAGAATATTGGCTACACGATGTTTTAGATTTACATTTCGAAGCGCGAGCATAAAAATGCAATCTGGTTTAAACCAGATTAATTAAACTGTCATATAAAGCTGTTGAAATACGATCATCAAATAATTGCATTCGATGGTTTGCAGATGAAAAAGTATATTCAACAGACAATTAAACTCGGCACTGCATCAATTTTAGGTGTAGTAGTTACTATTCAAATGGGATGTTCATCAGCAACATCAAAACAATCAGAAGAAATTACAGTCTATACGGCAGTGGAAGCCGATCAGCTTAAGCAATACCAAGAAGAATTACACAAAGCCTATCCAGAACTCAAAGTAAAATGGGTACGTGATTCAACTGGTGTAATCACCGCGAAACTTTTGGCAGAGCAGAAAAACCCACAAGCGGATGTGGTTTTTGGTGTGGCTTTAACCAGTTTGCTGGTCATGGAAAAAAAAGACATGCTCGAGCCTTTTAAACCTGAAGGCGTGCAAAATCTAAAATCGGAATTTGTAAGTCAAAAATCTGTACCAACGTGGACGGGTATGGATGCATGGGAATCTGCAATCTGTGTCAATAAAGTCGAATTAGAAAAACGTAAGTTACCGATTCCAAAAACTTGGAAAGATTTAACCAACCCAATTTATAAAAACCTGATTGTGATGCCAAATCCGGCTTCGAGTGGCACAGGCTATTTGGATGTCACGGCTTGGATGCAAATTTGGGGTGAAAAGCAGGCATGGGATTATATGCAGGCTTTGGATAAAAACATTTCACAATATCCTCACTCGGGTTCAAAACCTTGCAAGATGGCAGCACAAGGTGAAATTCCAATTGGGGTTTCTTTTGGTTATCCGGCATTTAAATTAAAAGCAGAGGGTGCGCCTTTAGAAGTGGTTTATCCAACTGAAGGTTTAGGCTGGGAAATGGAAGCCTCAGCAATTGTGAAAGGAACCAAGAAATTAAGCAGCGCACAGAAATTTATAAATTGGTCGGTAAGCAAAGCGGCAAATGAAGCCTATGCCCATAACTTTTCAATGGTAGCTTATAAAGGCATTGAAAATACCACTATGGACTTCCCGAAAAATCTTCCTCAAATGCTCGTAAAAAATGATTTTTATTGGGCGGCCGAGCAGCGTGAACGTATTTTGGCTGAATGGTCAAAGCGTTTTGAAAAGTGATCTTTTGGATAAGGGCCTCATTATGCAAATACCTTCGTTATTGCAATCATCGCTGCTAGGTCAAAACCAAAAGGGCGAGTTCGCAGGGCATTTATTGTCGACATTAACGACTTATAAATATCCTGAACATGGCCCTTCGGTTTTAGAAGTGGTGGATATTCAAAAAAAGTTCCAACACTTTCAGGCCCTAAGTCATATTAACTTAGACCTGAAAGCAGGCGAATTCGTGAGCTTTTTGGGCCCTTCAGGGTGCGGTAAAACCACATTGCTACGCATCATTGCGGGTCTAGAAAAGCCTGATTATGGAAAAGTCATAAAAAAGGGCACGGACATTACGTTGCTGAGCGCTGAAAAGCGTCACTGCGGCATTGTGTTTCAGAACTATGCGTTATTTCCAAACTTAAATGTAGAAGAAAATATTGCTTTTGGCTTAGACAAAAAGAAGTGGGATAAGGCACAGCGTAGCCAACGGGTTCAACAGTTATTAGAGCTGATTGAATTACCCGATATTGCTAAAAAATATCCAAACCAATTGTCGGGTGGGCAGCAGCAACGTGTTGCGCTTGCTCGGGCAATTGCACCGAAGCCTGATATTTTACTGTTGGATGAACCATTGTCTGCACTCGATGCTCAGGTACGTCTAAACCTTAGACAAAAGATCCGTTCGATTCAATCGCAGCTTAATTTACCAACCATTATGGTCACACACGATCAAGAAGAAGCATTAAGCATTTCTGATCGTGTGGTGGTGATGAATCATGGCGTCATTGAGCAAATTGATACACCGCATAATATTTATTACAAGCCACAAACCCAATTCGTTGCTAAGTTTATTGGCACCATGAACTTTTTAAAAGCCACTTGTTCGGTCGTTAATCAGCTCGAGGTTTTGGGTTTTATTCCTCTAAATTTGGAGCAGCAAAAACTTAAAGCAGGGGAAAACTACAGTATTGGTTTTAGACCGGAAGCTGTTGAGTTGGTTGATGATTTTGGTAGTGATAAAGAGTCGTTGTATTTGCCGGTTAAAGTATTAAGCACTGAATTTTTAGGTGCCAAGCGTCGTTTATTTTGCGCTATTCATATCGATGGAATTGAGCAGGAAAAACACCTTTTGCAAATTGAAATTGAAAATACCAAGTTCAAAACTTTGCAAGAACTGATGTTTATAAAAGTGCCTAATCAGCTCATTCATGTCTTTGACGAACAAGGGTACGCACTATGTTAAATGAAGCTGCTTCAGCGGTTTTAAAAACACAGCCGCGTCGAAAAACTGAATATTCATTAAGATCAAATGTTGCTTTAGCAGCCGTTGCAATCGCTTTAACTTTAGCGATTATTGCTCCTTTAATGATGTTGTTTGAAACTGCATTTTTTGATGAAAATCAAAATTTTGTTGGTCTTGAAAATTTTTATAACTATTTTGTAAGTCCAGCTTTACTCAGCTCTGTATTTAACTCGGTGTGGGTTGCTTGTGCTGCTACTGTCATTACAGTATTTCTTGCCAGTATTTATGCTTTTGCACTCACCAATGTGAATATAAAAGGCAAAGGCTTCTTTAAATTGGTTGCTTTCTTACCGATTTTAGCACCGTCACTTTTGCCTTCTTTGGCATTGGTTTATTTGTTTGGTAAGCAAGGTGTGTTTAAACCTTTGCTGGGCGATATACAAATTTATGGTCCAATCGGCATTTTAATCAGTTACTGCTTTTGGCTATTTCCGGCAATTTTAATGTTGATGATGGTGTCTTTTCGCAGTGTCGATCAGCGTTTAATTGAGGCATCTTTGTCACTGGGTAAAAATATCTGGAAGACGCATTACCATGTCACACTACCAGCAATTCGGTATGGACTCATCAGCGCAAGTCTGGTGGCTTTTATTTATGTGCTGACCGATTTCGGAATTCCGAAAGTCATTGGCGGGTCATTTAACATGATGGCGCTTGATGTCTATAAGCAGATTATTGGTCAGCAAAACATGAGCATGGGTGCGGTGATTTCCATCTTGTTATTGCTACCAGCAGTGTTCGTCTTTATTTTCGATCGTATTCAAAGCAAACGTCATGCACGTTTTCAAGCCTTTCAGGCTAAACCTTATATTGCGACATCGAATAAAAAACTTGAAATGGTTTTGAGTCTATTTTGTGGTTTGGTTTCAGGGGCGATTTTACTGATTATCTTTACGGCAGTGCTGGCTTCATTCATTCAGTCTTGGCCTTATGATTTGTCTTTGACCTTAGCGCATTACAGTTTTGAATATGTCGATGGTGGCGGTTGGGCAGCGTACTTTAACTCGGTTCGCATGGCACTCTTTAGTACGGTTTTTGGAACAGCACTGATTTTTATGGTGGCACTATTAACCGAACGTTTTAAGGCACATCCATTCATTAAAAACTATGTGCAAGCTTTGGTTTTATTACCACTTGCTGTGCCGGGGCTGGTTCTAGGTATTGCTTATATTTTGTTTTTTAACCAGCAGAGTAATCCGTTAAACGTGCTGTATGGAACCATGACCATTTTGGTGATTTCAACCATTGTGCATTATTACACCGTGCCACATCTGACTTTAACCAATGCGATTAAACAAATTCCGCTACAGCTCGACCAAGCAGCACAAACTTTAGGAACATCGAAGTGGAAAACCTTATGGAAAGTGTATTTGCCCATGTGCTTTCCAGCGCTATGCGATGTATCGGTCTATATTTTTGTCAATGCCATGACCACTGTGTCGGCTGCCATTTTCCTTTATTCACCAGACACTAGTTTAGCTGCGGTGGCCGTTTTAAATATGGATGATGCAGGAGATACTGTTGCTGCTGTTGCGATGAGCATTCTCATTTTAACCACTTCATGTGTTGTAAAACTCATTCACTGGTTATTTACCAGAAAAATTATGGCAAGAAGTCAGCAATGGCATGAAAGCGCTCACTAAGTTTTAGCTAAACACAATTTTTATTTAACCGATTGAAACGAAATGCTTTGTTCAACAAGGCAAGGGTTTGTTCATCCTAAATTTCGCAAATTGGAAGTCTTATGAATAACGCACAGTTTGATTTAATTGTTGTCGGAGCCGGTATTTTAGGTTTGTCCGCTGCAATACAGGCACAAGAACAAGGCTTGAAAGTCTGTATCTTCGAGAAAAATGCCAAACCTGTAGGGGCTACTCGCCGTAATTTTGGCATGGTCGGAACTTCGACCTTAACCCATCCAGAGCAACAGTGGCGAAAGTACGCGCTTGAAACGCGTTCTTTTTATCAGCGTATTCAAACTGAAACCGATATTTCGTTTGCTCAACGCCAAGGTGTCTATCTGGCAAACACGGCACTTGAATGGCAGGTTTTAAATGAGTTTGCCGAGCGTGCAAATGATTACCAAATTCCAGTTCATTTGTTTAGCCATGAGGAATTGGTCACCCAATTTTCTTATTTAAATCCTTCGCAGCAGTTTCAAGGCGGTTTGGTTTTTGAAGAAGATTATTCGGTCGAACCGCATGTGATTGGGCAGCGACTATTGGCATATGCCGAAAGAAACGGTGTAGAGATTTATACCAATGCCTGTGTTGTTCAAACCCAATATCAGCAGGAAAGTTGTCAGGTTCGTTTGGCAAGTGGCGAGGCATATCGGGCAAATAAAGTTTTGATCTGTCACGGCGAAGTCATCGATGTTTTATATCCAGATATCTTACAAAGCTTAAATCTGAAACGTTGTGGCTTACAAATGGCCCTGACTCAACGGTTTCACCAAAAACTAAATGCTTCTCTTTATTCAGGCTTATCTATTTCACGCTATCCAGCTTTTGAAATTTGCCCAAGTCATGCCGAGTTAGTTAAAGCGTCACAAAAAGGCTTCATTAAAGAATTCGGTATTCATATTCTGATTAAACAAAACGAATTTGGCCAACTGATCATAGGGGATAGCCACGAATACCATTCAATTAATGAAGCGCCTCAGTTCGAGCAGCGTGAAGAGATTAATGAGTTTATTCAAACGTACTGCCACGAAAAACTAGGGCTGACTTTACCTCCAATTCAAAAACGCTGGAATGGTTATTACCTGACCCATGAACATGAGTTGGCCTGTTTCACTGAAGCTGAAAAAAATATCTTTCTGGTGAGTGCAATAGCTGGCAAAGGCATGACTACAGGGGCTGGCTTTATGAAAGAAATATTAGAACAAAATATTTACTAGTTTGTCATCTGGTTTAAACCAGATTGATGTATATTGAAATGAACGCGAAAGAAATGAGTAACATTATGAACATGCAACCCCAACTCGATATGGATTTAGAGAACAAGTATTTGCTTCTTACTCCAGGACCATTATCAACATCGGTAACAGTACGCCGTGCAATGCAAAAAGATTGGTGTACTTGGGACCAAGAATACAACTCGCTGGTACAAGATATTCGCTCTCGTCTAGTCAACTTAGCAACCAGCCAACCTGAAAAATATACGGCTGTGTTAATGCAAGGCAGTGGAAGTTTTGCTGTGGAGTCTGTACTTGGTTCAGCTATTCCGCGTGATGGCAAAATCTTGATCATTAATAACGGCGCATATGGTGCACGTATGGTGCAAATGGCGCGTTGCTTAAATATTGAAGTTGTAGAGCTGAACTATTTAGAAACTCAAACACCAGATTTACAAGAGATTGAGCGCGTTTTAGAAGATAAAACCATTAGCCATGTTGCTTGTGTGCACTGTGAAACCACCACTGGTATTTTAAATCCGATTCAAGACATTGGCCGTTTAGTTAAAGCAGCAGGAAAAATCTGGATTGTGGATGCCATGAGTTCATTTGGTGGAGTACCTATGGATATGGCTGAGCTTGAAATTGATTTTCTAATTTCAAGTGCAAATAAATGTATTCAAGGTGTTCCGGGCTTTGGCTTTATTTTGGCAAAGCGTGATTGCCTAGAAGCATGTAAAGGCTTGGCACGTTCGGTCAGTCTCGATTTGTATGACCAGTGGAATACGATGGAGCAGCATAACGGTAAATGGCGTTTTACCTCGCCAACCCATGTGGTACGTGCATTTTATCAAGCATTACTTGAGCTTGAGACAGAAGGCGGTGTTGCTGCACGTTATCAACGTTATTTACAAAACCAACAAACCTTATCTAAAGGTATGCAACAACTTGGCTTTGAATTGGTGCTCGGTGAAGAGTGCCCACAATCACCCATCATTACCACTTTTCTTTACCCAACAGCCGAGAAATTTAGCTTTCAGTCATTCTATGAAACGCTAAAAAAATCAGGCTATGTAATTTATCCGGGCAAAGTCACAGATCTCAACTGCTTCCGTATAGGCAATATTGGCGAAGTTTATATTCAAGATATTGAAGGGCTTCTTGCTGCAATTGCGAGCTACTGCGAAAACCACCTAAACCAAGCTGTAACAGCATAATTTTTATTAAATTAAGGGGATACATCATGACAACCAACAACACACAAATTCAGGCTGTGGTTTTTGACTGGGCTGGTACAACAGTAGATTTTGGCTCACGCGCACCAATTTTAGCTTTTATGGCTTTATTTAAAGACAATAAAGTTGAAATTACGGTTGAAGAAGCGCGTGCCCCAATGGGGTTAGAAAAACGTGACCATATTGCAGCTGTTTTAAAAATGCCGCGTGTAGCAGCGGCATGGCAGGAAGTATACGGGCAGGCGGCAACTGAAGCAGATATTGACCGTTTATATAAAGACTTTATTCCGTACCAGTTAAATTCTATTCCGAAATGTTCTGCTTTAATTCCGGGTGCATTGGAAACGTTTGAAAATATTAAAAAGCGTGGTGCAAAAATTGGTAGTAATACGGGCTATGCATCCATGATGATTGGCCGCTTGGTCAAAGATGCTGCCGATCAGGGCTACCGTCCAGACTGTATCGTTACTGCCAGTGACGTGAAATATGGCCGTCCATATCCTGAAATGTTATGGAAGAACTTAATTCAACTCGACGTATCGGACATCAAAACTGTTGTAAAAGTAGATGATACCGTGGTGGGTATCGATGAAGGTTTAAATGCTGGATGCTGGACCGTCGGACTTGCGATTAGTGGCAATGAAGTCGGTTTAAGCTATGAAGAGTGGAGTGCATTATCGGCCGATGAACAGATTGTTCTAAAAGATAAGGCATACCAAAAAATGAATGCGTCGGGCGCTCACTATGTGATTGATAGTGTCGCTGATTTGCCAAATGTACTCGATGATATTGAACGCCGTTTGGAGCAGGGTGAACGTCCTTAAAGATAGTTTAGGCCAATATATTTTTAAGCTTAGCTCCCTTGGGAGCTAAGCTTACCTAAAAAATTAAAATGAAGAGTAATAAACTCTACATACGTGGAAATAAGGAATAACTTTGAAACGTCAATTCCTTATTTCTTGCTAACGATCCAAACCATGTGTTTAGTTCGTTAGACCATCAATCCTATAGTCATAGGACCTATAGGATTTTTTGTGATGGATCTTTTACGACTTTTGAGGGTCGTATATTTTTTCTTTAATGAATAGGGCTGGTATCACACCACAAATCAGGTAGGCAGCGCCCATGACGACAAAACCTAAACCAATTGAGCCGCCAGAGGCTAAGAAACCAATCGTTGCAGGGGCTAATGCAGCGCCTAAACGTCCGACGTTATAAGCACCACCAATAGCTGTACCGCGAATAGCAGTCGCAAAACTTTCGGTCATATAGGTTGCATTTACACCATAAGGGATGCCGTATAGAAAACCAAAGGTCACCAGTAAATATAGAATGTTGCTTGGCGAGTTATAAAAGACAATCAGAGGTAGGAAAATAGCAGTACCGATTGCACCAAAGGCATAGGTAAAACGACGCCCTAATTTATCGGCCATCATACCCGCAAGAACTTTACCTAAAATCATAGCGGTATATGTACCTACCATATAGGCGGTCATTTCCTTAAATTTCATACCCAGTTCGCTTTCTAGATATGACGGCATCCAGTTATTTACGCCATAGTAGCCAAACTGTAAAAAGCCTGCCGTTAACGCCCATAAGATAAACATATTACGGTTTCGTTTATCTTGGAAAATAAGCTTAAATGCCGAGGTTTTCGATGCGTTTTGAGCCATGACTGGTTGTTGTAGTCGAGACTTTTGCCATGCTTCTGGTTCTGGTACAAGCACATGCATGAGAACAGCAATAATGACCGGAATAATCGCAACATAAAACAGCATGCGCCAGCCATGATCAGGAATAATCCAGCCTGCAAGCAAGGTCGCAACAATATAGCCGACGGTCCAGCCAGCTTGTAGCGTGCCTAGTACTGTGGTGCGATAACGGGTTGGGACATATTCGGCCATGAGGGTATTACAGGCAATATAAAGTGAACCCAAACCCAGTGATGCAAAAAATCTTAAAATACCAAACTGAAGAAAGCTCTGGGTAAAACCTAAACCACAGGTGAGGAGCGAGAAAGTTAAAATAGAAATAACCACAATGCGCACGCGACCAAATTTATCGCACGCCCATCCCCCAAAAATTCCACCAACAGCCATACCTGCCAATGTAAAACTGCCAAGCATACCTGCTTGTACTGAACTTAATCCAAAATCTGCCTTAATACTATTTAAGCTATAAGACAGCAGCATCAAATCTGTCCCATCTACCAATAGTGCTAGAAATGCAAAAATAAATGCTATTTTCCACGTATGAGGCTGTATACGAGAAAGACCTTCTTTGTAATTTGTAGCCATAATCCATTACCTACATTTGATAAAAAGCACTCCAAGTCGTTTTAAAGTGCTTAAAATTTAATTAAGACGCAGCGCGAATCATGTTTCGGGCAATAATCACTTGTTGAATTTGAGTGGTCCCTTCATAAAGACGGAACAGACGAACATCTCGATAAAAACGTTCAATGGCATATTCACTGATATAACCTGCACCGCCGTGAATTTGTACGCAGCGATCAGCAACGCGGCCACACATTTCGGTTGCAAACATTTTTGCGCAAGAAGCTTCGGTGCTAACGTTTTGCCCTGCATCGCGTAGGCGTGCAGCGTCTAAGACCATACATTTGGCGGCATAAATTTCAGCTTTCGAGTCAGCAAGCATGGCTTGAATGAGTTGGAATTCGGCAATTGGTTGTCCAAATTGCTTGCGTTCGATGGCGTAATTTAAAGAATCATCTAGCATTCGTGTTGCTGCGCCGACACTCAAGGCAGCAATATGCAAACGGCCTTTATCGAGCACTTTCATGGCAGTTTTAAAACCAACCCCTTCAACACCACCAATGAGTGCTGAAGCTGGAATGCGACAATTTTCAAAAATAACGTCACAGGTATGGGCGCCTTTTTGCCCCATTTTTTTATCGCGCTTGCCAAGAAAAATACCGGGAGTTTGGCTATCAACAATAAAGGCAGAAATGCCGCCAGCACCTTTAATGTCAAAGTTTGTGCGTGCCATGACTGTAAATACACCAGCATGAGGTGCATTGGTAATAAAGCGTTTGGTGCCATTTAAAATATAAAAATCACCATCTTTTACTGCACTGGTTTTTAAAGATGCCGCATCAGAACCTGCATCCGGTTCGGTTAAGCAAAAAGAGCTGATCACTTCACCACGTGCTAAACGCGGTAAGAAAAAGGATTTCTGTGCTTCGGTCCCATCAATAATCAGGCCACTTGAACCAATGCCATTATTGGTTCCAATCAGAGAGCGAAAAGCAGGAGAAGTACGACCCAATTCAAAAGCGACATAGACTTCTTCTTCCATCGTTAAGCCAAGACCTTCGTACTCTTCAGGAATGGTTAAACCAAATAAGCCGAGAGCTTTCATTTGCTCAACGATATCTTGAGGAATTTCATCTGTTTCAGCGACTTCATTCTCATGAGGAATTAATACACCTTCAACAAATTGTCGAATCATATCAACAAGTTGATTTAAGGTTTCCTGATCTCGAATCATAGTCTCGTCCTTTTACTACATGCAGAAAACATCAATGTGATGTTCGTAAAATCACCAATATTTGAAGTGATAGTAATCAAAGGACGAACGCAAAACAATATATTTTGAAAATTAATTTCGCAATGCGATACTCTGTTGTTGATTTATATTTGGCTAATTTGTTGATTTATTTAAGCTATATTTTCTTGTAAAAAATCATTATTTTTAGTGGAAAATTAAAGTTTGATTTTTCAAAAGAGGTGTGTATATTAAAAATATATATCGCTATGCGAAATTTTAAATGGATAAGTTTTCCTATAGGAAATAAGTCACAAAATATAGTGGGATAAAGATGGGTGCTTTAAATGGAATTCGGGTGCTTGACTTAAGTCGGGTATTGGCTGGGCCTTGGTGTGGGCAGATTCTTGCCGATTTAGGCGCAGAAGTAATCAAGATTGAACGGCCGAAAGTTGGTGACGATACCCGTTCTTGGGGACCACCTTGGATGAAAGATGACTCAGGCCAAGATACTCAAGAAGCCGCTTATTATCAGTCAACCAACCGCAATAAACTATCGGTTGCCATCGACATTGCCAATCCTGATGGCCAAGAATTGATTAAAGCGCTTATTCAAGATACCGATGTCGTGATTGAAAACTACAAAGCGGGTTCTTTAAAGAAGTACGGTTTGGATTACGAGTCTTTATCTGCGATTAACCCTAAACTGGTGTATTGCTCGATTACTGGTTTTGGTCAAACTGGCCCAAGAGCAGAAGAGCCCGGTTATGACTTTATTATTCAGGGCATGGGCGGACTCATGTCAGTTACAGGTGAGCGTGATGATTTGCCGGGTGGTGGTCCACAAAAAGTAGGCGTTGCATTTTCTGACTTAGCCACGGGACTTTATTCTACGATTGCCATACAGGCTGCTTTACTCAACCGCCATGTGACGGGTTTAGGCCAATATATTGATATGGCTTTGCTTGATGTTCAAATTGCCACAATGGCAAATCAGGGAATGAATTATTTGTCATCAGGAAATATCCCTAAGCGTTATGGCAATGCACACGCTAATATTGTGCCTTATCAAGTGTTCAAAGCTTCTGACCGTGATTTTATTATCGCGTGTGGAAATGACACTCAGTTTATTCAACTCTGTCGTAGTATTGGTTTACCCGATTTACCAAATGATGCACGTTTTGCCCGAAATGCAGACCGAATTAAGCATCGCGATGAAATTATCGGAATTTTACAAACTCACTTTTTAACAAAAACAGCAGATGAATGGGTAGATGCAATTTATGCTGCTAAAGTTCCCGTAGGTGTAATCAATAACTTGGAACAAGCTTTTCAAGAACCGCAAGTGATTGCCCGTGAAATGTTAGTCGAGATGAACCATCCTCAACGTGAAAAACTGAAGGTAATTGGGTCACCAATCAAACTTTCTAGAACGCCAGTTGAGTACAAAACAGCACCTCCGCTGTTGGGTGAGCATACGCAGGCCGTTTTGGGGCGAATAGTTTCTTCAGAAAAACTAGCAGAGCTTAAAGAAAAGGGCGTAATTGGGTAGGTGGCTTAGAAGCGGAAGATTAAAATTATATTTAAAATCAGAAAATAAAATATTTAATCTTTCGCTTTAATAAGTTAAATGAAGTTATCTTTAAAATGCAGACTAGGATGTTTGCTCTTTTGCTATTTATAGAAAAAATAGATTATAATTTTCGCAGTGCGAAACAAAATATGGATTGGTATGACAATGAATGATGCAGTTGATGCAGAACAGACAGAAAAATTATTAGCGCCTTTAAGGCATGAATTATTACATCCGATTGAAGACATGCAGGATGAAAATGATCGTCAATTTATTACTGCATTAGCACGTGGTTTAGAGCTATTACGTTGTTTTACGCCTAAACATCAGCATTTGGGCAATCAAGAGCTTGCTCAGATGACAGGTTTGCCAAAACCAACCATTACTCGCCTCACACATACCTTGTCGCGTTTGGGTTATATCAAACAAGTACCTAACTCAAGCAAATTTCAGCTTTCAGTTGGAGTTCTTGCGTTTGGTTATTCGATGCTGTCTAACGTATCGATTCGCTCTATTGCTCATCCATATATGAAAAATTTGGCAGACTATGCTGGCGCTGCTGTAGCCATGGCAACACGTGATCGACTGAACATGATTTATCTTGATGTGGTGCAAGGCAAAGGCAATATGACCATGCGCCGTCAAGTTGGAACCTATTTACCGATTCATTTAAGTTCGATGGGACGTGCGTGTTTAGCTGCAATGCCTGAAGATGAAAGAGAGTTCTTACTTAATGCCATTCGTAACAAGCACAAAGAAGACTGGATCAAAATTAACCGTGATTTAGACAAAGCCTTTAAAGATTACCAAGATTTTGGATACTGTTTTTCTATTGGCGAATGGCATAAAGATGTCAATTCGGTTGCGGTTCCACTCATTCATGAACAACATGGTTTATTGGTGTTTAACTGTGGTGGTCCAAGCTTTATTATGAACCGTGAAAAACTCGAAGAAGATATTGCACCACGTCTTTTACATATGGTGAATAATATTCGTACCGAGATTAGCTAAACCTATTTGATCCATTTATAAGAGCCAGCTTTGTTTTTTTCAAGGCTGGCTTTTTATTGGGTAAGCTTTAGGCTGTTTGCTTATGAAAGTTCGGTTTCCGTTTTTCTTTGAAAGCACTTAATGCTTCTTTAAACTCGGAACCTTGTAAACAATGCGAGAAAATAGTCGACTCATGGTCAATACGATTGAGTAGATCATCAATTGGCATATCTCTTAGTAACTTTTTACTGAGCTGTAAGGCTTGGCTTGGTTTGTGAGCAAGTTTAATTGCCACATCTTCAACCACTTGATCCAGCTCATTGGCTTCAAATATTTCATTTACCAGACCATAATTTTTTGCTTGTTCCACCGAAAACTTTTCACCGAGTAAAATAATTTCCGAAGCTCGAGCAAAGCCCAATAATCTTGGCAAGATGTAACTTGAACCCGCTTCAGGTACAAGCCCTAAATTCACAAAGGGGAACTGAAAAATAGAGTTTTGGCTTGCATATACAAGGTCGCAATGTAGAAGCATAGTGCTGCCAATGCCAATTGCCACACCATTTACTTTAGCAATAATCGGTTTTGGAAAAGTTGCTAAGCTTTTTAAGAAAACAATCGAAGCGGGTGGTTCTGAAGTGGTGGTATCTCGTTTTTCAAATGCGTTTACATCATTGCCGCTGGTAAATGCGGAGTCTTCACCAGTAAGCACAACCACATGAATGTCTTGATTGGTTGCAGCTTGATCTAATGCCTGACTTAAAGCTGCATACATTTCATAATTAATTGCATTCTTTTTAGTGGCATTACTCATGGTGAGCGTTAGTATATTTCTATCAAAATACTTATGAATTGTGCCTGTTTTAAGCTCGCTTTGGGTTTTGTTGTTCTGCTGCATCGTTCATTCCTTTAAATAATTTTCCGTCTAAAATTTAAACTGATGCTATCGAAAAATAATTCCGTTATCAATTATTTTGTTTTATATTGTGGTATAAAATTTTGTATTGTGAAATTTTTAACTTAAATTACTTTAAATACTGATAGGATTTATGTGTAAATAAGCATCTAGCCCTGCTAGGGAAATAAGAGGCTGGCTATAGAACAGTGAGTGGAAAGAATATGAAGACCAAAATTACAGAACTATTTGAAATTGAGCATCCAATTATTCAAGGCGGTATGCATTATGTTGGTTTTGCAGAGCTTGCTGCTGCGGTTTCGAACGCGGGCGGGTTAGGTATTATCACTGGCCTGACTCAGCGTACACCTGAAAATCTGGCAAAAGAAATTGCACGTTGCCGAGAAATGACCGATAAACCTTTTGGGGTAAATTTAACCTTTTTACCTACCGTAAATACTCCTGATTATCCGGGTTTTGTAGAGGCAATTATTAAAGGTGGCGTAAAGATTGTAGAAACAGCAGGGCGTAATCCTGAACAGGTGATGCCATATTTAAAGGCTGCTGGTATTAAAGTAATTCACAAATGTACTTCGGTTCGACATAGCTTAAAAGCTCAGCAAATTGGATGTGATGCGGTTTCTGTAGATGGTTTTGAGTGTGGTGGGCATCCTGGTGAAGATGACGTGCCAAATATGATTTTATTGCCCTTAGCAGCCGATGCATTAGACATCCCGTTTGTTGCCTCAGGTGGTATGGCAGATGGGCGCTCACTCGCGGCTGCTTTAGCGATGGGAGCTGATGGAATTAATATGGGCACGCGTTTTATTGCGACTCAGGAAGCTCCCGTACATGAAAATGTGAAACAGGCGATTTTAAATGCAACCGAACGAGATACGCGTTTAATTATGCGTGCTTTGCGAAATACTGAACGTGTCATGAATAATGCGGCCGTAGAAAAAATCGTGGCAAAAGAAAAAGCACTCGGCGATAACATTAAATTTGAAGATATTATTGAAGAAGTTGCAGGGGTTTATCCAAAAGTCATGATTAATGGTGATGTTAATGCAGGTGCATGGTCATGCGGTTTAGTCGCAAGCTTAATCCATGATATTCCGACATGCGATGAACTGGTTAGCCGGATTGTCAAAGAGGCAGAAGATATTATTCGTGGTCGGTTATTAGGGGTTCTATAACGAACTATTGCCTACTTTATATAAGATCAGCACAAGCTTTAATTGTGCTGATTTTTTGCATCAAGCACACAATAATAAAGACATAGCACGGCAAAAATTAAGCCTAAAATACAGACACCTGTCCATCCGAAGTGTTTCCAAGCATAACTTCCTGCCGTTGTGCCTAAAGCGCCGCCAGCAAAGTAACCTGTCATATAAATGGCATTAAACCGCGAACGTAGTTCTTGATTAAGTTTAAATACAATACTTTGATTGGTGACATGTACCGCAGAAAGAGAAGCGTAGAGAATAAGTAAGGCTATAATATAAAAAGCAAAATGGTAGGGTAAAAGTGAAAAAAGAATCCAACTTACAATAAGCCCAATGCCGCAATAAATTGAAATTTTATGGATATAGCCTTAGTCAATAAATTTACCTGAAAAATTGGCAACGAACGTTCCTAACACGCCAACAAAACTGAAAAGCCCAATGGTAAAGTCACTAAAAAAATAAGGTGCTGGAGCCAGAAGCAACGACATGGTGGTAAAGGTTAAACTTACACAAGCAAATGTAAAACCACCAATATAAGTTCTGGTTCTTAACCGCCAATTTTGAATAAAAATCTGCGGTAAAGAGCGAATAGTTTTTACATAGTTTTCAGATTTGGTTGATGGAAATAACCCGATATTACGATGCAAAATAAAGGCAATAACAAGTAATAGAAAACCACTGACCAGATAAATAATATTCCAAGCGAAAAGCGTAGACATCAGTCCAGAAAGGGAGCGGGCGAGTAAAACCCCCATCATCAGTCCACTCAGTAAAAAGCCTACGACACGGCCACTTTGTTGAATTGGAACCAGACTTGCAGCAAGCGGTAACAACAGTTGGGCTGCGCTGGAAAATAAACCAGTAATGATAGTGCCAAGCAGTAAAAGATAAATATTGTGCGAAAAACCGCTAATAATTAATCCACTTGAAGCCAATAACATAAAGATAAATAGTAGCTTGCGCTTTTCTATTATGTCCCCTAATGGCATTAAAAAGAGTAAGCCACATGCGTAGGTGATTTGGGCTAGAGTGGGCACCCACGCTGTGGTTGTTTCGGTTAAATTTAGGCTTACACTAATTGAGTGAATAAGTGGCTGATTAAAATAATTTCCACCTGTACAAATGCCTGCGGCAATCGCCATTAAAATAATGGTTGGGGTATAGAGTGCGTTTTTCATCATGCCTATCGTCATAATGAAAGTGGAACCTTAATCAACACAACCATGACTGTCTAAGCACGATTGTTAGTGCGTTTCATTCAAAGCATCTTGAATATTGTGCACCATGTGGATTAAACGTGGTCCAATTTCACCTTCAAGTTTTTCTGGATTTAAATGAAAACTTGGCGCACCACAGTTAAAAACATAAAGACCGTGTTTAGAACTAACCAAAGGTACAGCCACCGAGTTCACTTCTTTATGCCACTCACCTAACGACAAACAATATCCATAATCTTGATAATCACGGAAAGCTCGTTCTAATGAGCGTTTTATGGCTGGCCAGTTTTCTGGATTTTTTTGTTTCAATGCATCAAGTAGAAAGTTGCGCTCACGTTCAGGAGTCGCAGCCAAGCATGCTCGTCCCATCGAACTGCTATGCAGTGGTAAAGTCGAACCAATTGGACGGCGCATATTTAAGGCTGTTTCAATTTGCACAACATCGATATACACCATATTTAAGCGATCACGCGTTGCCATCGCCACAGGCGCTTGAACATACTGGCTCATCTCTTCCATATATTGATGAGCAATATTACGAATCGAGATGTTAGATAAAGCTGCATATCCTAAAGATAAGACACCAATATCTAGTGTGTATTTGGTCGAGTTAGGCAATTGTTTTAAATAACCTAATGAAACAAGGGTATTGGTAATACGTGCAATGGTCGGTTTAGGTAAACCTGTCATTTTTGCTAATTCTTGGTTGCCAAGCACCTGATTATTTGCAGAAAAGCATCTTAAAAGTTCTAAACCGCGCGCTAAAGAAGCAATAAATTGCGGGTTATTTTCCCGATGTATATGCGAAATAGGATCTAAACGTATCTCATCAAAATTTATTGGTTTTTCAGTTTCCGTGTTTTGAGACATTCGATCCTCAAATATAATTAAAGCAATAGTTTTGCCATTATATTTCGCTCTGCAAAATAAATCCATTCATCACTGCGCTGTTGTGATGAATGGATATCGGGTTCAATGGTTATGAAGCGTTTTCAATCACCATCGCAAGACCTTGACCTACACCAATACATAGGCTCACCACGGCATATTTCTTCTTACGGCGAATTAACTCGCGCGCTACTGTTAACGCAAGACGAGCGCCTGAAGCACCAAGTGGATGACCAACAGCAATCGCGCCACCGTTCGGGTTCACACGTGGGTCATTAAAATCAACATTTAAACCTTTTAAACAAGATAAAACTTGTGAAGCAAAGGCTTCATTAATTTCGATAATGTCCATGTCATCTAAAGTAAGGCCAGCACGTGCAACCGCTTTTTTAATGGCTTCGATCGGACCTGCACCCATAATGCGTGGCTCAATACCAGCCGCCGCAGCAGACAAGATTTTTGCCATTGGTTTTAGGCCATATTTTTGACCCGCTGCTTCTGAACCAATCAACAGGGCTGCTGCACCATCATTAATACCTGACGCATTACCAGCTGTAACCACGCCACCTTCAAACAGTGGTTTTAACTTTGTGAGTGCTTCAACAGTTGAGCTTGGGCGAGGGTGTTCATCTTCTGAAACGAGTTTAGGGGGCAATTTTTTGCCTTGGAAAACCTCAATTGGTGTAATTTCATCGGCAAAGAAACCTTCTTCTTTGGCTTTTTGATATTTGGCTTGTGATTGAGCTGCAAAAAAATCAGCTTGTTCGCGGCTAATCCCAAACTCGGCTGCAACGTTATCGCCCGTTTCAGGCATTGAATGTCCGCCGTACTGAGCAATAATTTTTTTATTTGGAAAGCGAGAGCCAATGGTAGTGTCATAAATTTTTGCATCACGGCTATAAGCACTTTCCGCTTTACCCATCACGAAGGGAGCACGTGACATACTTTCTACACCACCTGCAATATACAGTTCGCCTTCACCACAAGTAATGGCACGTGCTGAGTCAATCACAGCGCCTAAACCACTAGCACATAGGCGGTTTACTGTCTGGCCCGGTACAGTAACAGGTAAACCAGCAAGTAATAATGCATTTCGTGCCACATTACGACTATCTTCTCCAGCTTGGTTGGTGTCGCCTAAGATCACATCTTCAATATCCGCACCCGGCACACCAGTTTTTTCTAGTAGTTTTTGAATGACAGTTGCGGCTAAATCATCAGGGCGAATTGAGGCAAGTTCACCTGCATGACGACCAAATGGACTACGTAAACCATCATAAATATATGCATTTAACATTGAGAAATTCCTTTTCAAGACTCATGAGTAAAAGTAAGAGGTAAGTGAAGTGCGACTCGACGCTGTAACCATGGACTAGGGCGGTAACGCGGGTCATACGTAAGCGCTGTTATACGGTTCAGAATGAGTAAAATTTTTTCGCTGCCGACTTGATCGCCCCATTCAATTGGGCCAAATGGATAGCCTAAGCCAAGACGCACTGCGGCATTAATGTCATCTACAGTGGCAATATTTTGCTGGGCAATATCACAGCCTAAATTAATGACCATTGCTAAAACGCGCTGCGCAACAAAGCCAATACTTTCAGCAATCATGCTCACCACATTTCCATCTAGATTGAAAATAGAGTGAGCTGCTTGACGATATTCAGGTTTGGTAACAAGTGAAGGCATTAAGGTACGGTGCTTTGCAATGCCATAAAGCATGTCTATAGCAACAGCATGTTCTGGATTAACCCCAAGGCGAGTAGCCGCTTGAGTGGTATCTTCACCGTAACAAGCAAGTAAACATAAGCTATCTGTTTGTGGTTCAGAATTGGTGTCTAGGGTAATATTTTGCTGAGTTAAATAATCTTCGAGCTGTTTCTTATCATCTAAAAAATCGGCAGCGATCCAAACTTTTGGATATTGTGCTAAACGCTCTACAAACTTCGCAGGTTGTTCACCTGTTTTTGAACCAGTTTCATAGTTATAAAAACCCTGATTAACTTTACGTCCAAGTTGTTTAGCATCTAGCATTTGTTTGGTGAGCGGGTTTGGTTTGTAGCGGGCTTCTTCATAGTACTGATGATAAATCGACTCCATAACTGGATGCGAAACATCAAGGCCTGTTAAATCGAGTAATTCAAAAGGACCCATTCTAAATCCTACGCCGTCACGTAAAATTCGATCAATTTCACTGATATCACAGACATTCTCATTTAAAATTTTGAGCGCTTCGGTGCCATAAGCTCGGCCCGCGTGATTAATAATAAATCCAGGGGTGTCCTTCGCTACAACAGGGCGGTGACCAAATGCACGAGACAGATCGTTTAAAGCATCAATAATAAGTGGATCTGTTTTTAAACCACGAATGACTTCGACCACTTTCATAAGTGGAACTGGGTTAAAAAAGTGATAACCCACAACACGCTCAGGCTTTTTGCAATTTGCAGCAATGGCTGTAATAGAAAGAGAAGAAGTGTTTGAGGCTAAAATAGTAATATCCGAAACAATATCTTCAAGCTGCTGCATCAAGCTTTGTTTGATATCAAGACGTTCAACAATTGCTTCTACAATGAGGTCGCAATTTTTTAAATCTTCAATTTGATGAGCAACAATTAAATGGTTATTTGCCGCTGCTGCTTGCTCAGATGTAATCTTATTTTTATCGACTAACTTTTGAAATGTAGCAGCCAGTTTTTCTTTAGCCTGTTCTGCTGCACCTGCTTTGGCATCATATAAATAAGTGGTATGACCTGACTGTGCAGCAATTTGAGCAATACCACTGCCCATAACACCTACACCAATCACAGCCATGCTTTTAATATCATAAGTCATGTCGATCATCCTGGTTATTGATCTATATTTGAAATTAAACGGAAAAATAGGGTTAGGTGATTTAGCTTAAGCATTGTTTATCACCATCAATGGGTAAGATTTGTCCTGAAATTGAGCGGCCACTATCTGATGCTAAAAATAGGCATAAATCTGCAATATGCTTTGGATTGACAAAATATTTGAGCGACTGATTTTTCAGTGCATTTTGAGTGACTTCTTCAAGTGAGGTATGCGCTACATCGGCACGGGCCTGTAATACACGTTGAACTCGATCACCATCGACTGCACCCGGAAGAATGGCGTTAACTCGAATATTATCTGCACCGAGTTCCATAGAAAGCGTTTTGGTAAAACCAATCAGTCCCCATTTTGAAGTGGAATAGGCCAATCGATATGGATAGCCTAAGCGTCCGGCAATAGATGACATATTTATAATCACGCCTGCCTGTGCTTGCTTTAAATAGGGAATGGCTAACTGGGTAATTAAAAAAGTGCTATTCAGGTTTAAATTAATCACCGTGTTCCAATCTTCAAAACTTAACTCATCTGCTGCAACGGTCGGACCTGAGATGCCTGTGTTATTGACTAAAATATCAATACCGCCAAGTTTCTGAATGGCTTGACTAAACATCAGTTCAATTTGTTTATGATCAGCCAAATCACAGGTATATATATGTAGCTTTGGATAATCTTGTTGAAATTGTTCTAGGCTTTTAGCATTAATATCGCAAACAAAAACTTCATCCTGATTGTTTAAAAATACCTCGGCAATGCATCGTCCAATCCCTGAACCACCTGCACTAATCAATACTTTTCTGGCCATTTTCATTCCTTTGTTATTATGGTTTTAAATTATTTACCTTGATACGACGGCTTACGCTTTTCGATAAAAGCTTGAACGCCTTCATTTTTATCTTCCGTAGAAAACAACAACTGGAATGCTTTTCGTTCTAGAGTTAAGCCTGCATTTAATGGAACATCTTCGCTCATAAGCGCAACTTCTTTAATTTGTTGCAGGGCAATCGGCGGCATTTTGGCTAGGCTTTGTGCCATTTGAATTGCAGTTGAAATGGTTTGGTCATCTTCTGTGACTTGTGTAACAAGACCAATCAAATAAGCTTCTTCGGCTTTAACCATGGCGCCTGTCATAATCATGCGCATGGCATGGAATTTACCCACAGCACGGAATAAACGTTGTGTACCGCCAGCACCAGGCATTAAACCAACTTTAATTTCCGGCTGGCCAAATGTTGCGCCTTTACCTGCAATAATAATGTCAGCGTGCATTGCAAGTTCGCAGCCACCCCCTAATGCATAACCATTTACGGCAGCAATCACGGGTTTAGGGCACTGGGCAATCGCATTCCAATAACGTTCTGTATGACGCAATAACATTTCTGTGGAAGTTGCGGTTGCCATTTCTTTTAGATCTGCACCTGCAGCAAAGACTTCTTCACCGCCTGTGAGCACAACCGCATTGATCTCATCGTTAAAACTTAACTCGGTAAAAACTTGTGCGAGTTGTTTACGAACTTCACCGTTTAAAGCATTTTTTGCTTCTGGGCGGTTAATTTTAACAACCGCTATTTTTTGAATAGAAAAGTCGACTTCTACGAAATTATTCCCTGTTGACACACTCATTTTTGAATTCCTTGTTTCGCATATCAAAACTATATTCCTTTTATGATGCTTATTTTGGAATTTATTTCAAGTCTTATTTCTTTTAAGAGCGTAGTTGTTATCTTTTAAAAGATCTAAGTTATTGATATTACGTAGTGGTCTAATTTTAAATTTCGTTAAACGAAATTAATTTTCAAAAAAGCTTGAAATTTGTATTTTTGTTCTCGTACTATGAAACACATCCGCAGTAAACAAGATTTAAAACATGGTATCCAGATTAGCTGGAGATGGCTGATGGGTACGATGGAAATATATAAAAAGGGAGATCACAGATGATCCGTGATGAAGGGATGTTGGAGCAGTTACTTTCAACAATTCGAGATTTTGTAAAAAATGAATTGATCCCTCGTGAAAACGAAGTGGTAGAGAAAGACAAAATTCCGGATGACATTGTGCAGCAAATGCGTGAGCTTGGTTTGTTCGGTCTTACAATTCCCGAAGAATATGGTGGCTTAGGCATCACTATGGAAGAGGAAGTCAGAGTTGCATTTGAACTTGGACAAACTTCACCGGCTTTTCGTTCTTTAATTGGTACTAATAACGGTATTGGCTCAAGTGCAATTTTGATTGATGGCACAGAAGAGCAAAAGCAGAAATATTTACCACGTTACGCAAGTGGCGAAATTATTGGTTCATTTTGTTTAACCGAGCCTGAATCTGGTTCTGATGCTGCCTCTTTAAAAACCAGTGCAGTAAAAGACGGCGATTTTTATGTGTTAAACGGCACCAAACGTTTTATTACCAATGCACCCCATGCTGCAACTTTTACCGTAATGGCTCGAACGAATCCTGAAATTAAAGGGTCGGGTGGCATTTCAGCTTTTTTAGTCGAGGCCAATACACCAGGCATTACATTAGGCAAAATTGACCAAAAAATGGGGCAAAAGGGTTCACATACCTGTGATGTGATTTTTGAAAATTGCCGTGTACCTGCTTCTGCACTCATTGGTGGCGTAGAAGGTGTCGGTTTTAAAACGGCCATGAAAGTGCTGGATAAAGGACGTTTGCATATTGGTGCCTATAGCGTAGGTGTTGCCGAACGCATGTTAAACGACGCACTGCACTATGCGATTGAGCGTAAGCAGTTTGGTCAACCTATTGCAAACTTCCAGCTTATTCAAGCCATGCTTGCCGACTCAAAAGCCGAGATTTATGCAGCTAAATGTATGGTCCTAGATGCAGCTCGCCGCCGTGATAATGGTGAAAACATTAGCACGGAAGCTTCTTGCGCAAAAATGTTTGCGACCGAAATGTGTGGTCGTGTTGCTGACCGCTGTGTACAGATTCACGGTGGTGCGGGCTATATCAGTGAATATGCCATCGAGCGTTTTTATCGAGATGTGCGTTTGTTCCGTTTATATGAAGGAACCACGCAAGTTCAACAACTTATTATTGCCAAAAACATGATTAGGGAAGCTACAGCCTAATAAAAAATCAAATGCCATGAGGCATGGGATGCCTCATGTTCCTTCTGAGGATATGGACATGACAACAAAGACTGTTACAGAGAATATGAGTAGCACTGAAGCTATTCAAACACCAAAAAAGATTTGGATTACAGCTTTTATATTCGCTTTTTTTACACTTTTATGTGACGGGGCCGACTTAGGTTTTTTGGCATTAAGTCTCACTAGTCTTAAAGCAGAGTTTCATTTAACTGGTGTGCAAGCCGGAACATTAGGAAGCTTGACACTATTTGGTTCGGCCGTGGGTGGTCTTATTGGTGGTTGGGCTTGCGACCGTTTTGGTCGGGTTCGCATTATTGTTTTCTTTATTGCTTTTTCTTCGATATTAACCTGCGCACTCGGCTTTACACATTCTTATATGCAATTTGCAGTTTTAAGAACAATAGGCGCCATGGGCTTAGGTGCATTATATATTGCCTGTAACATTCTTATGTCTGAAATGGTGCCAACCAAACACCGTTCTACCGTTTTAGCAACGCTGATGACAGGTTATACACTAGGTTCTTTATTAGCGACCTTATTAGCTGGACATATTATTCCTGAACATGGCTGGCGTTTCCTATACTGGATTGCAATTACGCCTGTGGTTTTGTCAGTTTTGATGCACTTTTGCGTACCTGAACCTGAGTCATGGAAAAAAGCCCGTCAACTAAAAGCGCTAGAAGTCGCTCAAAGTAACCAACCTAAAAAACGCCAAAATCCATATCTTGAGATTTTAAGAGATAAGAAACATGGCACCATGTTTGTTCTTTGGATTATTAGTACGGGTGCATTGCAGTTTGGTTATTACGGCGTAAGTAACTGGTTACCTGCTTATTTAGAGTCTGACCTTGGCATCAAGTTTAAAGAAATGGCGATGTATATGGTCGGTACATTCCTAATTATGATGTTTGCCAAAGTAATTGCAGGTATTGTTGCCGATAAATTAGGACGCCGCGCTGTATTTGCTTTCGGAACCATTGGTACAGCCTTATTTATTCCGGTCATTGTCTACTTAAATACACCAACCAACATTTTATGGATGATGCTGTTCTTCGGTTTCCTTTACGGTATGCCTTACGCAATTAATGCCACCTATATGACAGAAAGCTTCCCGACTTCTATTCGAGGCTCGGCAGTGGGCGGTGCTTATAACATTGGCAAAGTACTTTCAATTTTCTCTCCATTAACAATTGGTTATCTATCGCAAAACGGTTCTATTGGTTTAGGGCTCTTGGTGATGGCTGCAGCTTATTTTATCTGCGGTGTAATTCCATTGTTATTTATTAAAGACCGATTATTTAACCCGCAAAAGGCAGAGTGACAGATCAATCTGTCACCTTAAATTAAGGATGAAAAGGGACAAGTGAGATGATAAATAAAATCACCAGTGACATTGAACCGATTTTAAAAGCTATTCCTGATGGGGCAACCATCATGACAGGCGGGTTTGGTGTGACGGGGCAACCTGCTGAATTAATTGAAGCCTTAATCGATTTAGGAAAAAAAGAACTCACCATTGTAAATAACAATGCGGCCTCTGGTGATCGTGGTTTAACAAATCTGATTATTGCCGGTTGTGTTAAAAAAATGATTTGTTCATTTCCGAAATCTGCTGGATCAACCGTTTTTCAAGACTTATATAGAGCGGGAAAAATTGAGTTAGAACTGGTTCCACAAGGTAATTTGGCTTGTCGTATTCAGGCCGCAGGTGCTGGTCTCGGGGCTATTTTTACTCCGACTGGTTATGGCACTAAAGTTGCCGAGGGTAAAGAGACCCGAACCATTAACGGTAAAAACTATGTGCTTGAATACCCACTTGAAGCTGATTTTGCACTGATTTATGCCGATAAAGCTGACCGCTGGGGCAATTTAACTTACCGCAAAGCGGCCCGCAATTTTGGCCCAATTATGGCAAAAGCCGCCAAGACCACGATTGTTCAAGTGAATGACACCGTAGAGCTAGGAACGCTTGACCCTGAGTGCATTATTACACCGGGAATTTTTGTTCAGCACGTTGTAAAAGTAGGAGATATCTAATGTCAGTTCAAAAGCGTTCTCGTGAAGATATTGCCAAACTCATTGCCAATGACATTCCGGAAGGTTCTTATGTCAATTTAGGGATTGGCTTACCGACCAACGTTGCTAAATTTTTGCCAAAAGACAAAGAAATCTTTTTACATTCGGAAAATGGTGTTTTGGCTTTTGGGCCGCCGCCACAACCTGGTGAAGAAGATCAAGATTTGGTTAATGCCGGAAAAGAACTTGTTACTTTGTTAGACGGTGGATGCTTTATGCATCATGGCGACTCATTTGACATTATGCGTGGCGGTCATCTGGACATTTGTGTGATTGGTGCATTCCAAGTTGCGGTAAATGGAGACTTGGCAAACTGGCATACTGGTAAAGCAGATGATGTGCCGGCAGTTGGCGGTGCTATGGATTTGGCAGTTGGTGCAAAAACGATTTATGTCTATATGGAGCATGTCACTAAAAAAGGTGAGCCCAAAATTGTAAAAGAACTGAGCTATCCAATAACGGGTGAGCAGTGTGTAAACCGTATTTATACCGATTTATGCATTATTGAACTCAAAGACCAAAAAGCTTACGTCAAGGAAATGGTAGACGGCTTAACTTTTGATGAATTACAGGCAGTCACTGACTGTGAACTAATCGATGCACGTGTAGCCTAAATACACACGGAAAAACGCTTCTTTAAGGATTAAAAGATGAAAAAATTAATTTTAGCTGCAGCTTGTGCTGCGGCTTCAGGGACTATTTTTGCAAATTCTTCAGATACCACAGAACAAAGAATTAATTTGCTAGAAACCGAGCTGCAAAAATTAAAAGCAGAACTTGCTGCTCAGAAACAAACTCAAAATAATTTACAGGTCAAACAGGTTAAGATCGAAGAGAACATTGAAAAAACTAAAGCAACGGTAACAGAAAAGCCTGTTGCTCCTTCGTGGGTCACTTGGACGGATAACGTTAAGGTTTACGGTATTGCCCGTATTGATGCAGCGGTCGATTTTAAATCATCACCTGACTCGGGTGGTAGAACGACCAGCAGCCTGTACCGAACACCTTTTGAAAGTGAAAAACGTTCAAACCATGCACGTTCTGATGCCATGATTAATGCAAGCCGATTAGGTGTTTATTTTAATAGCCCAAATAAAGCGGTTACAGGGAATATCGAAGCCGATTTCTTTGATAGTTCTAACATGGGAACGGGAGATGGTAAATTCCGTATCCGTCATGCATTTTTTACCTATAAAGACTGGACCTTTGGTCAAACATGGTCACTCATGTCTAACATGGAAACCCGTACAGAAGCTGTTGATTACACCCAATTTGTGGGAACCTCTTATACGCGTACTCCTCAAATTCGCTATGACTGGAAAATTGATACCAATAATGATTTAAAAGTAGCTTTGGAATATACAGGTTCGAGAGTCTCGGCATTTCCAACTTTAACGGGGCGCTATACCTTTAAACAAGGGCCTTTAACAGCTCTTGCTCAAGGCTTTATTAATGAAAAGTCTACAGATGTCGCAACTGCCACGGTGAAAAAAGTAAGTTGGGGTGCTGGCGGCGGTTTAAAATATCAACTCACGCCACAACAATCGGTACAAGCAAATTATCAATATATTGTCGGTGATCAAAAATTTATGCCGTATACCACCCAAAGTGGGTTGGCAAATTCAGCAAGTTTAAATGCCGCGGGTGATTTCTCTTTAAACGAAGATAAAACAGATTTGGTTATGAATAAGTTGAATAGCATCAATATTGGCTATTCATATAAATTTAATGAGCAATGGCGTGCAAACTTATCGGCTTCAATGTTTGATTATGATGACGACACGGCTTATGCCAAACTCAACCCAGATGCCAACAAACGCTTAACTGACTATGCCGCGAACGTCTTTTATTCACCCATTGAGCAAATGGATATTGGTATGGAATATCATCAAGGTAAACGAGAAGTGTTTGATGGCAGAACTGCTGATGTATCACGTGTAAACTTTGTTTCGATGTATAAATTTTAAAATAGGGCGTAGTTAAAAATGGAAAAAATAGTTGAGCCCAATGCAGAAAATATACTGTCAAAAAGCTTTATTTTTATCATGGCAATGACATGTGGAATTTGTGCGGGTTCAAACTATTATAACCAGCCCTTAATCTATTCGATTGCTGAAGCATTAAAAGTTAATGCCGATCAAGTCGCTTTAACTATTGTGATTAGCCAACTGTCCTACGCAGTTGGCCTTTTTATATTGGTTCCCTTAGGCGACTTTTTTGAAAAGCGCAGTTATATTTGCTTGCTCATGTGCTGTACGGGGCTTGCACAAGTAGGGCTATCCTTAAGTCAAACCTTGCCAGCTTTATACGGTTTTACCTTTTTAGCCACATTCTTTTCGATTGCGACTCAAGTTTTGGTTCCTTTTGCCGCAGGTTTAGCCAGCCCGAAAAAAAGCCCTCAAGTTGTAGGTACTCTCATGAGTGGTTTGTTTTTGGGAATATTATTGGCGCGCTCTATTGCAGGCTTACTTTCTACAGTTTGGTCTTGGCATGCGGTTTATTTAATTAGTGGAATCGTCATTTTGGTGTTTGCATGGGTAATGTGGGTGAAGTTACCAGTTGCGCGCAAATCCCACCAACTCAATATTCTACAGATTTATGGTTCACTATTTTCATTAGCAGCTCACCAGCCGCATTTATTACGCCGTGGTTTTGCTGGTGGAATTGGCTTTGGAATTTTGGCTCTTATTTTTACCACCATGACTTTTATTTTGGCGAATGAGCCTTATCACTTTAACGATTTCCAGATTGGTTTATTTGGAATTGTGGGCTTGGCTGGCGTATTTGCGACTCCTTGGGCAGGTAAGAAAATTGCGGCAGGGCTTGAGAATAAAATTGCAGTGATTTGCATGGGGTTATTAATGAGTGCATGGATACCACTATTTTTTGCGCAGCAGTCTCTGGTTGCCTACGCTGTTGGTGTGATTATGGCGTACTTCGGTTTGTCAGCATTTCATGTGCTTAACCAAAATTTGGTCTACCGAATTTCGGCCGAGGCACGTTCTCGTATTAATTCAATTTATATGACTTTATATTTTGGCGGAGCCGCCTTAGGTTCTTTTATTGCAGTGTATGCTTGGAAACACTGGGGATGGGAAGCATGTGCAGCCTTAGGTTTAGCGATGGCAATGCTGAGTTTTATGATTGATCGCTTAGATTTTTATGAAATGAACAAGATAGCAAAGCAAGAAAAAGCTCCATAAATAGGAGCTTAGATATTTTATTATTTGCGAATAATCATTAAGGTTGCCGAAGCAAAAGCATACACTTTGCCGTTCTCATCTACGATTTTACCTTGGGTACTAATAATATTGCGGCCCGCATTGATCAACTCGGCCGTCGCATAGTAAGACGTATCAACCTGCATGGGGCGGATCATTTTTACATTTAAATCAATGGTTCCATAGCCAACACCATGTTCAAGTAGGGTATGGGCCGCACTGCCTGTCGCCGTATCTAAAGCTGTGGCACAAAAGCCGCCGTGTACACCGCCTTGTATATTTCTATGTTCTTTGCGAGGAGTAACTTTATAAGTTGCTTTACCTTCGGAAACTTCAACGAGTTCCATCGGTATGGTGTGAGCCATAGGTGATGGAGAAACTTCACCATTTTTTAAAGCGGTTAAAAACTCAAGACCTGTGTATTTCGGGCTTTCCATAAATCGTCCTTGCATGATTAAGCAGTCTAATTACCATACTATAAATTGATTTTTTACGGAATAAAATTTTGCAATACAAAATAAAAATTTATTCTAGTTAAACAAGACTAATTAATTTTTATCTTATATTTGTATTTAAAAACATATGTTTATATTTTATCTCTATAACTAAGTTAGGATAATTTTATTAAATTAGTGAAAATATATTTTGCTATAAGAAATTTTTTGATATTTTGGTGAGATTGAAACAATAAAAGTCCATTTTAAGGAAAAACGATATCTGCCCATGACACAGGCAGTGAAGTGAAAGGAAAAAAACGATGCCTTTATACAAAGCTCCATTACGTGATATGCAATTTGTACTGCATGAAATGCTTCAAACAGAACAAAACTATCAAGGTTTAAGAAAATATCAGGAAAGCGTAAATCGAGAATTAATTGATCAATACTTAGAGGCAGGAGCAGATTTTTGTGAAAATGAATTAGCGCCTATTAATCAAAATGGCGATCAGGAAGGCTGTCATTTAAATCAAGGCGTAGTCACAACACCGAAAGGTTTTAAAGAAGCCTACCAAAAATATGCCGAGCTTGGGTTTACTTCATTAACCGCCGATCCAGAATATGGTGGGCAAGGTTTACCGACTTTACTGCGGATTGCGATTTCTGAAATGTTATGTGGTTCTAATTGGGCTTGGGCAATGTATCCGGGATTGTCACATGGCGCAATGAGAACGATTGAGCATCATGGGACCGAGCAACAAAAACAAAAGTTTTTGACTAAACTCATTAGTGGGGCTTGGACCGGAACCATGTGTTTAACCGAATCCCATGCAGGCTCAGACCTTGGGTTAATTAGAACGAAAGCAGAACCAAATCCGGACGGTAGCTACTCCATTACAGGTGAAAAGATTTTTATCTCGGCGGGTGAGCATGATCTTTCTGAAAATATTATTCATATTGTTTTAGCCCGTTTGCCTCAGGCACCTGCAGGGACTAAAGGCATTTCTTTATTTATTGTGCCTAAATTTAATGTAGACGATGAAGGTAATTTAGAAGACCGTAATAAAGTCGTTTGTAGTGCGATTGAACATAAAATGGGGATTCATGGTAATGCTACCTGCGTACTTAATTTTGATGGTGCCAAAGGTTATTTGATTGGTCCGGAAAATCGCGGGCTTAATTGTATGTTTACCTTTATGAATACCGCACGTATTGGAACAGCTGTACAAGGGCTTGCTGCTTCTGAAATTTCATTTCAAGGCGCATTAAGTTATGCCAAAGAGCGCCTCGCTATGCGTTCGTTATCCGGTCCTAAATATCCTGACAAAAATGCCGATCCAATTATTGTGCATCCCGCTGTACGTTCGATGTTAATGACCCAAAAAGCATTTTCTGAAGGTGGTCGTGCACTGGCTTACTTTTTAGCCCAGCATGTCGATATTGTCGAAAGCTCAAACGATCAGGAACAGCAAAAACACTCTGACGAATTACTGGCTTTTTTAACGCCAATTGCTAAAGCTTTTTTAACAGAGTCGGGTAATGAGTCTGCAAAGCATGGCGTTCAAGTATTTGGCGGCCACGGCTTTATTGTTGAGCATGGTATGGAGCAAATTGTACGTGATGCGCGTATCTCAACCTTGTATGAAGGAACGACCGAAATTCAGTCTCTAGATCTGCTGGCACGTAAAGTCCTCAAGTCGGAAGGCAAACTTTTAAAGAACATGACTGATTTAATTGATCAGTTTATTAGCCAGCACCAATCCAATGAAGTGCTGAAACCTTATTTAGAAAAATTAGCTGAGCTTAAGCAGCAATGGCTGTCACTGACCAAATCGATTGCAGAGAAAGCCAAGCACAACCCTGAAGAAATAGGAGCCGCTTCAGTAGATTATCTTTATTTTTCCAGTTACGTTGTGTTCGCGTATTTGTGGGCTCGAATGGCACAAGTTGCCCATGAAAAATTAGAATCGGGTACACAAGAGGAAGATTTTTATAAAGCAAAATTAACGACAGCTAAGTTTTTCTATCAAAAGCTTTTGCATCGTACACAGAGCCATGCCGCTTCTATTGAGTCAGGAGCTGAATCTGTGATGGAGCTCGATCAAGATGCTTTTGCATTTTAGTGAATGATAAGTTCTAGAATCACTGGGTGAAATTGACATGCGAAATTTTACCTAGTGATTAAATTTGTAATTTTAGACTCATCAGTTTTTGGTAGGAAAAACCAGTTGAGCCAATGAAATAGAGGGTTAACATAAGCATTAAAACGTGAATTTTCATCAAATATTGAAGTTGTATAAGGACTAAGGAAAGAAAATCATGAATGCTTATTATCAATTACTGAATAGAACAATTGGTCCTCAAGGTGAAGTGATTGCTCATTATTGCTCAACTGTTCATGCGCAAGGTGCTTGGAACCCTCATGAACAGCATATGGCGCCTGCAAGTGGCGTGATCGCAGTAGAGTTAGAACAGTTTTCACCGCGACAAGATATGCGAATTGGCCGAATTAGTTTTGATATTTTTGGATTAATTGCATTTGGTGAATTTACGATTAAGACCCATGTGATTCGTGCCGGTAAAACGATTGAATTGATTGAAGCAGAACTACAAGCACAAGGTAAAACTTGTATTGTGGCTAGAGCATGGCGCATGTGCACTCAAGACAGTTCCGAGATTGCGGGGCTTGAAGATCAACCAATTCATCATCCCGATACCTTTACCGAATGGACGGGCATGAAAAGATGGCCGGGTGGTTTTATCCAGACATTAGTCACTAAAACTAATGATCAGCACCGCGCGGGCAAAGGCATTGTGTGGCTAAACAATGACAAAGAAATGGTTGAAGGGCAGCCGACCACAGATTTTGCGCATTTAATTGGCATGGTAGATGCGGCAAACGGCATTGTACCAAGACAAGAAGGAGAATTTACTTGGGGCTTTCCAAATCTTGATTTACAAATCCACATGCACCGTTATCCGCAAGGGAAATGGCTGGGTTTGGAAACCGTTCAGCAATATGGTTCGGATGGCATTGGTTTAACCAGTGCAGTTTTACATGATGTATATGGCCCATTTGGACGAAGCGAGCAGATTTTGACTTTGCGTAAAATGATTAAATAAATTTTTGAGCCAATAAAAAAGTCATCCCTAAGGATGACTTTTTTATTTTGATATTTAATTTTAGTTACGGACTTTTAGCAGTGTTGGGGTAAGTTCATCCCAACGTTGTTTTGCAGCGTCCATTGCTTTCATTTTGATATGACCATAACCGCGGACTTCTGCTGGTAATTTTGCAATTTGCTCAGCAACTGCCAAGTTATGATTGTCTGGTGCTTCAACAAGTGCTTCAACAAATGCGATATAACGGTCACGCCAAGCTTGTTCGTGTTGACGTTCTTCTTGACGTGCAAATGGGTCAAGGAAAGTTTCACGAAGCCATTGTAAGCGAGCAAGCATCATCATTGGGAAGCGCATCCAGTAACCAAACGCACGTTTACGGACATTTTTCAGGCCACCAAGTAACGCTGGCGGAGCAAGATGATACGTTAAACGTAAGCCTTTACCGAATTGGGTTTCGATCGATTCTTTGAAGCTTTTACCTGTTAGTAGACGTGCAACTTCATATTCATCTTTATAAGCCATAACTCTATAAAGCTGAGTTGCAATCGTACCTGTTAACTCTTCTGGTAACTTTTTAGCTGCCAATTCTACAAGTGTGCGGTATTTAGCTGCATAAGCTTCATTCCAGTAGTCTGTTAGACGAGCAGAACGGTCTTCAACAAGTTCAGCCAAAGTTTGCGGAGTTTTAGTTTTTGGCATTGCTGCAAGTAAACGAGCAGCTAAAGTCGGGTCACTTGCAAGATGACAACCCACGCGGAAAGCTTCAATGTTCTTTTCAACAGCCGTACCATTTAGGCGAATTGCTTTTTCAATGCTTTCACGTAATAGTGGAATGCGACCAGATTGCCATGCCATACCGAGTAATAACTGGTTGGTATAAATTGAATCACCTAAGAGTAGTGTGGCAATGCGAGCCGCTGGTAGAGAAACCAGTTGACCTTGACGAACACGACCACGAAGACGGTCAATTAAATCGGTAATAGGCGCATACCAGTCACGAGATTTAATAAACTCAGAAGTAGGAGTGCTGTCTTCATTCACAATCACTAAGGCATCTTCTTTTAAGCGCGAAAGGGCTGCACCACTACCAGCAACTACCGCATCTGCACCAATGAGTAATTCACATTGACCTGCTGGAATTTTGGTTGAAGAAATTTGCTCATCACTTGCTGCAAGTTGTACGTATGAATAAACCGTACCACCTTTTTGCGCAAGACCTGCCATATCCATAACACGTGTTGCTTTGCCTTCTAGGTGAGCTGCCATACCAAGAAGTGCACCAATAGTCACAACACCCGTACCACCAATACCACCAACCATAATACGACTTGGAACGTCATATAACTGAGGAATAATTGGGGATGTTGGCCATCCTGCGCTAATACCTTCAAATTTAGCAGGACGTTTCATATCACGTGTATGAACAGTTACAAAGCTTGGGCAGAACCCTTCAGCACAAGTGAAGTCCTTATTACAGCTACTTTGGTTAATTTGACGTTTAGTGCCTAAAGCTGTTTCTACTGGCTCAATAGATAAACAGTTTGATTTTTTAGAACAGTCGCCACAGCCTTCGCAAATATCGGTATTAATGAATAAACGTTCAGCTGGGTCAGGATAAGCATCGCGTTTACGGCGACGGCGTTTTTCACTGGCACAGGTTTGTACATAAATTAAAGCAGTTACACCTGAAATTTCACGCAGCTCACGTTGAACTGCATCAAGTTCATTACGGTGGCGAATTTCTACACCTGGTGCAATACCGTCTTCTTCATTTAACAGTTTGATTTCATCAGTCACAATAACTTGTTTTTTAATACCTTCGGCATCGAGCTGACGAGTTAATTGTGCAACACTCAAATGACCATCTACATGCTGACCGCCTGTCATAGCGACTGCGTCGTTGTAGAGGATTTTATAGGTGATATTGGTTTTTGCGGCAATAGACTGACGAATTGCCAAGTAACCTGAGTGGAAGTAAGTCCCATCACCAAGGTTAGCAAAAATGTGTTTTTCATTGGTAAAAGGTGATGCACCGACCCAGCTTACACCTTCACCACCCATTTGAGAGAATGTTTCCGTGCCACGGTCAAGCGAAACGGCAATATAGTGACAACCAATACCACCTAATGCACGGCTACCTTCAGGAACGACTGTTGATGAGTTATGTGGGCAACCACTGCAGAAATAAGGTTTACGTTCAGCAAGGTCAATAACACGTTTTGATTCTTGCTCTGCTTTTAGCAGTAAGTCGATTCTGCCTTGAATTTGTACTTTTAAGCTTTCTGGAATATCTAGTTTTAAGAAGCGAGCAGCCAGCATTTTTGCAATCGGTTCAGGCTGGTACTCATAGTGACCAATGAGTGGTGCTTCTTCAATAGAGGTACTCCATTCACCTTTGCCGTCAGTTGCTTTACCAATGACACGAGGACGTTGGTCATCAGGAAGTGAGTAAAGCTCATCTTTAATTTGTGTTTCAAGAATTGGACGTTTTTCTTCAATAACGATCAACTCTTCTAAACCTTTGGCGAATTCACGAATACCTTGTGGTTCTAAAGGCCAGATTAGACCAACTTGATAAACACGTAGCCCAAGCTGTTGGGCTGTTTCATCTTCAATTCCTAAAATACGTAGGGCTTCAATGGTATCTAAATAACCTTTACCACTTGCAGCAATACCAATACGGGCATTTTCACAAGGCCATGTTACGGTATTGATTTTATTGGCACGGGCATAGGCCAAAACAGCAGGTAAGCGATATTTATAAAGGCGTTCTTCTTGTTGGATACCATGATCGGGCCAACGAATGTTAACGCCACCCTCTGGGAAATTAACATCTTCTGGTATAACCGGGGTAACACGGTCTAGGTCGACATGAACTGAAGCGGAAGTTTCTACAATTTCACTAACCAGCTTCATGGAAGTCCAAAGACCAGAAAAACGTGAAACTGCAATGGCGTGAACACCAAAGTCTAAAATTTGTTGAACGGATGTTGGGTAGAAAATTGGAATACCACAACCAATCATGACATGTTCAGACTGGTGGGGAACTGTAGAAGATTTACATGAGTGGTCATCACCAAATAAAGCAACGACACCACCACGTTCAGAGGTACCAGCTAAGTTAGCATGGCGGAGTACATCGCCTGAACGGTCAACACCCGGGCCTTTACCATACCACCATGAAGACACTCCATCATATTTGCCTTGACCTGAAAGATTTGCTTGTTGTGTACCCCAGATTGCGGTAGCAGCCAAGTCTTCGTTTACACCAGGTTGAAATACGACATTATGGGATTTAAGTAATCCTTCAACTTGCCAAAGGAAATTATCATAGTTACCAATAGGGGAGCCACGATAACCAGAAATAAAACCAGCAGTATGATAACCATTGATCGCGTCACGGCGAGTTTGGGCAAGAGGCAACCGAACAAGTGCCTGAATGCCGGTCATAAATGCTGTACCGTTATCACTTACATATTTATCTTCAAGTGACACATCCTTTGTTGCAATAATATTTGGAGTGACTTTTGTAGCTATATTCATTTATATCTCCTTAGAATTTTTAGTAGCTCGGACTACTTTCTTTTTTCAACATCCAGTTGAATATTTGGAGCAAGTGACATACGAAATAAAAAAGATCGGTTCCTCTTCTTAAAAAAAGAATTAGTGCCAATGTATGTACATTTAGTCATTGTGGTTGATCTAAACTGGTGCAACAATCCGTAATTTAGGAAAAGATATTTACGTTATGCGCAAAAATCTCGATGGTGGACTTTTGCATGCAATGCATGCATTCCTGAAAGTGATTGATAGCGGGAGTTTCACAGCAGCAGCTGAGCAGATGGATCTGACCACAGCACAGGTTTCACGTCTTATCAGCGAGCTAGAAACACGCTTAGGTACAAAATTAATACAACGCTCAACGCGCCAGCAGGCACTGACTGATATTGGTGCAACTTATGCAGAGCGTTGTCGGCAAGTTATTTCAATGGTGGATGAAGCAGAGGCAGAAGTCACCGGAACGGCATCTAAACCTAAAGGTCGTTTACGTGTATTAAGTATGGGAAGCTTTGGGCATCATTATGTTTTCCCTGTCATGGCCGAGTTTTGTAAGCATTATCCCGAATTAACCGTGGAATATACGACCTCACAATACGTTCCAGACCTGTTAGCAAAAGGGGTGGATGTCAGTCTTTATCTCACTGAATCATTAACAGACTCTCGTTTTGTTGCACGCAGAATTGGCACTATTTTTTCTGTTTTATGTGCTTCACCTGCGTACCTAGAAAAACATGGCGTTCCTAAGTCTCCAGAAGACTTAAAAAATCATGCCTGTTTACGCTTGGTAAACCCGTCTATTACGCCAGATTGGCATTTGTTAAATGCCAATGGTGAGTCTTGTCAAATCGACATTGGAGGGCAACTCATTGCAGATAACCCCGAGTTATTGTTAGATGTGGTGCAACAGGATATGGGGGTTGCGTTATTGCCAATGTTTTCGGCTTTAGACGCGGTTCAAAATGGAAGATTATGTCATATCTTGCCAGAGTGGCGTTCGCCTGATATTGGGGTTTATACCTTATTGCCTTCACGCCATTTTATTGATGCCAAAACACGCGCATGGTTGGATTGGGTAGAAGAATATATTTCTCCAAGAATTGAAATGGATGCATCTTATTTTTATAAATAATGAGTTAAATTTTTTAAGGATTACAATTGAAAAAGGATGAAGAATAATACGGATTAGAATAAAAATAGGGTAGAAAATGCTTCTTTTTAAAGAGGCATTTAATACAGAGATGAACGGTAAATTTTAAAAAAATTGTATGAGGAATTGAGTCCCAATTCCTGAACAGAATGAGATAAAGATGAGATAGGATGATCTGGTACTTTGCCTAATATTCAGCTTTATACCAGATGCTGAGCTATTTTAATTGATTACTATGCACACTTGGTCTGCCAATACGCATTTGCATAATTCGACAAGCTTTTTCGGTTTAATACATTGCTAATATTTTGGCTGGCTTGCATCAGTTTCTCTAAGTCAATGCCAGTTTCAAAGCCCATGTGTGACAGCAAATAAAACAAATCTTCGGTTGATACATTGCCAGAGGCGCCTTTGGCATAAGGGCAACCGCCAAGTCCTGCAAGAGACGAGTCAAAAACACGAATGCCTTGCTGTAAAGACTGATAAATATTGGCAATAGCCATGCCATAGGTGTTGTGGAAATGCCCAGCTAAAACCTTGCTGTCGAGTTCAGCAAGACAGGCTTGCCATACCTTTTGAACGCGATCTGGTGTTGCGGTGCCAATGGTTTCACCTAAAGAGACTTCATAGCAGCCCATGTCATAGAGTCGTTTAACCACTTTCACCACTTGCTCAGGTGCAATTGCGCCTTCATAAGGACAATCGACAATACAAGAGACATAGCCGCGTACACGGATGTTATGTGCTTTTGCTGCGTTCAGGACATCGCTAAACTTTTCAAAGCTTTCGTCGATTGAACAGTTGATATTTTTACGGGTAAAACTTTCAGAAGCTGCGGTAAACACCGCAACCTCTTTGCATCCTACCGCTTGAGCCGTTTCAAAACCTTTGATATTAGGGGTAAGCAAGCTAAATTGCATATCGGTTGTTTGGGGTAATAATTTAAATAGCTCGTCACTTTGGGCCATTTGCGGTACCCATTTTGCCGAAACGCATGAACCGACTTCAATGGATTTTAAGCCCGCACTGATTAGGTCATTAATAAAGTTTAAGCGTTGTTCGACAGTTAAAGCCTGTTTTTCATTTTGGAGGCCGTCTCTGGGACCGACCTCCACGATTTTGACAAATTCACTCATGCAACTTCCTCCTGAGCAGGCTGAAATTCCACAAGCTCATCGCCAGCTTTGACCTGATCGCCCACTTGGAAATAGGAGTCTACAATCACGCCGTCTTTAGGGGCACGGATGGTGTATTCCATTTTCATTGCTTCAAGCGTCATTAAAATATCGTCTTTCTTCACGCTATGATTTGCACTGACTAGCACTTGAGTGACCACACCCGGCATTGGGGCTTTTAAATGACCTTCATCGGCTTGGCTATCTGCCTGATTAAAATCTTGGCAAATATAAGCAAACTTATAGCTTTGTCCATTTTGGAACAAGGTAATGCCTTGCTGACTTTGGTTAAAAGATAGCTTTTGCTGAGTCCCACCAATTTGAACAGAGGCAGTATGAGCATCAATCAATTGACCTGAAATTGGGTAGCTTTGACCGTTATATTCTGCGGTGAAGCCATCTTCATTTGAGGCAAATTTGATTTGAATATTTTGGTTTAAATAATTCAGTTTAATGCTGTGCTGATAAGCAATATTTAAACGCCAAAGTGGCTGAGCTTGCCAAAGCTGTTTTTGGCTTGAGCTGTTGTTATTCAGTTTGCTTAAAAACTCAATAAATGCCGCTGCTACCACCAGTTCCGGTTTAATTTCTTCAGGACTAAACAAGAAGTTTTGTTCACGTTGAATCAGGTTGGTATCAAGCTTGGCTTGTTTAAAAGACTCACTGCGTACAATTTTTTCAAGAAAGGCAATGTTGTTACCTAAGCCATCCACATGGAATTGGCTTAAAGCATTTTGCATTTGAATAAGCGCAGCTTCACGGTTTTTACCCCATACGATGAGTTTGGCAATCATTGGGTCGTAATAGGTCGTGATTTCATCGCCTTCAACAATACCGCTATCTACACGCACATATTGGTTTTGCGTTGGGTAGTGCAGATAGTCAATTTTACCAATTGCGGGTAAAAAGCCTTTTTCTGGTTCTTCTGCGTAGATCCGTGCTTCAAGCGCATGTCCATGAATCTGCAATTCGTTTTGTAGTTTAGGCAAAGGTTCGCCATAAGCCACACGAAGTTGCCACTCGACCAAGTCTTCACCTGTAATCATTTCAGTAACAGGATGCTCGACTTGTAGACGGGTATTCATTTCCATGAAATACGCCGTACCGTCTTGTTCTACAATAAACTCGACCGTACCTGCACCAACATAATTTACCGCGCGTGCAGCATCAATTGCCGCTTGGCGCATTGCATCGAGCTTCTCGCTTGGCATTTGTGGAGCAGGGGCTTCTTCTAACACTTTTTGGTGACGGCGTTGTACAGAACAGTCGCGTTCAAACAAATGTACATAGTTGCCATGTGTATCGCCAAACACTTGCACTTCAATATGGCGCGGTTGAATCACATAACGCTCAATCAAGACATCATCATTACCAAAGCTCGATTTGGCTTCACGTTTACAAGAGGCTAAAGCATGCAGAAAATCTTCACTACGTTCAACCAGACTCATGCCTTTACCACCGCCGCCCGCACTGGCTTTAATTAAAACAGGATAGCCAATTCGGTCTGCCTGTTGCTTTAAAAAATCAGCATCTTGGTTGGTTCCGTGATAGCCCGGTGTTAAAGGGACACCTGCTTTTTCCATTAAAGCTTTCGAGGTCGCTTTTAAACCCATCGCTAAAATGGCATCCACTGGTGGCCCAATAAAGCAAATGTTGTGTTGTTGGCAAGCGAGTGCAAACTGGTCATTTTCAGAAAGGAAGCCATAGCCCGGATGAACCGCTTGGCTGCCTGTATCAATGGCAGCTTGAATAATACGGTCAACCTGTAAATAACTTTGTGTTGCAGGGGACTGACCAATATAAACCGCTTCATCTGCAAGTTTGACGTGTTGTGCATTTGCGTCTGCATCTGAGTAAACGGCAACCGTTCTAATACCTAATTTTTTAGCTGTACGAATTACGCGGCAGGCAATCTCGCCACGGTTCGCAATTAAAATCTTTTCAAACATGATGATCGTCCTTAATTGTTGTTATTCGAGTTAGAAACCCAAGCAGGCTGTTGTTTATTTAAAAAGGCACTTAGACCTTCTTTTGCCTCACTGCCTTGACGAACTTGAGCAATATGATGTGCTGTCTGTTGCAGCAAGTCATTGCTCATGGTCTGGTTGCTCACCATTTGAATGAGTTGTTTTGAAGCCGCTTGAGCGTGCGGGCCACCGAGTAATAGAGCATCAACAATTTCTTGAACTTTTTTATCTAAGTCTTCAGCATCTGCTACTTCGTGTGCTAAACCAATTTGTTTGGCTTCACGAGCTGAAATCCGCTCGGCAGTTAAGAAGTAACGAGAGGCTTGTCTTGCACCAATCGCACGAATCACATAAGGACTAATGGTAGATGCAGCAAGACCTAAACGAACTTCAGAGGTTGCAAACTTGGCATCCGTGCTGGCAATGCAAATATCACATGCCGACGCTAAGCCCATACCGCCGCCAAAGGCAATGCCATGCACGCGGGCAATAGTCGGTTGTTTAAGTGTTGCAAGTGCATCAAGCATTTGCGCAAGTTTTAATGCATCTGCTTCATTTTCTGCTGAAGATGCCTGACCTGCCTGTTTCATCCAGTTGAGGTCGGCACCTGCTGAAAAGCTTTTACCGCGACCCGCTAGAACCACAACACGTATATCATCACGTGTATTGATTTGCTTAAAGCAAGTATGCAGCTCTTCAATGACTGTAGTATTGAATGCATTGTGCAATTCAGGGCGGTTCAGCCATACATAGGCAACCTGACCTTGTTGTTCGAGTTGTAAAAATTGATAGCTCATATACACCTCTTACATGCGGAACACGCCAAATTTGGTTGGCTGGATTGGGGCATTCATGGCCGCAGCAAGGCTTAAACCAAGTACCTGACGAGTTTGAGCTGGATCAATTACACCGTCGTCCCAAAGGCGGGCAGAAGCATAGTATGGATGGCCTTGGCGCTCGTATTGTTCACGAATCGGCTGTTTAAATTCGTCTTCTTCTTGCGCTGACCACTCGGCACCTTTTTGCTCAATTTGATCTCGTTTTAAAGTCGAAAGTACGCTCGCTGCTTGTTCGCCGCCCATCACTGAAATACGAGAGTTCGGCCATGTCCATAAAAAGCGTGGTGAATAAGCGCGGCCGCACATACCGTAGTTACCTGCGCCAAACGAACCACCAATAATCAGGGTAAGTTTTGGTACATTTGCGGTTGCAACTGCCATCACCAGTTTAGCGCCGTGTTTGGCAATCCCTTCATTTTCATACTGGCGACCGACCATAAAGCCGGTGATGTTTTGTATAAATAACAATGGAATATTGCGCTGTGTGCACAGTTCAATAAAGTGAGCACCTTTTTGAGCAGACTCGGAAAATAAAATTCCGTTATTGGCAATAATGCCGACTGGCATGCCGTAGAGAGAAGCGAAACCCGTTACAAGTGTTGAGCCAAAGCGGGCTTTAAACTCGTCAAAACGAGAGCCGTCTACAATACGTGCAATGACTTCACGCACATCGAAAGGTTTACGCGCATCACTTGGCACCACGCCATAGAGTTCTGAGGCATCAAATAAGGGTTCATCAATTTGCTTATTTAACTCATTTGGCTTTTTATTTAAGTTGGCAACAATGTTTCGTGCAATCGCAATGGCATGTTCATCATTTTCAGCTAAGTGGTCAGCTACACCTGAAAGTCGTGTGTGAACATCGCCACCGCCTAAATCTTCACTGCTCACCACTTCGCCTGTTGCAGCTTTTACCAGAGGAGGGCCACCTAAGAAAATCGTACCTTGATTACGTACAATAATGGTTTCATCAGACATCGCTGGTACATAAGCACCACCTGCGGTACAGCTACCCATTACCACGGCAATTTGAGCAATACCTAGGCTCGACATGCGTGCCTGATTATAGAAAATACGCCCGAAGTGATCGCGGTCTGGGAAAACTTCATCTTGCATTGGTAAATAGGCACCGCCTGAATCTACTAAATAAATACAAGGCAAGTGATTTTGTTCAGCAATTTCTTGTGCGCGTAAATGCTTTTTAACCGTAAGTGGGTAATACGTTCCACCTTTAACCGTTGCATCGTTGGCAACGATCATGCAAGTTACGCCGTTGACTTGACCAATACCTGCAATCACACCCGCAGCAGGAACATCATCTTCATAAACGTTGTACGCTGCCAACTGACCAATTTCTAAAAATGCCGTGCCGACATCAATCAGTTGATCAATACGTTCACGGGGTAAAAGCTTACCTCGAGACAAATGTTTCTGACGGGCATTTTCACCACCGCCTAACGCAATACGCTGGGCAACTTGTTTGAGATCTGTGACCAATGTTTGCATGGCTTGCTGGTTTGTTTTGAAGTCTTCACTTCGAACATTAATCTTGCTTTGTAATTGGTTCATAAGATGCGTCCTTATTTATAATTATTATTTGGTTTCATTGAAAAGTTCGCGGCCAATCAGCATGCGGCGAATTTCAGAAGTTCCCGCGCCAATTTCATAAAGTTTGGCATCGCGCCATAAACGGCCAGCCGGGAATTCATTGATATAACCGTTGCCACCTAAAGTTTGAATTGCTTCACCCGCCATCCATGTTGCTTTTTCAGCAGCATATAAAATGGCACTTGCAGCATCTTTACGTAGGCTGCGGTCATGATCCGCTTTGTCACAGGCAGCACCAACAGCATAAACGAGAGCTTTACATGCCAACCATGTTGAATACATATCGGCAAGTTTGCCTTGCATAAGTTGGAATTCACCTAAAGCCTGCCCAAACTGTTCACGTTGATGCAAGTATGGAATTACTACATCTAAACAAGCATCCATAATGCCTAAAGGTCCGGCACTTAAAACTGCTCGTTCATAGTCCAAGCCACTCATGAGTACTTTAACCCCGTTACCAACACCACCGAGTACGTTTTCAGCAGGGACTTCTACATTGTCAAAGAAAAGGGGGTAAGTGTTAGAGCCGCGCATACCGAGTTTGTCTAAGTGGTTGCCGTGACTAAAGCCTTTCATGCCTTTTTCAATCAAGAATGCGGTCATGCCTTTAGGGCCAGCTTGTGGATCAGTTTTAGCGTAAACGACCAGTACATCTGCATCACCGCCGTTGGTAATCCACATTTTTGAACCGTTTAAAACAAAGTGATCACCTTTTTGCTCGGCGCGTAATTTCATGCTGACGACATCGGAACCGGCATTCGGCTCAGACATGGCAAGGGCACCCACATATTCACCGGAAATTAATTTTGGTAAATACTTTTGTTTCTGCTGCTCGTTACCGTTACGGTTAATTTGGTTTACACATAAATTAGAATGAGCACCATAAGAAAGACCAATGGCTGCCGAAGCACGGGAAATTTCTTGCATGGCAATAATATGAGCTAAATAACCCATATTGGCACCGCCATATTCTTCAGAAACCGTCATACCTAAAAGGCCCATATCTCCGAATTTTTTCCAGAGATGTGCAGGGAATTTGTTGTCTTGATCAACTTGTTGGGCAATTGGTGCAATTTCCTTTGCACAAAATGCGGCTACCGAATCTTGAAGCGCAATTAAAGTTTCATCTAGACCGAAATTCAAGCTGCGTAGGTTCATGATATTTTCATCCTATTGGTTATATTTGTTGTCCATAAAATATTTTGTGGGTATTTGATAATTACCATACAATGATTTTTTGAAAAAGTGAATACAGATTCATAAAATGATTTACAATTCATTTTATTTGTTAGAGAATAAATTATGAGCTATAAACGATCATCTTTAATGCAAGAGCGGATGGAACAAAATCGAAAATCGATTTTGAGTTCAGCCAGAAAAATAATTTCAGAGGGAGGGTTCAAAGACGCACAAATACAAACAATTGCAGAGCAAGCGGGTGTATCTAGTGGACTGGTTTATCGCTACTTCGATAATAAAAGCCAAGTGCTAATAGAAGTTTTGTCTGATGCCATTAATACAGAACTATTGGTGATTGAATCGATTACCGAAAGTGACTTATCGGCAAAGCAGAAATTACACAAGGCGGTGGCAACCTTTGTAAAACGGGCACTGAATAGTCCTCAGCTTGCATATTCACTCATGTTTGAACCCGTCGATTCAACGGTTGAACATGAGCGTTTTCGTGTGAAGCAATTGATTAAACAAAGTATTAAAAAAATACTTGCGGATGGAAATGCAAGTGGTGAGTTTGTCTTGGATGATTTAAACACAGCAGCACTTTGTGTAGTCGGTGCTATGACTTATGTGGTGGTTGAACCCCTAGACCCAGCTCAAAATACAAAGTTTGATCATGCGCATAAAGACTATTTTTCAAAACAGATTGCTGACTTTTGTGTGGATGCTGTGCAGAAAAAAATAGGGCATATAAAGGATAAAACAACACAAAATAAGTAGTTTGGAAAAGTAGTTGCAGTAACAACAATTAGATCAGGTAAGAAGAGAATTAGAAGAATCAAGGAGAATGTTTCAATGCAACAAGAACGGTTAAGCTACGCCTCGGGACCAAGTACACAACCCTTATTGGGTATGACCATTGGTGAACAATTTGATCAGGCCTGTCAGCAATATGCTGAAAAGGAAGCGATTGTCAGTTTTCATCAAAACAGACGATTAACCTATAAAGCTTTACAGGATGAAGTAAACGCTTTTGCTTGTAGCCTATTAAAATTGGGATTAAAAAAAGGAGACCGATTAGCGATTTGGTCACCTAACTGTGTGGAATGGACCATTACGCAGTTTGCAGCTTTTAAAGCAGGGATTATTTTAGTCAATCTAAATACAGCTTATAAAAGTCATGAGCTTGAATATGTGTTGAATAAGGTCTCATGCAAAGGATTGATTATTGCTTCTCAATTTAAAACGACGGATTACCAAGAATTACTCACAAAAATTGCCCCTGAGTTAACCACCTGTACAGATAAAGTGCTCAGTTCAGAGCGACTGCCACATTTAAAATTTGTCATTAAAATTGATGACCAACAACATACTGGTATTTATCGTTTTAGTGATTTACTAACTACACCAACTTCTGAACAGCTAGAACAATTAAAACAATTAGCCAGACAGCTCCAGTTTGATGAAACTATTAATATCCAATTTACCTCAGGTACAACAGGTAACCCGAAAGGGACCATGTTAACCCATCATAATATTTTAAATAATGGTTATTTTGTCGGTGAAGGCATTCGTTTAACCCCCCAAGATAAAGTCTGTATTTCTGTACCATTGTTCCATTGTTTTGGCATGGTGATGGGGAATCTGGCGTGTGTGACGCATGGGGCAACCATGGTCTATCCATCGGCTGTATTTAATCCTTTGGAAACTTTAAAAGCGATTCATCAAGAACGTTGTACGGCAGCTTATGGCGTACCAACCATGTTTATTGCAACCTTAGAGCATGAACAGTTTAATGAGTTTGATCTGTCGAGCTTAAGAACAGGCATTATGGCAGGTAGTCCTTGTCCACGTGAAATTATGCAACGTGTTATAGACCGAATGCATATGTCTGAAATCACCATTTGTTATGGCATGACCGAAACCTCGCCAGTGAGTGTACAAAGCTCGGTAAACGATTCGATTGATAAGCGAGTAAGCACAGTTGGGCATGTTCATCCACATGTTGAAATTAAAATTGTTGATCTAGAAGGGCAAATTGTTCCGCAAGGGACTTTGGGTGAGCTATGCGTCCGTGGTTATTCAGTGATGGCTGGTTATTGGGGTGAAGAGGAAAAGACCCGTGAAGTGATTGACGCGGCTGGCTGGATGCATACGGGTGACATTGCCGAGATGGATCAAGACGGTTTTATTAAAATTAAAGGCCGTATTAAAGATGTCGTGATCCGTGGTGGGGAAAACCTCTTTCCAAAAGAGATTGAAGACTTTTTATATACTCATCCAGATGTAAGCGATGTACAGGTGATTGGCTTGCCAGATGCGAAATATGGTGAAGAACTTTGTGCATGTATTATCCTGCATGAGCATCACCAAGTCGATGAAGACAGCATCCGCCAATTTTGTAAAGAACACATTTCACATAACAAAGTGCCGCGTTATGTCCGATTCTTTAATGAGTTTCCAATGACTGCTTCTGGCAAAGCCCAAAAGTTTAAATTGCAGGAAATTATGCGAGCTGAACTTAATTTAACAGGAAATGTCTTTGACTAAATAAGTCAAAAGCTCGGTCAAAGTGCAGCAAAGGAAAATCGAAATACGGTTTAAATAGAGGACACGCAAAATGGCAAAAGACTTTAATAGCCCTAAAGTAGTCGAAGGATATGATGCGCATATTCGTAAATTAATTCCGGGCTATGAAGTGATCCACCAACAGGTGGATGCCATTTTGCAGTCGGTGTTGCCATCAGATGCTCATATCTTAATTGTGGGTTGTGGTACGGGTTACGAACTCGAATATTTACTTAAAAGACATCCAAACTGGCAATTTACAGCGGTTGATCCATCTTTAACCATGCTACAAAAAGCTCAGGAGCAGGTGGAGATTTTAGGTAAGTCTACCCAAGTCACTTTTGTTCACGGTGAAACTTCAGCTTTACCTCTCGAGAGTTGCTTTGATGCTGCACTTTCTATTCTCGTGGCTCATTTTATTGCAGATGACATAAAACCAGCCTTCTTTAAGGATATTTATAAGCGCTTAAAAGAAAAGGCGCCTTTACTTACCTATGACCTCATGACTTATGTAAATCCACAACAGCTTCAAGCATTGCGTTATTTGTGCTTGGCTCAAGGGTTAACAGAAGAACAATGTCAAAAAATGTTGGAGCGTATGGCGGAGGACTTTTTTAGTTTAACGACTGAAGGATATATAAAACTTTTGGAAAAGACAGGCTTTGAAAGCGTACAACCATATACGCAAATTTTGACTTATCAGGGGTTTATGGCAAAAAAATAATACTATTGGGGAATATAAATAAGGGTTTAAAACCGAATATTCTCAATGTGGAAGAGAATATAAAAAATGAAAAATTAAAAAGTTGCTTTTGCTGCACTAGGGAGGGTGGATCTAAAAAATATGAGGGAACGTTTTTCTTGTGAAAGAAAGGCAAATTTTCAAGGATCTATTTTAGATAGGTACATAACAAAAAGGATGTCGAGACTTTTAAGACTACTTAAAGGTCTAAAGGAAAATTTCATGATGAAAATTTTAAATACAACGGTTCAAAAAAGCTTGTTGGCAGTTTCTGTGACTCTGCTTATGTCTTCTGCTTTTGCAGGCCAAGTAAACCCTGAAATAGAGCAACTTCGCCAAGAAATAAAAGAACTACGAGCTATGCTACAAACTAATATGGAGGCTCAAAAATCTTTAGCTCAAAAAAGAGTAGAACAAGCTGCTCCTCTAGTTACTCAAGCTCCACAACCTATACAGCAAACATTAACTAAATCTGGTGCAGAATTTAACTTATACGGTTATATACGAGCAGATGCTTCTTATCAAATTAAGGGTGCATCTAGCATGTATAACAATATTAGCGGCGTTCCTCTTGAAAATACGCCAGAAGAATCTGCACAGAAAGACCAGTTGCACAGTACGGTTTATGTGACCCGTTTCGGATTGAATTTTAAAACGCCTACAGCCGTTGGTGATGTGGGCGGAAAGTTAGAAATGGACTTTTTTGGGGCGGCTACTCGTGATCAGTTTCGCATACGTCATGCCTATTTAACTTTTGATAAATGGCTTATTGGTCAAACATGGTCGACATTTATTGCCCCTGAATATTACCCAGAAACGATTGATGCGGGTACATTTGTAGGCAGTGCATTATTAAGATCACCGCTTGTTCGCTATAGCGATAACTTAACGGCAAATACAAGTTTTGCAGTATCAGTTGAAGACCCGAAATATACTGCGGCAACAGATCCAGATAATAAAATGCGTTTACCTGCTTTAGTCGGACGTCTAAATCATAAATTTGCCAATGGTTCGATGCTTTCAGGCCGTAGTTTTGTTGCAGAAAAAAGAACTAACAATGATAGCGAGTGGGCGTGGGGGGTAGGCTTGGGCGGTAAATATCAAATTACCCCTGATACATTACTTAAAGCCGATTATTACCATGTTAAGGGTGATGGACGTTTCTTGCTATGGAGTAACAGTGGCTATGCAATAGACGATCAAAACAATATGCATAGCAATGAATTTGACACGGTTTCTTTGGGTATCACTCATCAATTTACACCGCAAATTCGCTCGACTTTAGGCTATGGCTATATGAAGGCTAAAGATGATAACCGTTTTGCCGAATTACAGCGTACTAGTACCACCCAAAACAAACAGCTTTGGCAAGGTTGGGTGAATGCACTTTATAACCCGTATAAGCCGATTACTTTGGGTATCGAATATGTTTATGGGGAACGTGAAACATTCGATAATCGTAACGGGATTGATAACCGCTTCAACATGATAGCGAGTTATGATTTTTAAATAAGCAGCCCCATCATGTGAAGATTTCACCTGATGGGGGAATCATTATTTTTAATAATTTGATCTAAATCTACCAATTCTGCCATATGCTGATTGCCGCGATCATTAGGATGTAAATGATCTCCAGAATCATAAATTGGATTTAATCGATTGGGATGTTTTGGATCTTTTAAGCCTTCATCAAGATCAAGCACACCATCAAAGGTATGACTGGTTCTCATCCAGTGGTTAATGCGCTGACGTAATTGATCTTTGTTGGGTTGATAATAATTATCTAAAGGGGTATTAGGCAAAGCACCAGAGAACGGAAGTAAGGTTGCACCAATCACCTGAATATTATGTTTATGGGCCTCACTTACAACACGTCGATAACCTTGAGTGAGCGCCTCAAAATAGGGTATTTGCTGTTTAGGTGCAAAAGCTGTACCGGGCCATGAAATGTCATTGATACCAACCAAAACAATTAAAGTTTTAACACCTGAATATTGAAATATCTCACTGTTTAAACGTTTTAAAACGCTATCACCCATACCATCGGTAAGTAATCGATTTCCTGAAATACCACTATTAATCACTGCTACTTGGTGTGCTGATAAACGCTTCGCTAAAAAATCGGTCCATCTTGTATTTGCATCTAAGGTTGCAGTCGCCCCATCGGTAATTGAATCTCCAACAACTGCAACTACATGAGCCTTTTGTTTGGGTTTTACCTCTATTGCAGACAGTAATAACCGTGCCGTCGTTGTTTTGGCATCGGTTGGCGTAGTGAAATTTGTTGTCTGATTTCCACTAATCAGCCAACTGGTTTGTTTGGCATCCCAATGAAATGTTTTAAACATTGTAGGCTTTTGAATAAAGCTATTCACCACTAATTGAGTATGATCGGGTACAGGCAACTGAATTGGATCACTTATGAGTTGTTTGCCAGGTAAAATTCTTGCTTTAAGTTGACCAGAAAAATAAACGGGATAGGTGCTCTTAGATTTTAGAGTTACTGCGTTCGCTAAACCAATCGTTGTTTGATCGATATAAAGTGGCTGTTCACCATATTGATTGGTAAAAACGAGCCGAACAGCTTCACCGCCCAAACTAATTTTGCTCATTTGTCTAATAGTCTGATTAGATACTTGCTCTGGAATGAGTGTTGGAAAAACGAAGTCTTTATTCCAGACTTTTTGAGGGCTCGCAGACCAAGTGGTAATCCATTGACTGTTTTCTACATCAGCTTGTGCAAAGCTCGTAATTAAAACCAAAGAAAATAGGGTAGCTTGATAAAGTTTCATTTCAAGAACTCTTTAAAACGAATTAAAGGTATCTTGAAACAAATTGATGCCTTGTTATAGCGGTCTAAGCGGAATAAGATTTGTGAATACAATTCATAAATAAATTTTGCTATGTCTTATTTTGATATCAATCGTTCTGGCGAGTTGGCAATTTTTATACGGGTGGTCGAGCTTGGAAGTTTTTCAGCGGTAGCAAGAGCATGTAACATGACGCCGTCTGCCGTAAGCAAGTTAATTTCTCGTCTAGAAAAAAGACTGGGTGTGAGGTTACTCAACCGTTCAACACGTCAGTTTCAGCTTACCAGTGAAGGATGCCAGTTTTATGAGCAAGGCATTCAAATACTCAATGACTTAGACGAACTGGAACAATCGGTTACCGCAAATCATACACCGAAAGGGCGAATTAGAATCCATACCAGTTTTTCATATTGGACACACTTTTTATTGCCATGCATTAGTTTGTTTAATCAACGTTACCCGGAAATTGAATTAGAAGCTCATTTGAGTGATGAAGTAATTAATTTGGTTGAACAAAGAATTGATGTTGCGGTTCGAACAGGACCTTTGAAAAGTTCCAATTTGGTGGCCCGCTCGCTTGGCAGTACTTATAAACAGTATGTTTGCTCACCTGTATATATTGAAAAGTACGGTTGTCCTGAGCATCCAGATGAACTACATGAACATCAGCTTTTAGATGTAAGTTATCAACGCCAGAACAAAACCTGGCTATTCAAAAAAGCAACTCAGGAAATCAGCCTAACCCCCTCTAAAGTTTTAAAAGTAAACCATGGCGAAGCAATTTTACAGTTGGCACTGGCAGGTGCTGGCATTGCTCAACTAAATGAATTCCAGATTCGAAATGCGTTACAGCAAAAACAACTCGTCAAAATTCTTGAAGATTGGAATATTCATGCTTCTGAAGAATTTCATACTGTCTGGATTGGCCACGACAAGTATGTTCCTAATCGCGTACGTACATTCTTGGATTTTTTGGTAGAGCATGCCTCTATAAATTAGTTTAGTGTTTGCTCGCACTCAATTGGCACTGCTGCATTGTTTGATTCATGGTTTCTACAAAGTTCATTTTTGCATCAATATTTTGCAAACTTAATTTTGGTAAACTTTCTACAAATTGGGGTGAATAATGCTGCTCTAAAGAATTATAAATACAATTACACGCTGAAAGGTCATGTCCGGCCCATACACAACGCGTATTAAATTCATTTTTACTCATTGGCCTGCACCCCATCAAATTTAAAACACCTATTGTCAGAAGGCTCACCAAAACAAAACGATAGAGAAAAAACATTCTTGTTACTCTTCATAGGTTGTTGTTATCGTTAAGTGATGTTGATAGAAGTTTTAATCTTTATGTGATTTTGAATACATAAAACTTCTGCCCCAATCTTGTATATCAAGATGGGTACACAAAAAGATTAAGTAAAAATTTTTCGAACTCTATAGTGTGTAGTTCTTTTAAACAGAGGATGAGAAAGAACTCTAAGAAATGACTGCTTGAGTAAAAGAGGTTGAATGTAAGTAGGTTTAATAAAGGAATTTAAAAAATATAGAATAATAGTCATGAGTGACTCCTTGGTTAAAAGAAGTTATGCCCACTCATTGCTCATCATTATGGTGGCGAAACGAAAGAGGGTTAGCAGACTGATACCTAAGAAACCAGCACACCCAAGGGTGTCCCACTCCCGTTCCTCCATCAAAGGCACGAGGGGCGTCACACCAAAAAACGTGTTTTTAGTGCACTTAGGTAGACGGTCTGCTAAAACCGACTGACAAAATTGGTCAGCGCGAGCATCATAAGCTGAGCATTGGGGTGGGTCAATTGCAAAAATAAAAGATTGATTTATATAACTTGATATAAATATTTCACTGTTTTTATTTAGAAAATAGAAAAATTAAAAAATATAATATGAGTATAAATAATTTGAATATAAGTCACACTATTATTTTTTAATCTTATATATCAAATATTTATTAATTGTTTATTTGTATAGTATATCAATATCTCTAATTAGGTGTGTTGTTTGGCTAAACTATTTAATAATTCGAATTTTATAACATGACCAGAGTCTCCTAAACATTGCTTGCCAAAAAATAACCAAAATATCAATTGCAAGAAATATAATTTTATTAATCATAATTTTTGGTTTTTACAAAAGCTTGCATAATCTACAAAAGTTAAGAGAACCACTGCGGTAGCCCAACATAAGATAATGTTATTCATAAACCTACATTTTAATATTTATAAAGGTGTTTTAAATGGTAAGAATCTTTTGTGCAGTAAGTATGGTGTTGGCAATTGCTATGGGTATGAGTGCTTGCCAAGATCGTAATTCAAGAAATGACGGCATGCATGAAGCAAGTGATCCAGCTACATCTCATGACATGAATAAAAACTCGTAATAGATTAGCTTCTTTCAAAAGCCTACTTTATTAGTAGGCTTTTTTAATCGTTATTTTATATAAAAAATATAATTTAATAATAATGAAATATATAAAAATATAAAATTAATCAAATATTTATTTTGTTTTTACAATTTGGAGAATTTGTTGTTACCGTTTTGTTGCAATCTTAAGTTACCGTTTCAAAAAGTTAATAAAACAAACACAATAGCTTACTTATATTCATCCAAAATTCATTTTAGTAAGAGTGAACTATAAAAGGTAAGGATATGCCCCAATATTTAAAAATAGCTGAGAAAATATATCAAAATGTTAAAGAAAAAAAAGGCTTTACGGATGATCCGATGGAAGATCTTAATAATTTGATGATTGAACTCAGACAAGAAATAAAGGGGACAAAATTAAAGCTTTTATATAATTATATTGATTTTGCCGAAATACTCATTAAACCTTTGCAAGAGTCAAAAATTAAATTGGATTTAAGTCTTATTCCTAAAAGTAAAAATACTCAGGAGTTTGTACTTTGGCTTGCTGGTTTTATTGAGCGAATTACCACAGGTGGACAAGAAAAATTACCTCCAATTCGAGCTAAAATTACTTTACCCGCCTATGCCTATGAAGAAACTTACCCTTCGCAGAAAAAGCCTGTAAATAATGGGGAAGAAATAATTGAATATTTTAAGAAAAATCAAAGTTAATTTTGATGAAAGGCCTGACCTGATTATCTAGTCAGGCTTTATTTTTGATAAGACCGCTATGATGAGTAATATTTAAGGTAGTATGTATGTTTGTATATTTTACAGATGGAACTTGCATTAATGATTCTGAGATTTATGGTGTAAAAGCCAAATATGAGCAAAATAAGTATGTAGTGGAAGTTACTATTAAGCCGACACATGTACTCGCTACAACACCGAGTGTACAATTTAAAAAAGAAATTTTTGATGATCCAATTTTAGCAAATCAATATCTTAGTCATAATTTTAATATGCCACCATTTTTTTAATGCTCACAATTTTAGGACAATAAAAAAGCCTATTTCCCAGGGCCAATAGGAAATAAGCTTATAGCTATGGACCTTTTGAGGATGTTACATATCATCCCATGCATCTTTAATCGCTTGTTTAGCGTGTTCCCATTTTAGGCGGGACTCAGCTTTTAGCTCTTCCCATTTTTGCTGCAAGCTGCCTTCCATATCTTCAAACTGAGTTCCTTCTTTAGATTCAGAACGAGCTCGATGACCAAGTTCATAAGCCGCAGAGAAATCACGATCATAATCTAGATCTGGTGTAGTTAATTGCGCTTCTTGATAATAAGGTCGAGTAAGATAGCTTTCGCGCCAGCGAGAGTCAGAATAGTTATGATCGCCAGCTACCAATTGAGCATGATCTGTATTTTGATCTGTCATCAGAATTCCCTCATATTTTATTGAATTTTATGCTTATATTTTGATTTAGGAAGGTGAGGTCACCTTCCTAAATGATCGACCGCATCAAAGAACAACTACAAACGATTAACGTTGTTGGTTGTTATTTGAGTTTTGTTGGCCAGAATCTTTTTGGTTAGATCCTTGTTGTTGGCCGCGGTTATCATTTTGCTGTTGTTGCTGGTTATTTTGTTGCTGTTGATCGTTTTGCTGTTGGTTACCGTGTTGCTGTTGATTACGGTTGTCATTTTGCTGTTGTTGTTGCTGCTGATTATTGCGTTGATTTGCTTGATTATTAGTAGTGCTCATTTTTAATACCTCATATCAATTATGACGATGTGTTTTATCTGAGAGCTTCAGATAGGGTTATTAAAACATGTAGATTTTAAATGTGTAGGGTAGGGGTGTTACCCTATATTTAACTGTAAACTTAAAATTTATAAATTTTAAATAACTTGCTGATTTTTAATGTATGTAATTTTAAGTCATAAACATTATTAATATGAACATTTAAAAAATTACATTTCAGCACATAATATTTAAGAAAGATAATAAATATTTCTAAATGTATATTTGTTAACTTTTATATAAAATTAACGCCTTTTGTCTTCTAATATAATAAGTTTTATATCTTGAGTAACATAGTAAATCAACTTTCTTAGTTTTAAAAAGGCAGGACCCCTTAAAACACGTCTAAAATTATAAAAATTATTTTTATAATATATTGAGTAAAAGAAAGTACCTACAGGTTTTTCTGGTGTTTCAGAGCCGCCTTTTTTCAAAAGACCTGTGCAGGCAACATACAGGTCAGCATGTAAAAGTTCTTTACCTTTATTAATCATTTCAACAGTTACTTGCATTGATTCTGCAGTATATTTTTCAATAAGCTCTTCTGAAATATGCAAGGTATTTTCCTTTACGCGAAGGTCGTAACTCACAAGGCTTCCAATCAGAATATCGCCTGAATAAGGACTTAAAGAGAAACGATAAGCAAGGTAGCCCGCAGAGGCACTTTCAAAAAATGCAATTTTAATTTTTTCCTTTGCTAATAATTCGCAACATTTATTGAACATTTTAATTCTCCCTACAATTGTTTTTAAAATGTTATAAAACTATTTAATTGTTTGCTTTGTTATTTTTTTAATGTTTATAATTTTGATGGTGAAGTTAATGTAAAATTGGATTAAGATTTGCAAATTTTATATAAAAACAGCAGCTTAAATAATACTAAAAGTTTAAATGTAATTTTGCGTTATTTTATATGTCTATGAATTTTTTAGATTTATTGTATTTACCCTGTTTTTTAATAACGCAAAATAACAAACTTAAAACTCGATTATAGTTAGGGTGACGTATGGTAATTGATATCTCACAAACGGAGAATGAAAATGCCTGTTGTAGTGAAAAAACGATTATTAGACTTATTACAAGATAATCAACAAAATTATTATGAATTGTTTGTTTTTTTCCTTGATCCTGATGTTTCTAGCTTTGAGAAAGAGAAAAAGGCTAGAGATTTTCTTGTTAAAGAGATAGATAAACTAGAGATGAAGGAAATAGATTTTCCTTCGGATATCAATTTGATTAAGGCATGGTGTGAAAACGATAATAAAAAAAATTGTCAGGAATTTCAGGCATATTTAAATCGTAGACAATCTGGTCAAGATAGAGAGTATTTTAAGAACGTCGCTCAGGCATTTGAGTTTTTAATAAAGGTGTCTCCAACCAAAAAAGTAGACGGTGCATGGCTATATAGCTCAGTGCATTATTGGAATGATCCTATTTTTCATGAATTAATTATTACTTATCTCGAAGAGCTTGGGTTAGGTGAGCCAAAAGCAAACCATGTCTGTATCTATGATGACCTTTTACGCAGTCTAGGGCTAGACAGTTTCGATCTGCTTTTAGAAGACGAGTATTATCATCAAGCAGTTGTGCAGCTTGCTCTGGGTTATGCACCTCCTGAGTTTATTCCCGAGATTGTGGGTTTTAATTTAGGCTATGAGCAGTTACCACTGCATCTTTTAATTTCGAATTATGAGCTTGCTGAATTAGGTATTGATTCTAAATACTTTAATCTTCATATCACTATCGACAATATTGACAATGGTCATGCCTATAAAGCCATTAAAGTTATTGAAGATATTTATAATAAATATAGAGATAAAGAACTCTTCTTGACCAAGCTAAAACATGGTTTTGCCCTTAATAATCATGGGGTATCCTCTTCAAAAATTATAAAAAATTTAAATACTGAAGACTTTGTCCATAGAATTTTCAAAAGAAAGGCGCTTGTCGGTCAGTTAATCCATAACGAAACCAGACAGTTTGGGTGCAAGACCATTAATCAATGGTTATCAAATCCCGATGACATTGCAGGTTTAATCACTCATTTAACTGAACACAAATGGATTAAGTTTAATACCGACCCTGAACAGAGCGTATTCTGGCGAATGATTAATGAAGAAAATGGAAAAATGTTTGGGGTGTTTAACCCTGTAGAGCGCCAAATTATTCATGACTGGATTGCTGGTAGTGATCATTCTTCTAACTTCTTGGCATACAGCAGAGAACTAAAGAATAGCCAGCGTATTCAGGATTATTTATTTAGTTATATCTCGGATGGCGAACTTGATGCACTACAAGAGCGCGTCCAACAATCAAATGACCTTGCCATAAAAATTTGTAAACTTACTCCGTTTCTTGCCCCAGATTCTCATCATAAAAGTATTGGTCTTTGGAGTACTCGTAAATACGTAGAACTCCTTTTTCCTTATTTAGGTACGTTTAAAAACTAGTTTTATAAACGTTTTCTACTTCAACCCCAAGTTTAACTTTCAAAAACATAGGTAATGGACATGAACGACAATACTAAATCAACCAATAAAACAAGTGAAATGGCTGGTGCCGATGCAGCAAATAAAGCCAATACTACCCAGAAAACTGAACAGTTAGACACAGTTAGAGATGATGCAACTAATGAAGCTTTAACCACAAATCAGGGGGTTAAAATAGCGGATAACCAAAATAGCTTAAGAGCGGGTATTCGTGGCTCGACTTTATTGGAAGATTTCATTTTAAGAGAAAAAATCACCCACTTTGACCATGAGCGTATACCTGAGCGTATTGTGCATGCGCGTGGTGTAGGGGCACATGGTTATTTTCAGGCATATGAAGGAAACGAACGTTTAACCAAAGCTGGATTCTTGACAGACCCAACTATTCAGACGCCTATTTTTGTACGTTTTTCAACAGTGCAAGGGCCTCGTGGTTCTGCCGACACTGTTCGTGATATCCGCGGTTTTGCCATTAAGTTTTATACCCAAGAAGGTAACTTCGACTTGGTAGGAAATAACGCACCTGTCTTTTTTGTGCAAGACGGGATTAAATTTCCAGACTTTGTACATGCGGTAAAACCTGAACCGGACACAGAAATCCCAACGGGTGCAACTGCGCATGATACTTTCTGGGATTTTGTATCTTTAGTGCCCGAGTCAGCACATGCGGTAATTTGGGCGATGTCAGACCGTGCGATTCCTCGTAACTTACGTTCAATCCAAGGTTTTGGTGTGCATACGTTCCGTTTAATTAATGCTGAAGGTAAATCACATTTTGTGAAATTTCACTGGACACCAAAACAAGGTTTGAGTGCGCTGGTATGGGATGAAGCTCAAAAACTTGCAGGTAAAGACCCGGATTTCCACCGTCGTGATCTTTATGAAGCAATTGAGCAAGGTTTTTATCCAGAATGGGAACTCGGTGTGCAGATTGTCGAAGAAGAAGATGAAATGAACTTTGACTTCGATTTGCTGGACCCAACAAAAATTATTCCTGAAGAATTAGTTCCTGTTACACCAATTGGCCGATTTGTTTTAAATAGAAATGTAGATAACTTCTTTGCTGAAACAGAGCAGGTAGCTTTCTGTCCGGGTCATGTAGTACCTGGTATTGATTTTACTGATGACCCACTTTTACAAGCACGTCTATTTTCATACACAGATACCCAGTTAAGCCGTTTAGGTGGACCAAACTTCCACCAAATTCCGATTAACAAACCTGTGTGTCCATTCCATAACAATCAACGTGATGGTATTCATCAGCATACCATTCATAAAGGACAGGCTGCATATCAACCAAACTCAATTGATGGAAATTGGCCAGTAGAAACACCGCCAGCGGCATCAAATGGTGGTTTTGAAAGTTATCCTGAAAAAATTAGTGGACATAAACTTCGTCAAAGAAGTGAGACGTTCTCAGATTACTTCTCTCAACCGCGACTATATTACAAAAGCCTTGCACCCCATGAACAAAAACATGTAGTCGATGCCTATACTTTTGAATTAAGTAAAGTTCAAAGAAAGCATATTCGTGAGCGTCAAGTTCAACAAATTTTGGCTAATATCGACTTAGATTTGGCACGTCAAGTAGGAGCAAATTTAGGTATTGAAGTGCCTGACTTAACCCTAAACTATAAGAAAACAGCAGTTGAAAAATCTGCCAAGTTATCTTTTTTAGCTTTCCCGCCTGAAGATATTCAAGGTAGAAAAGTTGCTGTACTTATCCATAACATGGTGAAGTCTGATGCATTGGAGGCTATTAAAAACTGGGCAATTAAAGAAGGCGTAATCCTTCATTTACTAGCGCCGAGCTTGGCTCCAGTCAAAGATCATAAAGATAACGTTATTGTGGCTGATGGCATGCAAATGTCTGAGCCTTCAATTGCCTATGATGCGGTAATTATTCCGGATGGCGATAACCTAAATACGGTTATGCAAGACGGGGTAGCTCGCCATTACTTACTCGAAGCTTATAAGCACTTAAAGCCAATCGTATTTTTAGGTAATAAATCTGATTTGCTTGAACCATTAGGTTTAGTGGCAGATGAAGGAACTTTAATTGAAGATGAGTTCCAGCATGTTGCGGAAAAATTTAAGAACCTGATTAAAGCACACCGGGTTTGGTCACGAGAACAAATAGCCGCACATGTACCGGCTTAAATAAAAAAAGCCCTGAAAGTTTAAACGCTTTCAGGGCTTTTTCTAAATTATGTTATTAGCCATTAACAATTTGGCCGCCATTTACATGAATAACCTGACCAGTAATATAACTTGCATCATCTGAGGCAAGGAAAAGGTAAGCAGGGGCGACTTCACTTGGCTGACCCATTCTACCCATTGGGGTATCTTTACCAAACTTTTCGACAGTCTCGGCATCGAAACTACTTGGAATAAGGGGAGTCCAGATTGGGCCTGGTGCAACACCATTTACACGAATACCTTTTTTCTGCTTCATTAAATTGTTGGATAGACTACGAGTAAAAGAGGTAATTGCACCTTTAGTACTTGCATAGTCAATCAACTCATCATGACCTTGGTAACTGGTAATACTGGTGGTGTTAATAATGCTATCGCCTTCCTCCATATAAGGAATGGCTTCTTTGGTTAAATAAAACATGGCAAAAATATTTGTTTTAAATGTTTTTTCTAATTGTTCATTACTAATACTTTCAATTTCTTTTTGTTGATATTGCACACCCGCATTATTCACTAAAATATTAATTTTTCCAAAATGCTGTAAAACCTTATCAATATTTTGTTTTGCAAGGTCTGGATCGGAAATATCACCTTTTAATAAAAGACATTGTTGTCCTTCCTTTTCAATAAGCTGTTTAGTAATTTCGGCATCTTGGTCTTCTTCAAGGTACAGTACAGCAATATCGGCACCTTCACGGGCAAATAGTACGGCAACTGAACGGCCTATACCGCTATCACCACCGCTAATGACGGCAACTTTGCCTTTTAGTTTTTCACTGCCTTTATGGGATGCTTTAATAATTTCTGGTTCAGGATGCATTTTCTCCTGATCACCTGGCTGATGAGGTTGAACTTGTGCAGGAACTTCTGATGGATACTGATTCGTTGTATTTTCCATGTCTAGACTACCTCTATTTAATTTTCAGTCCCTCTATATTGGTTAATCTGCACGTGAATATGAGTAAATAGTCTTTTTTAAAAAGTTGTCTTTGTTATTTTATATATAAGGATGTAAAAAAATATAACATATCAAGTTAGGTTAGATAATATCCAATAACTTAACCTTGTTTTTATCAATCATACTTTCAACAATTGATCGGTTACCTGTATCATTTAGCCAATTTTCTATAGATATATAATTAGATAAATCTAAAATTTCTTTTATTACTGTTTCCGCTTCAACTATATTTTTTAAGTCATCTTTATTTTTAATGTTTTTAACAACTATATTATCTAGTAATTTTTTTATATCTTCCGTTTCAATATTTTTTGATTTAATAATATACAAGTCTCTCTGAAAAGGATGGCTTGCGTGAGGCGGGTCTAATCTATAGCTCCATTCTTGGTTATAATCTTGCCAAGAATTTTTTATTTCAATATTACTGAGTAAAATTTCAGGTACAGAAATATGAATATATTGTAGTGTTGAGTGTGTATGAGTAGGTTGCATCATTCTTTTCTCACAAATATTATATGTTAATTTTAAATCTTGATTTTAATCACTCAAGTAAAGTTTTTATGCAAAATTAATAGTTTATGTTATTGTTTTTAAATAATTTTAATTATATTTTATGTTTGTTTCTTCAATAGTGAAGATGTTTTTGTTTTTTATTGATTTGTACGTTATGAAAGTTTGTGTTATTTAGCCTGAATTTTTAAATGCATTTGTAAAAATATATTGTTATGTAGGTTTGAGTAATAATAAGTATGGTGAGTATTTAAAAAGTAAAATTAGCTAATAATTGATAAATATTTTAACTAAGAAAATCTTCATTTAAATAATGATGTTAGAGTTTTTGTTTGAAATTTAAATTATATACATTTAAAAAGATTGAAACATAGCATGGGTATAAAAATATTTTAAATCTCTTATCTTAAATTTATCCGTTCAATAAAAGCGGTAGCGACTTATAATTTTAATATAGGAAGATATAACTATGGCTAATACTAGATATGAAGATGATAACAATAGTTCAGGTACTTCAAATCGTGGATTTGCAAGTATGGATCCTGAAAGAGTCAGAGAAATAGCCAGTAAAGGTGGGCGAGCTGCACATGCCAGTGGCAATGCGCATGAATTTACTTCAGAAGAAGCTCGTGAAGCTGGCCGTGCTGCACATGCCAGTGGTAACGCACATGAATTTACCTCAGAAGAGGCTCGTGAAGCTGGTGCTTTAAGTCATAAAAACGATGATCGTAATGGTCGTGGTCGCAGCCGTTATGATGACGACGAAGATGATGACCGCGGCCGTTCAAGCGGTCGAGGCCGTGGCCGCAGTCGTTATGATGATGACGACGAAGATGATGATCGCGGTCGCTCAGGCGGTCGAGGCCGTGGCCGCAGTCGTGATGACGACGATGAAGATGATGATCGCGGTCGCTCAGGTGGCCGAGGTCGTGGTCGCAGCCGCCGTGATGATGACGATGAAGATGATGATCGCGGTCGTTCAGGCGGTCGAGGTCGTGGCCGCAGCCGCCGTGATGACGACGATGAAGATGATGATCGCGGTCGCTCAGGTGGCCGAGGTCGTGGTCGCAGCCGTTATGATGACGACGATGAAGATGATGACCGTGGCCGTTCAGGTGGCCGAGGTCGTGGTCGCAGCCGTCGTGATGACGACGATGAAGATGATGATCGCGGTCGCTCAGGTGGCCGAGGTCGTGGTCGCAGCCGTTATGATGACGACGATGAAGATGATGACCGTGGCCGTTCAGGCGGTCGAGGTCGTGGTCGCAGCCGTCGTGACGATGATGACGAAGATGATGACCGTGGTCGTTCAGGTGGCCGAGGCCGTGGCCGCAGTCGTTATGATGACGACGATGAAGATGATGATCGCGGTCGTTCAGGTGGCCGAGGCCGTGGTCGCAGCCGTCGTGATGACGATGACGACGACGATGACCGCCGTGGCCGTTCAGATGGGCGTGGTCAGAACTCTCGTAATCAAAAACGCGATGCTTATGGACGCTTTACGTCTTAAGCAAATAGTTTTTGAGAATAAAGGAGGCATTATGCCTCCTTTATTTTTATTATTTTAAACTTATGAGTGGGTAAGGGGGTGTAAGCCTTTTACAATATCTGTGAATTCTGAGCCATTTAACCAAAATGATTTCTTTAAAAATAGTGTCGTCATAATACTTTCGGCTGCTTCACTTTCCGGATTTTCACAGAAAATTCCATAGCTTTCGCCTAATACCGCATCATTTTCAATAAGACGGATATAGTAGGCATGTTGTTCATCTGCATAACCTAAAACTGCATCACGTTGATTTTTCATTTCGCATGTCTCCATACCAAAAACTGAATCTAACTCATATTTAAGTGTTCAGAATTTCATTGATAAAAATCAAAACAGTCAGTAATAAGAACTATTTCACAATAGGTTTTGATTCTCTTCAAATTACCATTTCCGTTTTAACATCCCTGTTAAAAGCAAAATGGATTAAAATCTGATCATGAAATTTATTGTTATGCAAAAAAAATATTTCGTCAACTTGAAAATGTAACTTTTTCAAGTTACATTGTTTGTGTAGGATTTGAACGGTGAAATGGAGGCGATATGCCAAAGAAGAAAGAATTCGAGCATGGCGGTGCACGGGAAAACGCCGGCCGTAAAGCACAGTTCAATGAACCCACCAAAGTGATTCGTGTTCCTGAATCTCAAGTCAACTTTATCAAAAATTGGTTACTGAATAATGTCAAAACCGATAACCAGACAGATTTCACTTCAAAACTAAAGATACAGCAGGTTCATCCGAACAACGATAAAATTTACCACATTCCTTTGGCGACAGAACGTGTTGCTGCGGGTTTCCCATCACCAGCGCAAGACGATATTGAGAAAGCACTCGATTTAAATGAATATTTAATTAGAAATGAAAATGCCACGTTTATTGTGAAAGCCAATTCGTTGTCCATGTTAGATGCCGGAATTGATATTGATGATCCGCTTATTGTGGACCGTAGTATTCCTGCTAAATCGGGCGATATTGTGATTGCACTTATCGACAATGATTTTACTGTTAAGCGCTTAATGATTGATACCCAATTTCAACCCCCTAAAGTGTGGCTGAAAGCAGAAAACCCTGATTATCAAAATATTTATATTGAAGAGGGGCAAGAACTGGTGATTTGGGGAGTCGTGACCTATAACCTTAAACGTATGAGATAAATTTTTTCCCGTATTTATTATTTAAGTTACTGACCTGAAATCGAGGCCAGTAACTTTTTGCTGAATGACTTTTAAATTTGCCCAATCAATAAGCACGTTGCGATAACGACCATTAAACCACCTGAAAAACGGCCGACTAACTGTGCTGCTTGTGGTCTGGTTTTCAAAATAGCCTCTGAACCATAACCCACCATTAAGTAAATAATTGCACAGCTAATCATGTGGACAACACCAAAGGCAAGAATTTGTGTCGTCACTGACCATGAAGCAGTGGTGTCAATAAATTGAGGAAGCAGGGCTAAAAAGAGCAAAAAAACTTTCGGGTTTAAGCCACTTACGTAAACGCCTTTGGTTGCCCAGCTCAACCATGACTGAGCCTTTTCAGAACCAGCCTGATTCGGAGTAGGAGGGGTAATGAGTAAATTTATTCCCATCCATAATAAATAGGCAGAACCCGCAACAGTAAGAATCATAAGCGCAGTTGGGTTATTTGCTACAAGCAGACCAACACCAGCCGCTACCAATAAAATCGTAATAAAGTGCCCAAATAGCATACCTGCAACAGCGGGTACGACAACTTTACCCTTAATACCTGCGGAAATAGCGTAGGCCCAGTCTGCCCCTGGCGTAATAATAAAAAGAATGGAGACACTCCAAAATGCAATAAAAATGTTAAAAGCCATATGTTTATCTCGGCAAACAATTTTCCAAAGGTTTCGCCCGTGGTTTAGAAAAAATCCCTATTTATTCGAGCTTGTTGAAAATAATATGCTCATGTATTTAGAATGTGCTTTTAAATATTTGCTCATATCACATACATTTGGGGTAAATTTTTCTAAATGGATCGCATAGATAAAAAGATTCTTGCTGAATTGCAATTAAATGGCCGATTATCTATCACTGAATTGGCAGAAAAAGTTGGTTTGAGCATTTCACCTTGTCACAGACGAGTGAAGGCTTTAGAAGAGTCGGGAGCTATCAAAGGCTATCGGGCAGAACTCGACCCAAACTTAGTCGGTTTTGAGTTTTCAGCGATTGTTTTTATTACGCTTAAAGAAGGCGATAAACAGGCGGTTGAGAAGTTTGAAAATGCCGTGATTGAGATTCCGCAAATTATTCAGGCACAGCGTTTGTTTGGTGAACCTGACTATTTACTCCATGTTGTTGCTAGAGATTTACCGGCTTTTCAGCGTTTGTACGATGAAAAACTATCTGCTATTCCAAGTGTGCAGCGGCTCATCTCAACCATTGTGATGAAAGATGTGGTACCTGAGCGCTTATTTCCGATTGGCTAAATCATCAGATATAAAAAAAGAAGCTTTAAAGCTTCTTTTTTAATTGGTAAGGGAGTTAAGCATCGAGTGTTTTACACAAAGAACAAATTGTACCGTTATGTTTGTGAGAGAACATAATATCTGGACGCTCATAGCCTTGCTCACATACGCGGCAGTGATAAACAGTTGCTACTGGTGTACCTTCAGCATCGTAACGTGGTTCTTTAACACCGTCATCGTGTGACTTGATGTAGTATTTTCCTTTGGTTAATAGACCCATGATTGGTGTTAATACAAAAGCAAGTACAAGTGCAATAATTGGAGAGTAAGGCGCCAAGAAACTACCAAGTAATCCGAAGAATGCTGCAATCGATAAACCTGCTGATACAAGGAAAGCAACCATACCGACAGGGTTTACGTTGTAGAGCATGTCACGGCGATATTCCGGTTCTTTAGGTGAAAGTTTTAAAACATATTTGTTGATTGAAATGTCTGTTGCAACCACCACCACCCAAGCAATCGCAAAGTTTGAATAGAACCCTAAGATTTTACCCAATACCGCAAACATGTTGCCTTCCATTAAAGCAAGTGCAATTGCCAAGTTTACGATCACAAAGACAATACGACCCGGATAATGTTTGCTAATACGAGTGTAGGCACTTGTCCATGCAAGGGAACCAGAGTAAGCATTGGTCACATTAATTTTAATTTGAGAAATAACCACCAAAATAACTGCAAGTGTTAAAGCAGCCCAGCCCGGAAGCATGTCATGAAACGCTGCATTAAATTGTTGAACAGGTTCAGTGCTGTTTACGCCCGGTATTTTAGTGAGTAAATAGAAACCTAAAAATGCCCCAATAATTTGTTTAATCGCCCCTAAAATCACCCAGCCCGGACCCGCTGAAATAACTGCAGCCCACCATGCTTTGCTATTTTCTTTTGTTTTTGCAGGCATGAAGCGTAGGTAGTCAATTTGCTCACCGATTTGCATGATGAGGGATAAGCATATACCCGCACCAAGCATAATCGCTGCCATATCTACAGGTGCAAAACCTTCATGACCTGTAAACGTTGCAAACTGGCTAACTAAGGTAGGTTCTTGGTAAATCAGATAGGCTACAGGACCAATCATTAGAACGAGCCAAAGTGGGGTAGTCCAGACTTGTAATTTACTTAAAGCTTTCATGCCGTAAATGACGAGTGGAATGACCATAACGGTTGAGATGAGGTAACCTGCCCAAAGCGGAATGCCTAAACCGAGCAATAACCCTTGCGCCATGATTGAACCTTCAAGGGCAAAGAAAATAAAGGTGAAACTGGCGAAAATGATACTGGTAAGAACCGAACCGATGTAACCGAAACCTGCACCGCGGGTAATCAAGTCAAGGTCGATGTTATAGCGAGCTGCGTAGTAGGCTAAAGGAATGCCGGTTAAGAAGATAATAATCGCTGCAAATAAAATGGAGAAAACAGCATTGGTTGTTCCATAAGACATACCAATACTGGCACCAATAGAAAAGTCAGCAAGATAGGCAATACCACCAAGTGCAGTAATAGCAACAACTTTGGGACTCCAGCGCCGAAAGCTGTGTGGAGCATAACGTAAAGTATAATCTTCTAAGGTTTCATTCACTGCTTTTTGTGAATCTGCACCTTGCACAGTGTCCAGATTTGGATGTTCAGATACACTCATAACATCAATCTCCCAATCATTTTCGGTCAATCAACACAAATATTGATCATTGTTTTTTGATGGTTTTGAGTGTGTGATTTTTGGGAAAAATTGAAAATACGTTATTTTGCGTATATGTGCGTATTAGAAAAAATCGCCATGATAAATGACTTTTGGCATAAGGATTGCTGGGTTTAATGCAGCCACATGCCAAACATGAGTGTTATGCCAGATTCTTCACGCCCCCAACAAGCGCCACAACGTGTGATCAAAACACGCCGTGAATATAATATTTGGGTGGCAGATGAAAGTATCGAAGATTATGCGCTCCGCTACGCACCCACTTCAGTAAGAAAATGGTCACCTTGGACGGTGACCAACACCGCAATTTCGACCGTTAGCTTTTTGGCGATGGAAGCCATTGGGGCGACCATGCTTTGGCAATATGGCTTTAGCAATGCGTTATGGGCAGCAATTGTCGTATGCGCCATCATATTTTTGACCAGTTGGCCGATCAGTTACTACGCCGCAAAATATAATGTAGACGTTGATCTGCTTACTCGTGGTGCAGGTTTCGGCTACATTGGCTCGACCATTACATCTCTAATTTATGCCAGCTTTACCTTTATTTTGCTTGCGTTTGAAGCCGCAATTATGGCAATGGCACTTGATCTGGCTTTAGGCATTCCGCAAGTTATTGGTTACTTAATTTCTGCCTTAGTGATTTTGCCTTTAGTGGTCAAAGGCATTGGTTTTATTAATAAAGTTCAGGCAATCACTCAGCCAATCTGGCTTTTATTGCTGTTGTTACCGTGGTTTTTTGTACTTTGGAAACAACCACAAATTTTAAGTAGTAGCCTGCATTTTGTTGGAGCAGTTTCAAACTCAACTGACTTTAATCTGTATTACTTTGGTGCGGCGTGCACTCTTATTTTTTCATTTGTGATCCAAATTGGTGAGCAAGCTGACTATCTACGCTTTTTACCACAAAAAGAACAGAACAGAACCGCGTGGCGTTTTGCCGTTTTTTTAGGTGGTCCGTCATGGATTATTTTCGGATTTCTAAAAGTTTTGATGGGCATGCTACTGATGGTGTTAGCTTTTCAGCTGTTTATTCCTGTCTCTGAACTAGACAATCCGACTTATCTATATTGGGTCGCCTATCAACAATTTATTCCAAACCCTCAGCTTGCTCTAATCTTGACTCTGGCACTGGTTTGCTTGGCACAAATTAAAATTAATATGACCAATGCCTACGCTGGCTCATTGGCATGGTCCAACTTTTTTGCTCGCTTGACTCATAGCCATCCGGGGCGAATTGTCTGGCTTCTTTTTAATATTTTTATTGCTATCGTTTTGATGGAAATGGGGATTAGCCATGCGGTTGAACGCATTTTGGGACTATATAGTAATATCGCTTTGGCATGGATTGGTGCCGTTGTTGCCGATTTAATTATCTGTAAGCCTTTAGGTCTAAGCCCGAAAGGAATTGAATTTCGCCGTGCTTACTTATATGACATTAACCCCGTAGGTGTGGGCGCTTTACTGATTGCTTCAGTGTTATCTATGCTGAGTTATTTGGGCTTTTTCGGACTCATGGCAAAAGGATTGGCGAGTTTTATTGCTCTAGGGAGTGCTATATTATGCGTTCCTGTCATTGCTTACCTAACCAAAGGCAAATATTACATTGCACGCCAGCCTGAAAAAATTCAGGCGACGTCGGTTGCTAACTGTGTGGTATGTGAACGGGATTATGAGCTTGCTGATATGGCGGGCTGCCCAGCCTATAACGGTACGATTTGTTCTCTATGCTGTTCACTTGAAGCCCGCTGTCACGATTTATGTAAACCCGATGCACGTTGGTCAGTTCAGCTCAAAAAAGCCATCTGGCACTATTTACCAGAGCGTTGGGCCAGCCGTTTAAATAGCAGGGTCAGTTTGTATCTATTGCTGACTCTAGGATTGTCTATTGTTTTGGCAGTGAGTTTGAGTCTGGTTTATATCCAAGAAAAAACCTACTTAGAAACCATTAATGCCGCAGCTGTTCCTCAACTATTTACGCTGTTTGTCAAAATTTATACCATTTTATTTTTATTAATGAGCGTTGCTGCATGGTGGTTAGTGTTAAACGATGAAAGCCGTCGTAATGCTGAAATCGAAACGCATCAGCAAACAGCATTATTGATTGATGAAATTGCTGCCCATGAAGTCACTTCAAAAGACTTACAAGATGCCAGAATAGCAGCAGAACGGGCCAATGATGCAAAAAGCCGTTATGTCATTGGCATTAGCCACGAACTACGGACACCCTTAAATAGTATTTTGGGCTATAGCCAATTACTTCAAAAACAAGAACAACTCTCTGAACAAGGCAAAATGGCACTCGGAGTGATTAGCCGTAGTGGGCAGCATTTGACTTCACTCATTGACGGTTTACTAGATTTAGCACGCATTGAAACAGGCAAAATTTCTTTAAATGTAGTGGATGTGCATTTCCCCAATTTTATTGAACAGATTATTCAAATGTTTCAGCCTCAGTTTGAACAGAAGAATTTACAGTTTGTTTATGAAATTGGAGAGAACCTACCGCACTATGTTCGTACCGACAAAAAACGCTTAGAGCAAGTGCTCATCAATTTGCTGGGCAATGCATTAAAGTTTACAACGAGTGGCACAATTACTTTAAAAGTCGAGTACCGTTTTCAAACGGCTTATTTTGAAATTAGAGATACGGGCTGTGGTATTGCCGAGGCAGATTTAGAGCGAATCTTTAACCCGTTTGAACGGGGCAGTAATGTGGTTCAAGGCGGATTTACTGGAACAGGACTCGGACTACCAATTGTAAAATTATTAGTCGATTTACTTGGTGGGCAGTTATCTGTGACTAGTCAGCTCAATCAGGGTTCACAATTTAAGATTAAGTTTTACTTACCTTCAAAAGAAGTGGTTCATCCGATTTCTAATGTTTACTCCAACCAGATTACGGGTTATCAAGGCGAGCGAAAACGAATTTTAGTTGTCGATAATGAAGCTGTGGATCGAGGTTTAGTTGCTAATTTTCTCAAACCTTTGGGATTTATGATTGAAGAAGCCGAGTCGGGCATTGACTGTTTAAGACGTGTACCTATTTTCCAACCTAATCTGATTTTGATGGATTTAAATATGCCTTTGATGGGCGGGTGGGAAACAGCACGATTATTGCGTCAGAATAATATTACCAATGTGCCGATCTTAATTATTTCAGCCAATGCAGGCGAGCGTGAAGTCAATCCACAAGACGCCGTCTTAAGTGAAGACTTTATGTTAAAACCAATCGACCTGAATTTGTTGCTGAGTAAAATTGGAGATAAGTTGGGCTTGGTGTGGATTGATTCCAAATCAGAGACACTCCTTGAAAATAATGAAGTTCAAGTACTCGATTTAAATATATATAAGCAAGAGCAAGTTGCTGTTCATACACCAATTCAACAACCAGAAAATAATGATCTGCTTGATTTACCGCAAAGCTTGCAACAGTTAAATGATTTAATTGGACAGGGTTATATTCGAGGAATTCAACAGACTTTAATGCAATGCCGTCAAAATTTTCCGGAGCATAATGAGTTATGGGAACAGCTTGAACAGGCTATTCAAAAGTTTGATTTAAAACACGCGCAACGATTGATTCAGGATAAGCAATGAGTACGCAACATGTTTCTTTTCAGCAAGCTTCGCCAAACGAGCAGGCTGTTATTCTGATTGTGGATGATGTGCCGGAAAATTTAGGCTTGTTACATGAAAGTCTGGATCAGGCAGGTTATCGCGTGCTTGTCACAACCGATGGGTTAAGTGCAATTGAAATTGCACACCGATGCTTACCAGATATGATTTTACTTGATGGCAATATGCCACATATGGACGGTTTTGAAAGTTGTATACAGCTTAAAGCGAGTCCAATTACGCAGTTTATTCCCGTTATTTTTATGACAGGTTTGTCTGAGACAGAACATATTGTGCGTGGTTTTCAGGTCGGCGGGGTGGACTATGTAACCAAGCCTCTGAATATTGAAGAAGTATTGGCAAGGGTAAAAACACATTTGGCACATGCCAAACTATTGCAACAACAAAAACAGGTCATTGATGCAACGGAAACAGCAATTCTTGCACTAGATGTTCACGGTAAAATTGTTTGGAAAACTCAAAAAGCCAGTGATTTACTGAATCAATATTTACCTGAATTAGAAGGTTTTGAAGCAGGCTTAAAAGCTTGGTTTTCAGATTTGGAACATGAAAAAGACCCAAAAAAATTAACCAGCTGTTCTTATTCGACACCATCTCAGCAATTACAGCTTTTATTGCTCACGCCGTGGGAAAGTGAGCCAAGTGTGGCAAAAAATTATCTTATCCAGATCAAGACAACTACGCCAGCTTTAGAAATGGCTGATATTTTGAAATATTGCCCGCAGTTGACTCAACGTGAGGCAGAAGTCATGCACTGGTTGTTGTTAGGAAAAACCAATAAAGACATTGCAGAAATTTTGGAGCTGAGTCCACGGACAGTGAATAAACATTTAGAGCATGTTTTTGAAAAACTTTGCGTTGAAAACCGAACTGCTGCGGTGGCGCATATTAATAGTCTGGTGCAAGAGTTTCACTAATTTAAGTGAAGATTGTATTTAAAAAGCATACAGACTCACTGCTAAAAATAGGCTATTTTTTTACAGTTAAATTTGTTCTTATAGATAAAGATTATACAAAGTCATTTTTAAATAAATACGATTTGTAATATGAGGAATTCATTGTGAATATTCAACAAAAAGATGATACAAAACACGGCAGCTTTAGCTTACTTGATGGTGAAACCGTTGCAGGTGAAATGACTTATACATGGGCAGGCGAAAGCATGCTAATTATTGATGCCACAGATGTAAACGAAAATTATCGTGGACAAGGTGTAGGTCGCCAATTACTTGATGCTTTGGTAGCTTTTGTTCGTGAAAAAGACGTAAAAGTAATTCCGCTTTGCCCATATGCTAAATCGGTTTTTGATAAAGACCCAAGTATTGGTGATGTACTTAGAAAATAAGCAATAAATTGAAAATCATTTAATAAAAATCGGGCATTGGTGTCCGATTTTTTATTGATTTTATTATTCATCTTTGTTTTAGTGAATATGTTTTAAGCAGTTGTATCCAACTGATTTGAAGGTTTTCGATTGCCAGATCGAATTTATCAAACTTATAGAAAAGCTTATCTAATAAAAATAGTTTTAGACCAATTGGGAAAAAAATAAACTTGTTACACAAATATTTAATGGCTGACGAAAGCTAAATATTTATAACGTTTTAATATTATTTGTTGGAATTTTCCTTGAACTGGCAGTATATCCATAGTGTGTTGCCGCAATTTTTCTCTGCAACTTTGACCACGCTGAAAATTTCAATTATCAGCATTATTTTGGCAATTATTGTAGGGTTGATTTGCAGCATTTTAATCACATATCGCGTGCGGGTGCTAAATAGAATTGCCCAGTTCTATATTGAGTTATCTCGAAATACCCCTTTATTAATTCAACTGTTCTTTTTGTATTACGGTTTGCCAAAGCTGGGTATCAAAATTGATGGTTTTACCTGTGGTGTGATCGGACTGACCTTTTTAGGCGGAAGCTATATGGCCGAAGCTTTCCGAGCAGGTTTGCAGTCTGTTGCTAAAGGGCAGATTGACTCTGCAAAAAGTATTGGTCTGCAACCGACTCAAATTTTTAGATATGTCATTTTCCCTCAAGCACTGGCTATTTCAATTCCAGCAATAGGGGCAAATTGTCTATTTCTAATTAAAGAAAGTTCTGTGGTTAGTGCCATTGCTGTCGTTGAACTGCTTTTTGTCACCAAAGACTTAATTGGCATGGACTATAAAACCACAGAAGCTTTGTTTTTACTCATCATGGCCTATCTCATTATTTTATTGCCCGTGTCCATTTTAACCAGCTATCTGGAGCACAGAAGTCGGAAGGTGAGCCATGGAACTTGATTATCTATTTCAAGCGAGTCACCTCGAACGTTTAATGTGGGGACTTTGGGCAACTGCAAAAATTGCATTTATTTCAGTGTTTTTCTCTGCAATTTTTGGCACAGTTTTCGGCGTCATTATGACTTCTAAAAACATAGTCGTTAAAGCGCTGTGCCGTCTGTACTTAGAAGCCATTCGAATCATTCCAATTTTAGTTTTGCTGTTCGTGTTTTATTTCGGCTTTGCGACATGGTTTAACTGGCAGTTTTCTGCAATGTGGGTGTGCATTGTTGTGTTTGTTTTATGGGGTACGGCTGAAATGGGCGATTTGGTTCGTGCTGCCATTACTTCAATTGACCAGCATCAACGCGATTCGGCCTATGCTCTTGGACTAACTCATGTCCAAGCTTTGATCTACGTCATTTTTCCGCAAAGTCTAAAACGAGTAACACCAGGCGCGATTAATTTATTTACCCGAATGGTGAAAACCAGCTCTTTGGCAGTCCTGATTGGTGTGGTTGAAGTCATTAAAGTTGGCCAGCAAATTATTGAAAATTCGCTGCTTACCGTGCCGAGCGCTTCTCTTTGGATTTATGGCTTTATTTTTATTTTGTATTTTCTGATTTGCTATCCCTTATCTCGTTTGGCGGCACATTTGGAAAAGGTCTGGGAGTAATTATGCCTTTGTTATCGATACAACAATTACAGAAATCATTTGCACAAAGTCATATTTTACAGGGCATTGATCTAGATGTAGAACAAGGAGAGGTGGTTGTTATTTTAGGCCCATCGGGCTGCGGTAAAAGTACTTTATTGCGCTGTATTAACGGCTTAGAACCGATTCAGGGTGGCGAGATTCGTTTAACAGGGTCAGGTGTTTTGGGTAAAGACGTGGACTGGACGAATGCTCGTCAAAAAATTGGCATGGTTTTTCAGAACTATGAGTTATTTGGGCATATGAACGTCATTGACAATATTTTGCTCGGGCCACTTAAAGTACAAAAACGTCACCGCGATGAAGCAGAACAAGTAGCAGATGAGTTGCTAAAGCGAGTCGGGCTATATGAGCGAAAACTTGATTATCCGCGACAACTTTCTGGCGGACAAAAACAGCGTATAGCCATTGTCCGTTCACTGGTCATGCAACCTCAGGTGATTTTACTTGATGAAATTACTGCTGCGCTTGATCCGGAAATGGTTAGGGAAGTGCTTGATGTGGTACTCAAGTTAGCGAATGAAGGAATGACTATGTTGATTGTGACACATGAGATGTCCTTTGCCCGTAAGGTTGCTGACCGCATTATTTTTATGGATAAGGGCAAGATTATTGAACAGGCTTCACCAGAAGAATTTTTTGAACAGCCAAAAACAGAACGAGCGAAAGCTTTCTTAAATATTTTGTCGTACTAAATTTTTATTATTTGAATCATGAGGAAGTGAATGTTTAAACGTAATTCAATAAAAATATTAAGCAGTCTTGCCGTTGCTGGGGTTTTATTAACTGCATGTAGTAAAACACCATCAACTGAACAGGCAAGTAATGCTCAAGAAGACCATTCTTTAGAACAAGTCAAAAAAAATGGGGTTTTACGCGTTGCCGTTTTTGCTGATGATCCGCCGTTTGGTTATGTAGATAGTGCGGGGAATAATCAGGGCTTTGATGTGGCTCTAGCAAAACGGGTGACTAAAGATTTGCTTGGTGATGAAAAGAAAGTTGAGTTTATTGTGACTGAAGCTTCAAATCGGGTGGAGTTTTTAAAATCAAATCGTGCCGATGTGGTGTTCGCGACATTTACAGTAACCCCTGAACGTAAGGAAGTTGTCGATTTTGCCGAGCCTTATTTAAAAGGGGCTTTTGGGATTGTCTCGCCTAAAGCCAAGCCGATTACTGACATTGCCCAATTAGAAGGTAAAACCTTAATCGTAAATAAAGGCACAAGTTCGGATACTTACTTTACCAAGCATTATCCGAAAGTGAATTTACTCAAGTTTGAAAGAAACTCGGATGCTTTTAAAGCCTTAACCGACGGTCGTGGTGACGCAATTTCACAAGATAGTACGTATGCTTTGGCATGGGCCGCGAAGAACCCAAATTATGTTGCAGGTATTCAGTCTATTGGTGATCAAGAGTTTATTGCACCAGCAGTTAAAAAGGGCAATACCCAATTATTGAATTGGCTCAATACTGAAATCAAGCAGCTCAGAACAAGCGGTGAAATTAAGAAAATTTATGATGAAACCTTGAAACCAATTTACGGTGACTCGGTCAATCCGAATGTGTTTTTAGACGTAGGCCAATAATTTTCGATATCGCTAGAGCAGTGCCTAAAAGTAGGCGCTGTGATTCTAAATAAGACTTTTACAAGAACGATAGGGTGAAATAATGACAACATTAACATTTCAAAACGTGAAGCATATTTTGGCTGCATCTTTACTGAGTTTGGGTTTGGTTGCATGTGATAAAGGAACTCAGTCTACTGAAAAATCGGCCGATACCACACAAACTACGTCAAGTATTGAACAGATCAAAAAGAATGGTGTGGTACGAATTGGCGTATTTAGTGATAAACCGCCGTTTGGATATTTAGATGCACAAGGTAAAAACCAAGGCTTTGATGTAGAGATTGCCAAGCATGTCGCTAAAGATCTGCTCGGTGATGAAAACAAAGTTGAGTTTGTTTTAACTGAAGCTGCGAACCGTGTCGAATATTTAAAAGCCAATAAAGTAGATATTATTTTTGCAAACTTTACCGTTACCCCAGAACGTAAAGAGGTGGTCGATTTTGCTAAGCCTTACCTAAAAGTGGCACTAGGTGTGGTCTCTCCTAAAAGCCATCCGATTACCGATGTAGCTCAACTGAAAGATAAAACTTTGTTGGTAAACAAAGGTACAACGGCTGATTCATTCTTCACCAAGACTCATCCTGAAATTAAACTACAAAAGTATGAGCAAAACACTGAAACTTTTGATGCTTTAAAAGATGGTCGTGGTGCTGCGCTTGCACATGATAACTTGCTGGTTTTAGCTTGGGCTAAAGAAAATCCAAATTACACCGTTGGCATTACCAATTTAGGTGAGCAGGACTTAATTGCACCAGCAGTGAAAAAAGGCGATAAAGAGTTACTGGACTGGTTGAACCAAGACTTAGAGAAACTGGCAAAAGAAGGTGTGATTCATCAGGCTTATGAAAAAACGTTAAAACCAGTTTATGGCGATACGATTAATCCAAAAGATCTATTGGTTGAGTAATTCTAACAAAGAGGACTCTAGATAGGATTTGCTCGAGCTAGGAGTCGACTAGATTTTTAAAGTCGGCTCTGCTGCTAATTTATCTGCCAAATATTGAATCAATACACTCAATTTAGGTGGGACATGCCGTGTCGGTGGGTAAAGTAACCACAGCCCACCACTGTAATAGGTTTTAAAATCCCAGTCTGGTAAAACCTGAACTAAGGTGCCTTGTTGTAGAGCATGGCGTGCAACGAAGTACGGCAAGCTCGCAATACCTAAATGCTGTAATGCAGCACTCAAACGCACACCCGTATGATTTGCAGCATAACGACCACGCACGGCAACACTTATCGATTTATTTCCTTGTTGAAATTTCCACTTTGAGTCACTGGCTTGTTCACCCAAGTAAATGCATTCATGCTGCTTTAAATCATGAGGATGGTTCGGTGTGCCATGCTTGGACAAATACTCAGGTGTGGCACAAACCAAGTGATCAATATCAATCAGCTTTCGACCCATAAGGCCACCCGGTGGTTGCTCTGTAATTCGAAGCGCTAAATCGACGCCATCATCAATGAGATCTACATAGCGATCTTCTAAAAGCATTTGAATATCAATTTTTGGATAACGTCCTAAAAATTCGGGTAAATGCGGATGAATCATAAAATGTCCCACAGCTTTCGGAACACTCATACGAATAATACCTTCGGGTTCGACATGAAATTGGCCCGAACTTTCCATGACTGCTTGTGCAGCATTCACCATATCTAAGCAACGTTGATAGACCTGTTGTCCGCTTTCACTTAAGCGAAGTTTCCGCGTAGTTCGATAGAGTAAGCGGGTGCCTAAAGCACGTTCTAATCGAGCAATCGCGCGGCTCACAGCAGAAGGTGTTGTACCAAGCTGGCGTGCAGTTTCAGAAAAGCTTTCCGACTCGACAACCTTAACGAAAGTCGCCATTTCATTTAACAGAACCAGACTTTGATTTGTGCTCATGAGGCAAAAGTTATTTGGATTTTGACTGGATTATCGCGTCTAAAAAATCGCAATACAATCTTTTAAGTGATTTTCAGGAAACTAAATTGTTATGTGGCAGTTGTATGGGCATGAGTTTTTAACGCTAGCTCTTATTCACTTTATGGCGGTGATTTTACCGGGACCAGATTTTGTGATTACGGTAAGACAAAGTGTACGTTATGGTTATTTGATTGGATGTCTGACTGCAATTGGTATTGGTGTCGGAATTTCAGTCCATGTGTTTTATACACTTGTTGGTATTGGCTTTTTGATTCAGCAAAGCGAATGGCTCATGTCACTGATCAGAACAGCGGGGGCAGCTTACTTAGTGTATTTAGGATGGCAGTGTTTACGTAGCCAGCCGAATACCACTATTGATATTAATGGCCAAGCAGGCAGTGATACGTCGAGTTTATTTAAAGCTTTTACAATGGGTTTTCTCACTAATGCATTGAACCCAAAAGCCACTATCTTTTTTCTGGCAATTTTTACGACGATTGTAAGTACGACCACACCAATGAAAGTTCAGGTTTTTTATGGGGCCTGGATGTGTATGGTCAATGCCATCTGGTTTATGGTGGTGAGTGTACTGTTTGCACAGCCTATCGTACGTAAAAGATTTTTGGAGTTTGGGATTTATTTTGAAAGGGTGATGGGAGTGTTGTTGATTGGGATTGCGTTGAGATTGATTTGGAGTTTGTTTAATTAAGTTGGATATCTATTGATATTTCCTCAGGTTAAAGTCATCTGCAAGTTTTTAGACTAGCACAACGGAGCCCATACTTGCATTTGCTAGTGCTAAATTTCATCCACAGCCTGCCCATAATTTATAAAGATAATGTATTTGCAATATTTTTTGAAAAATGAAAACAGAGAACAGGTTCTGTGGATGAGAAAGTTTTTGGTTACTTTTTTAAAAAAGTAATGGAATTAGCTACTTTCTTTGGAGACAAAAACGGTAAGACTCCGCCGTGATAACCACTAATAATTTTTAGCTCAACCTAAAGTCATCTGCGAACTATTGCATAGCACGACAGAGTATTATCGCTTAAAGTTTTAATTTCTTCAGTCGCCTTCGGCTGGACTTACTTTGGTTTCGCTCAAAGTAAGCAAAAGCATTGTCATCTGCAAAACCTGTCGACTTATTTCATTTAACTAGTGTTTCACAGAAACAGAATCTTTTTGATGCTACGCAGGTTGCAGACGACTTTTGCTCGAGTAAATGTGGTGCTAAGACTATTTGAGTTTTAATAGTTTCCTCATTGAAAAATTGAATTTTAATGATGGCAAATTAATTATAAAAAAGACCGCTCGAAAGCAGTCTTTTTTAATAAATTTAACTCGTACGTCGATTACGCGTTAGTTGATGTAACACCGACACCAATAAATCAATTTCTTCAGTTGTATTATAAAAAGCCAAAGACGGACGCACGGTCTGTTCTACACCAAAACGACGTAAAATTGGCTGTGCACAGTGGTGGCCAGAACGTACGGCAATGCCATGTTGATTTAAAGCTTTACCGACTTGTTCAGTTGAATAGCCTTGTAAGGTAAAGGACATCACACTGGCTTTGTGATGTGCCGTTCCGATCAGACGTAAACCAGACACACTGCTCAGCGCATTTTGACCATACTCGAGTAGATCATGTTCATAGCGAGCAATGTTATGAATGCCTAGACTTTCAACATATTCAAGTGCAGCACCTAAACCAACGGCATCGGCAATGTTTCCAGTTCCAGCTTCAAACTTGTTGGGTGCAGGTTGGTAAACTACCTGTTCGAAGGTCACATCCTGAATCATGTTACCGCCGCCCTCCCAAACAGGCATGCTTTCTAGCAACTCTGGTTTTGCATAGACCGCACCAATACCCGTCGGCCCAAACACTTTATGTCCAGAAAACACAAAAAAGTCTGCATCGAGAGCTTGAACATCGGTAGGGATGTGCGAAACAGATTGCGCACCGTCAACTAAAACGCGTACACCTTTGGCATGGGCAATTTTAATGACTTCAGCAACAGGTGTGACTGTTCCTAAAGCATTCGAAACTTGAGTAATCGACAGCAGTTTAGTGCGTTCATTAATCAGTTTTGGTAACTCTTCTAAAATAATCTGGCCCGTGTCATCCACAGGAATGACTCTTAATTTCGCTCCAGTTTTTTTAGTGAGTTGATACCAAGGCACAATATTGGCATGGTGTTCTAAGTGCGAAACAATAATTTCATCACCTTCACCAATATTTTGCTCACCCCATGTTTTTGCAATCAGGTTAATCCCTTCGGTTGTTCCTCGAACAAAGATAATTTCTTTAGAAGAGGGTGCACCAATAAATCGGGCAACTACATTTCTTGCATGCTCATAGGCGTCGGTTGCACGAGCCGCTAACTCATGGGCAGCACGGTGAATATTTGAGTTTTCATGCTGATAAAAATAAGCAATCCGGTCAATCACACGCTGCGGTTTTTGTGTGGTCGCTGCATTATCAAACCAGACCAAAGGTCGACCGTTGACGCGTTCTTGCAAAATTGGAAAATCGCGACGGATGGCATGCACATCGAGTGGTTGCGCACTGCTTGCCACAAAGGTTGGTTGTGATGGTTGATAATGGCTATAACTTTGTCCAGTTTGAGGCAAGTCTAAAAAGTAAAATGAAGAAGAACTTGCAGATGTTTGTGTAGGTGTATCAGCTGCAAAGCGGTCTTCAATCAATAAAGATTTGAGCTGATCACCATGTGGTAATTGAAATGACTGTGCAACCGAATAATTATCTTCAACACCTTTAACAGATGGTTCTGTTGCATTGGGGGCAGAAAAATCATTTAAAAAATAATAAGGTGATTCATCTGCACCAGTGGGTAAGTTTGGTTCAATGCGTGGCACATTTAGTTCACTATGAGCAGCTTGTGGCAAATGTGGTTCAAATGGTGGGCGTGGCAAATTAGCTCCACCCACCACAGGCGCAGACGCTACAATTCGGCGTTCAGGGTAGTCTGGCAAATTTGGAATATGCTCAGGATATTCCGGATTGAGACTTTTCTGAAAGGCGATATTGGGCGCACGACCACTGAGTGCAGAAAATGGTTCACCCGGTTGTGGTGGGTGCGGTGGTGCTCCGACAGGTAAATCCAAGTTAAGGCCCGATGGAGAAGTCGAACTGCTTGAGCTTGGCACTGCTGAAAAAAACTCATTAGCAAGTCGAGCAATGGTGGACTCATCGGGGAAGTTGGCTGGTGGGTTAACACCAGTCACTTCAGGCCCCGTTGGACTACCTTGCAGATTACTTGTAGTTAACTGGGTAGTCATGATATTTGTCCACCTCCACATCATCTAACACTGCCAAAGCATCGTCTGTTAATACTGCAAGTGAGCAATATAATGAGATTAGATATGAGGCAATCGCGTTACGGTTGATTCCCATAAAACGTACTGAAAGCCCCGGTGACTGTTCACCCGCAAGACCCGGTTGGAACAAACCAACAATCCCTTGACGCTTTTCACCAACACGAAGCAGTAAGATTTTAGTTTTGCCATCTTCTACAGGAATTTTATTTGATGGAATAAGTGGAATTCCGCGCCATGTAATGAACTGCGAACCAAACAGACTAACCGTTGGAGGCGGTACACCACGGCGTGTACATTCACGGCCAAATGCTGCAATCGCATCAGGGTGTGCTAGGAAAAATCCCGGTTCTTTCCAGACTTTACGTAGCAAATCATCAAGATCATCAGGAGTGGGTGGGCCATTTAAAGTCGAAATACGTTGGTCATCTGTCACACTTGCTAGTAAACCGTATTCAGGGTTATTGATAAGCTCGCTTTCTTGACGTTCTTTAATGGTTTCAATGGTTAAGCGAAGTTGTTCTTTAATTTGGTCATGTGGGCTGCTGTAAAGGTCGGCAACACGTGTATGCACATCTAAAACAGTAGATACACCATTTAAAAAGTATTCGCGTGGCTCTGGGTCATAATCAACAAAAGTTTGAGGTAAAGTTGCTTCATCACGTTGTGTGCAAGCCACCTGAATATCATCGGTATTATTGACACGGTTTAGGCGATAAATACCTGCTTCAACAGGAATCCACTGAAGTAAGTGAGTCAGCCAGCGGGGAGTAATTGTAGAAAGCTGGGGAGCTGTCTTGGTTGCATTGGCCAGTTGACGGGCCGCATGGTCCCCAAGTGCAAGTTGGGCTTTGTCTGTATTTTTCGCCATGAATCATTTTTCCTTATTACATTGGCTTTTTGAAAATAAAAATTCTAGGATGCATATAAACTAGAATTAGTTCTGGTTTTAAAATTAAAATCGCGTTATAAGTTTTTTAAATACTGAGCTTATTAATGAGTTATCTATTTCCTAAGTAAAAATATATTTAAACTAGAAATAAGCATTTTATTAATCTGCACGTTCTTTGTTTATTTATCTCCTTATCTATTTATTTCACATCTATAGTTTTTAACCGGCAATATGATTTTTTTGATAAGACTCATTCGGTGACTGTAAAATCTGACTACCTGCTGCCACACTATGGGTTAGCCAAACATTTCCCCCAATAATTGACCCTCGACCAATGGTAATACGGCCTAAAATGGTTGCACCTGCATAGATCACGACGTCATCTTCAACAATTGGATGGCGTGTATAGTCTTTTTTCAAAGCGCCATCATCATTGGTTTCAAAGCGTTTTGCTCCAAGAGTCACTGCTTGATAAATACGAACACGTTCCCCAATGACACTAGTTTCACCAATCACTACACCCGTACCATGATCGATGAAGAATCCTTTGCCAATTTGCGCACCCGGATGAATATCAATACCCGTTGCAGAGTGAGCCAACTCGGAAATAATGCGAGACAATAAAGGCACTTGGGCATAGAGTTGATGCGCAATTCGGTGATAAATAATCGCAAATATGCCCGGATAGCAGAGTAATACTTCATCTACACTATGTGCTGCTGGATCACCTTCATAAGCAGCACGCACATCGCCGTCTAAAAGACGTCGTATAGAGGGCAAGGTGTTGGCAAAATCCTGCACAATTGTTTGAGCAAATTCTTGTGGGTGCTGCACTGGGCTTGAATGACCTAAATGACGTTTTGCTTCATAATTCAAAGCCAGTTGCACTTGAGCATGTAAGGCTGTCAGCACCCGATTTAAAGTATAGGCAATATAAGAATCTTCAGTTTCTTGACGTAAGTCAGCAGGGCCTAAACGCATTGGAAATAAAATTCCACACAAGTCATCTAAAATGACTTTTAAAGCTTCTTTAGATGGAAGTTCACGGCCTCCAAATTCTTTTGTTCTGTGCTGTTGCTGACGCCAGTCATGCCTTGCTTGTTGTAAACCTTGTACAACCGCATTAATGTTCCATTGAGTCACAAGCTTTCCTTGATTCACTGAAAATTGATTGAAGTATTAGTCTTGTTGCCAAGGAAGTTGATGGATGCGCCAGCCATTTTTCTGATTACGCTTTTGCTGATCATTTAGATCGCCTTCGAAGCCTTCAAGAACGTTATAAATGTGCTCAAAACCTGCATTAAATGCGGCTTCAGCAGCTTGTGCTGAACGGTTGCCACTACGGCATAACAAAAGAATGGTTTTATCTTTACCAACTTTTGATTCGAGTTCTTTTAAAAAGCGTGGATTACGGTTAAACGATGTGCCTGTTGCCCAAGCGACATGAACACTTTCAGGGACATAACCCACAAATTTACGTTCTTCATTGGTACGCACATCAACTAAAACAGCTTCGCCTTGTTGTACGAGCTGCCATGCATCAGTAGGTGATAAACTGCCACTAAAATTAAGTTCATGGTCCTGTGCGTATTGCTGTGCTTTAGCAAGAATTTCTTCGGCTGAAAAGGATGTATTTGAACCATTTGAGATAAAACTTTGTGGAGTTTCAGTATTTAATTTAGCGTTCATTGAATATATCCTTATCTTTGATTCAGATTGTTAAGGTTCAATTTACGCGTTTTTAAATATAAGCAAAAATAAGGAATATCTATTTATATATATTATTTTGATAAATAAGAGCGGTGAATATTTTATATAAAAAAGTATTAGTTAATCTTATAAAGTTATTAAAATAAAATAGATTTAAGAAATTTTATTATTTAGTAAAAAACCGTACAGATTAAAATAATCCGCACGGTTTTTAAAATTAAGCAAATCCACCATTTACACGAATGACTTGAGAATTTACCCAGCCCCCATCTGGGCCAGCCAGCATGGCCACTACGCCAGCAATTTCGTCAGGTGTCCCGATTCGTTCCAATGGAGCAAGTTTTGCAATAGCTGCCACTTGCTCTTCAGTTTTTCCATTGTAAAAAAGGTCAGTGCCTGTCGGGCCGGGCGCAACGGCGTTTACAGTAATATTGCGTCCGCGTAACTCATTTGCTAACACATGTACCAAACCTTCGACACCTGCTTTTGAAGCAATATAAGGACCATAAGCCGGAAAAGATTTGGCAATTACACTGGTTGAAAGCGCAATAATCCGGCCACCATCTGGCACCGTTTCGGCCGCATGCGCCAATATTAAAAACGCGCCACGTAAATTGGTATGAATCACTTTATCGAAATCTGGCAGGCTTTCAGGTGTAATTTTTGCCATAGGCATAATACCGGCACTATGAACTACCACATCTAACCGACCGTTAATGGCCTTTGCTTCTTGAAACAAACGGCTCACCTCATGTTCATTTGCAACGTCCGCTTGAATAGCTGAGGCTTGACCACCTTGCTCAATAATATGTTCTACAATGGTTTGAGCATGCACTTTATTACCAGCATAGTTAACAATCACATAAAAACCATCTTGAGCTAAACGTTCTGCAATAGCACGGCCAATACCACGTGATGCGCCAGTAACCAGAGCTGTTTTTCTTGAAATATTCATTTTTAGATTGCCTGTTTGAGTAAGTATGGCTTATTTTAATAATATAGAAATATGGGATAAATCATTAAAATTGGATAAGATAATTCCATATAGATTAATAATAGGTAGGGTTAAAAGCGAGCACCATGGATAAATTTGATACCTTGCAACTTTTTACCCGCATCGTAGAGCTGGGTAGTTTTAGTCAGGCAGCCGATCAGCTAAATATCCCACGTGCTACAGCAAGTAATGCCATTAAGGAGTTAGAGAGCAATTTACAGTGCCGCTTACTAGAGCGGACGACTCGGCATGTAAGACCATCACTAGATGGACAGGCATTTTATGAACGCTGCACACAAATATTATCGGAACTTGATGATGCCGAATCATCTTTACGCAATGTAATTGCTCAGCCCCGTGGTTTATTACGTGTCGATTTATCCGGTGCACATGCGACTAAAATTGTTTTACCCAATATAGATCAATTTCACGAGTTATACCCCGACATTGAACTGGTAATCAGTACGGGTGACCGTTTGGTTGATCTGATCAGGGAAGGCATAGACTGCGTGGTGAGGGCGGGGCGTTTAGATGATTCCACTTTAATTGCCAGACATTTGGTCGATATGCCACAAGTCATTTGTGCAAGTCCTGACTATTTAAATAAACATGGAACGCCAGAGCAACCAGAAGATTTGTTATCACATTATTGTGTCAATTTCTTTTCGACATCAGGCGGGCGGAATTATCCATTTGAATTGATGGTGAATGGCAAAAAACAAGATTATTTTTTGAAAAGCTGGATCGCGGTAAATGATGCTGAAAACTATGTATTATCTGCCTTACAAGGGGCTGGCTTAATTCAAGTACCGCACTACCATGTGGCAAATGAATTAAAAAATGGGCGTCTGGTTCAGGTTTTATCTGAGTGGGAAATCCCGAAGATGTCAGTTTCTGCATTATATCCGCAGCATCGGCAGCTCTCGCCACGCGTACGAGTTTTTGTCGCTTGGCTGAGTGAGTTATACACGGGCTATTTTGCCAACTTTGAATACCCGCAAAAATGAAATATCTTGCGGGTAAGTCAAAAACTAAATGATATTTTTAAGACTGATTCTGCAATTTATCTTGAGTCTTGGTCTCAAAATCACTCGCATCATGGCGTTCATGCAACTGCGTAGCTAAATCACCAAAAGTACGATTGACCATACGGCCACGTTGTACCGCAGGGCGCGCTAAAATCGCATCTGCCCAACGTTGAACATTTTTATATTGATCGACACCTAAAAACTCCGCGCCGTTATACACCCAGTTTTTAACAAGACCGCCATACCAAGGGAACGCTGCAATATCAGCAATGCTATATTCAGAACCAGCCAAATATTCGTTTTTTGCCAGATGCTGGTCTAATACATCAAGTAAGCGTTTTGTTTCCATTGCAAAGCGGTTAATTGCATATTCAATTTTAACAGGGGCATAAGCATAAAAATGTCCAAAACCACCACCTAAGTAAGGTGCACTGCCCATTTGCCAGAATAACCAATTGAGGCATTCAGTACGTGCAGCAATATCAGTCGGAATAAACGCTTTAAACTTTTCAGCTAGGTAAAGCAAAATTGAGCCAGATTCAAATATTCTTAATGGCGGGTTTTGGCTATGATCAACCAATGCTGGAATTTTAGAGTTGGGATTAATTTCTACAAAGCCACTACCAAATTGCTGTCCTTCACCAATTTTAATCAGCCAAGCATCATATTCAGCATCTTTATGTCCTAACGTTAAAAGCTCTTCTAGCAAAATAGTGACTTTTTGACCATTAGGCGTTGCTAAAGAATAGAGCTGGAGCGGATGTTTCCCTACTGGAAGTGTATGCTCGTAACGCGCACCTGAGGTAGGTTGGTTTAAATCGGTTTTCTCTCCAGTCCATTGCCAAACTTGTGGAGGAATATAGTTTGAATCGCTCATTTTTTATCTCATGTTTGGTGTAAATATAAGGATTTATTTATGTCGCAAGGCAAGCCATTTTTGTACGGTCGGACGTTGCCATTGCTGTAATGCATAGGTTTTTAAAAGCTGTGGTACAGCATCACCATTTTGAATAAGGCGTTGCAACATCAGGGCAAGTTCAGCATCTACAATGCTCCATGAACCAAAAAGAAATTCCGCATCAGACCCAAGAAGTTTTTCTGCAACAAAGAAAAGTTTCTCGGCTGCTTTTTTGCCTTCTTCTGAAAGTGGAGTGGACTTGGGCTGAATAAAAATGACATCGGTTGGTCGTTCAGTTCTTAATGCCACTAAGTCCGATCTGAGCCATGCTTGAATTTGTCTTGCTCTTGCGCGAGCTTGAATATCTTTTGGATAAATAGCTGTGTCTGGATAAAGCTCTTCAAGATATTCCAAAATGGCGGAGGATTCTGATAAGGCAAAATCATTATGCTCAAGTACAGGCACTTTGGCAGTTAATGACTTTTCTACAAAAGATGTTTCAAACTGGCCTTGCTGACCTAAGTCGATGGTTGCTATTTCAAATGGAATTTGTTTTTCGTGTAGTCCTACAAAAACTGTAAATGCATAGGGACTTAGAAATTGTGAATCTGTATACAGCTTAAAATGCTCGTTATTCATTGTTATTGTCCGTGTGATAAACAGATGGGTCTAGTCTAAGTGAGCTAAGCCAAGATTGGGTAGCTTTTTTGTGGAAAAGCTTTATCGGTTTTTGAACTAAGCTATTTCGGTGGTCAACGTTAGGGTTTAATGTGCTGAAAATGTTGACGAACAATGCTAAGCCAAGCTTGTACCGCTGGTGAGGCAGGAAGATTCTTTTTCCAAGCCATGACTAAGTGCCACTGAATATTTGGTTTTTCGAGTGGCACTGCTGCAAATAAACTAGGGTCAAGCATGTCGGTATAATATTGAGGGAGAAGCGCAATTCCCATACGTTGTAACACCATGTCTGCCAAGAGGTGCCATTGGCTGGTACGGCAAGCAATGGTTGGGTAAAAACCATGCTGCTTACAAGCATCGAGAATAATACTGTTTAAAGAGAAATTTTCAGGAAACATTAAAAATGATTGGTGTTGTAGCTCTTCTAGATTTATTTTTTTGCGGGTTGCCCAAGTTGCATCACGACGTAAAAGTACCATTAAAGGGTAGTTACATAACTCGATGCTATTAAAAGTTTGTTCATCAAAAGGCTGCAATAAAACACCAACGTCTAGCTCATTATTGAGTAAAGCCTGTTCAATACCGCGTGAACCCACTTCCATAAAAGCCAATTCAATATCTGGCCATTGACGATGAAAGTCAAACAGCGCTGTTGTTAGGAGCTGTGAACCTAAAGGTGGAACGCCAAGTTTTAAAGTACCTGTTTTTAATTGTTGATAGTTTTCTATTTCAAGAAAGATGTTTTGCTCTGCCTGAAGAAGCTCGACCGCATGTTGATAAATACGCTCTCCAATTTCGGTTAATTCAATTTGTCTTTTTCGTCCATGATCGGGTTTAACTAAAAGCTGTACCTGAAGCTGCTCTTCGAGTTGTTGTAATATTTTACTAATGGTGGGCTGAGTCAGATATAACTCTTCAGCAGTACGGGTAAAACTTTTAGTTTTAACCAGAGTAACAAAGCACTGTAATGATTTTAGAGAAAGCATAATAAAGAATAGATTATTCCATTTTAGAATAATATTAACATGAATAATTCATATTTAGCAGGTTTAACCAAGCTAGCATAATAGTGTAGTTAACCATTTAATTTCGAAAAATGAGTACTGAATCTGCTTCTGGAACATCCTCACAACCATCACTGTTCGTGTTAGTTAAACAAATTCTCATTTTGGCTGGATTTTGGTGGATCGGATATCTCTTACACCAAAAACTCGGTGTGCCTGTCTCGGCAGGTATTTTAGGTATGTTTTTATTGCTTTTATGCCTGTTCTTTAAAATTATCAAAATGGATCAGGTGGCAATGGGAGCAACTGTGGTTTTAGGTGAGCTATTACTGTTTTTTGTGCCTGTAGTCGTTGCCGTTGTCCAGTATAAAAACCTGTTTATGACCGAAGGATGGCAAATCGTCTTAAGCATTGCGGTTGGAACCATTTTAGTCATGTTAAGCACTTCACTGACTATTCATTATTACAATCGTTTGAAGGCTTACTTACAGGCTAGAAAACGTCTTCAACATAAGCATATCTAAAGAGCATAATGACATGAATATCTGGTCAATTCTTTGTCTCATCTGGACTTTGGTCGCTTATGTTGTGGCAAAGCGAATCTATCAAAAACATCCAAAACTTTGGTTATCACCCGCAATTAGTGTGCCTGTACTTACCATCATTTTGATGACGATTTTTGGAATTTCATACCAAACTTATTCAAAAGATACCCAGTGGATTGTTAATTTATTAGGCCCTGCAACGGTAGCTTTCGCTATACCGATTTATCGCTATCGGGAAACGATTCGTAAAAACCTCGGAGTTCTTACGATTGCGATTATTGTCGGCATGAGTGTAGGCGTGATGACTGCTTATAAAATGGCGCAGTGGTTTCACTTTAGCCCTGAAGTCACCAACAGTTTGATGGCACGTTCTATTTCAACACCTTTTGCCATGATTTTAGCTGAAGATATTCATGGTTCGGCAGCATTGGTTTCCCTATTTACTGTTATTACCGGTTTGGTCGGTATGATTTGCGGCGATGCAATTTTAGCGATTACTAAAATCCGTTCTAATGTAGCAAATGGGGCAGCTTTCGGAAATGCAGCCCACGGTTTTGGTACAGTTAGAGCACAGCAGCGCAATAGTGAAGAAGGGGTGATTGCCAGTTTAACCATGGTTATTGCTGGTATTTTAATGGTACTCATTGGACCATTTGCGATTCATCTATGGTTGCTGTTGTAAGGTTTACCTACATTGACTTGGCGTGCTGTTGAATAATCTTTGATAATTTTTTGATAGCTTGTTGCATTAGTTCGGGTTCAAAATCGCCTAAGCCGACAATTAAACCCGAACGTCGCCGCTCTTTTGAAAATGTCGGTGAAATTGCTTTGATGGCAATACCTGCATCGACTGCCGAGCTTGCAACGTCAATATCATTAATATGTTGAGCAAGCCATAACACCATATGCATGCCTTGATCGCCCGGTTGTAACCAAGCAAGCTCTTGAGGTATGTATTTTTCAATCAAGCCAATAATGTATTCTCGAACTTCTGCATAGACATTTCGAGTACGTCGAATATGTCGCTCTAAATAACCCTCTTGAATAAAAGCAGCCAAAACGTGTTGGTCGGCAGCAGGCGGGTGTCTATCAATTAAGACTCTAAGCCCACAAAAAGGAGCTACCAGTTCTTTAGGCAACACTGCATAGCCAAGCCTAAGCGATGGAAATAAGACTTTGCTGAAAGTCCCAAGATAAATGACTTGGTCAGGTGCCATGCCTTGCAAAGATGGGAAGGGCTGACCGTTATAGCGAAGTTCACTGTCGTAGTCATCTTCAATGATCCATGCTTTTTGCTGTTTTGCCCAAGCTAATAAAGCTGTACGTCTTGCTAGACTCATTGGCATACCCAGTGGATATTGGTGAGACGGTGTCACAAAAGCAGCACGTGCATGTTTAGAAAGCTTAATTCCGGTTTCAACTTGAATACCTTCTTCATCGACAGGAACACGCACCATCCGAATGTTTTGTACAGCATGTTCAAAAATGGCTGTTGTACCCCGATAAGCTGGATCTTCTATCCAGACTTCATCTTTTGCTTCAAATAAAATTTGGCTGCAAATATAAAGGGATTGTTGAATGCCGGGTGTAATTACGATTTGGTCAGGTTCACAATGGACAGAACGGGATCGACGTACATAGTCGGCTATAGCAATTCGTAGTGATAACAGGCCTTGGGGTTCACCATATCCTGAAGGAACACCTGCACCCCGTGATCTATATTTATTACCAAATTTACGCCAGATATCACTTGGTTGAGTACGACCGACGGGGACAGATACTGCAAAAGGAACATGGGGAAGTGGCTTAAATTCATCAAGCACTTTGGCATAAGAACGTGCCGATTTGGTCAAAGATATCGAGTTAGGTTTATTTTCTTTTGATGAGTGTTGTATTGCAGATGTTTTAACCAAAGCATGAGACACATAAGTGCCAGTTCGTGGTTGAGAGTCAAACACACCTTCAGCTAAAAGCTGATCATAAGCTTCAATAATGGTTCCGCGAGCGACACCTAGGGTTAAAGCCAGTTCACGAGAAGAAGGCAACGGATCGCCGGGTTGTAAATCACCACTTTGTACAGCTTCACGTAAAGCTTGAGTCAGTTGAGCACTTATCTTTCCTTTGCTTTTATCAATCTTTGCAATAGACGGAAGTTCCACAACTTTTGCCATTCTTGCCATAATTCTGGTCTACTTAAAAAAATACAAAGTGGTTCTTTTTAATAAACCACATAAACCAGAAAATTTACAACACAAAATATAAATAGCCCTGATATTTACAGCGAGGTTTTTAGCCATGTATATCCCTGATGATTTTGCAGAAAACCGTTTGGATGTATTGCATTCTCTTATTACAGAACATCCATTTGGGGTGCTTTTTACGCATGGAAGTAATGGCTTAGATGCAAATCATCTTCCATTCGAGTTGCAAACAAATGAAGGGAAATTTGGCATGCTACATGCCCATGTGTCACGAAATAATTCTGTTTGGCAGGATATTAAAAATGGAGATGAGGTATTGGTCGTTTTTCAAGCAGGCGATGCTTATATTTCACCAAACTGGTATCCATCTAAACATGAACAGCACAGACAAGTACCCACATGGAACTATAGGGTTGTGCATGCTTATGGCAAAGTGACGATTCGAGATGATGAGCGTTATGTTCGTGGTGTGGTGGCTCGCTTAACCCGCACCCATGAAGCTTCTCAACCTGAACCATGGAAAATGTCAGATGCACCAAAAGACTATCTTGAACCGATGTTAAAAGCCATTGTAGGTATTGAGATTGAAATTACCAAGCTGCAAGGAAAATCAAAACTTGGGCAAAACAAAGAACGCCGAGACATTTTAGGCGTGGCAGATGGCCTATCGAAATCTGGTCATCAAACTATAGCGAATGCCATGTACAGTGTGGCTGATTTAAATAAATAATTTTGAAAATATAAAAGCTTAATATCAATTGAGGAGATAAAGATGTCTTTGACTACACCTGTTGAGTTATTGGGTGAACACGTTATTTTAAAGCCGCTAGATGTAACTCAAGCTGAAGTGCTCAAAGAGGCCGTTTGTGATGGGGAGCTTTACAATCTTTGGTATACCCGTGTGCCAAGACCTGAACAGATGACTGCTGAAATTGAAAGACGTCTTGATTTGCAAAAATCCGGCTCTATGTTGCCTTTTTATATTGAAGACCGAAAAACGGGGCGAGCGCTGGGCATGACAACTCTCATGCATATTGAAGAAGCACATCGCCGTGTAGAAATTGGTTCAACGTGGTACCGCAAATCTGCACAGCGTACCCCTGTAAATACTGAATGTAAAAAGCTATTGTTGGCTCATGCATTTGAGACTTTAAACTGTATTGCGGTTGAGTTACGCACATCTTCTTTAAATGTTCAAAGCCAAGCCGCGATTGTACGCTTAGGTGCAAAGCTCGATGGTGTGCTAAGAAGCCATCAAATTGTGAAAGATGATATTTTGCGGGACACTCATGTTTACAGTATTTTAAAACATGAGTGGCCTGCGGTTCGCCAGAATTTGGAATGGATGTTGAATAAACCGCGTTAGGAATTAATGCATAAGTCTATATTCTTGTGGAGTATTACCCGTCCAGTTTTTAAATGCTCTGCTAAAAGAATTGTGCTCTTGAAAGCCCAATAGAAATGAAATTTCACCTGTACTCATTGATGACTTTTCTAAGTAATGTTGGGCAAGAGATTGACGTGTTGTATCCAAAAGCGTTTTAAAATTAGTTTGCTCTTCTAAAAGTAGCCGTTGTAGCGTACGTTTGCTCATCGCGAGTCGTTGAGCAACATCTTCTATTGTACATAGTCCAGCAGGTAGGTTTTCTAAAAGTATAGCTTTAACTTTTTCGCTAACTGTTGCATCTTCATCAAGCTGTATAAGACTACGTTGCAAGTTTGGCTCGAAAAAAGACCACATGATCGGGTTGGCTGTTAAAAAAGGACGTTCAGCATCTTGGCGTGAAAAGACAATTGAAATGTGTTCACTTTTTTGTGGAAGTACGCCAAAAAATGTTTTGTACTCCGCCAGATTATTAGGTAAATCGGGCAGTGTAACTTTCAAAGGTATAACCTGATGTCTTGTACATATTCTTGCTAATTGAGCAAAGAAGACCAGTTCTGACATGGCAAGACTTTGCGGCGTTGGCGTAGATACATTATAAAATTTGAGTTCTAGCGTTGTTGTGTCGTTATCAATTGCTACTTGTAACTGCATTGGCCCAATCAGTCTTTTAAATTCAGATAGACGCTGTATCGCAATATTGAAGTTGGGACTACAAATACAGGCAAAAATCGCTGGGTCAAAAAGCTCAACTGTAATCATTTGACCGATTTTTAAAGGTAAGTCATTTATTCCTGCAAGTTGTTCAATTGCGTGCCAAAAATTGAAATATTGAACGGGCGTAAGGCTTGCATCTTTACGGTTGAACAAATCAAGCGGTAGAGATGCCAAACGTAATGCATCTTCAAGATTTATGCCTAGGTCATTCAGTAATAACTTCCAGTTGGTATTTAGGGCAAAATTTGAAGCATATTTCATTTGAGCATCTCAACATTAAACTTATACGGGTCACTTCATTTATTTAATAACTGACATCACCATACGATCAAATACACGGTCACCAAACCATTTACGTACAAATATCATCAGTTTGGCATATTTGCCACCCACATAGCGTGTTTTAGGTGAGGATGCATGAACAGCTTTCATCAGCATATCGACGACAACTTGCACGTCTGAAAGTTCACCTTTTTCTACTGTAGTTTTTGTTGAGTTAGCAACTGCGGCTGCCATATGGCTATACGCACTTTGCCCTGAACGTTCCAGCATAGGTTGGATCATTACATCTGCAAATTCAGTTGCGATAGCACCGGGTTCAATGACAACAACATCAATATTAAATGATTTTAACTCTAAACGTAGACAGTCAGACCAACCTTCAACAGCATGTTTACTCGCATGATACCAGCTACCAAGTGGTGTATAAATTTTCCCACCCATTGATGAAATATTGATAATTCGACCCTGCATTTTTTTACGCATACTAGGCAGAACCTTTTGGGTTAAATAGGCCATACCAAATAGATTCACTTCAAATTGATAGCGTGCATCGGCAAGTGTCGTATCTTCCATAGCGCCATACATACCAAAGCCTGCGCAGTTAACTAAAATATCAACACCATGGGTTTCTTTTTCAATAGTTTTCACAACTTGGTCGATATCATCCTGATTGGTAATATCCATTTTTAATGTATGAGCACCGAGTGTTTTTAGTTCTTGCATAGCATCAACGCGACGGGCAACGGCATAAACAGTTGCGCCTTCTTTGAGTAATGCTTTGGTAAATGCTTTTCCCATACCAGATGATGCGCCTGTGATGAGAACGATTTTTTCTTTAACTGTGTTCATATTCTGTCTCTCAACTAAAGTTTTAAGGAACTAGCTTTTCGATAGAGACATCATAGAAATTTGAATGATATTCATCCAAATCGAATGGCGACAATGTGTAATCAAAGTGCGCCAAATTTTAGTAAAGATCATTTATTAGAAATAGAAAAATAAACTCTGCATAAAGCGAAAGCTTATTTTTTGTTTAATCATGATGAACATAGGGCAATTAATAACCACGGGATTAAGCCATACTTAAATCATTAACCTGAAGTTAATAACTAACGAAGTAGGTTGATTGATCGAAATTCCATAAAGCGTTTTTATAGATTCAGAACAAAACTGCGATCTATAGGTAAGTACATGGAAGGATCAGTTCAGAATAAAGAACGATTATGGACAAAGCGGCGTCATGCCAAACAACTAAAACTAGAGATGGCAAACCAATATACCGATGGTGTGGTGATTCCAACTCAAGACATTATTAAAGTTTTGGAAACCTTAATTACACCGGGTGACAAAGTTGTACTCGAAGGGAATAACCAAAAGCAGGCTGATTTTTTATCGCGCTCTTTGGCTCAAACCAATCCAGATATTTTGCATGATTTGCATATGATCATGCCAAGCGTAGGGCGTTCAGAACATCTTGATCTGTTTGAAAAAGGCATTGCGCGTAAACTCGATTTTTCTTTTGCTGGCCCACAAAGTTTGCGTATTAGTCAGTTAATTGAAGATGGTTTACTAGAGATTGGTGCGATTCATACCTATATCGAACTATATTCACGTTTGGTAGTCGACCTCATTCCAAATGTGGTGCTCTCAGCGGGCTTTATGGCAGACCGCCAAGGCAATATCTATACAGGTCCAAGTACCGAAGATTCTCCAGCACTTATTGAACCTGCTGCTTTTAGTGACGGTATCGTGATTGTTCAGGTCAATGAACTGGTCGATGACGTCTCAGAGTTACCCCGTGTCGATATTCCTGCTTCTTGGGTGGATTATGTGGTGGTCGCAGACCAGCCTTTTTATATCGAACCGTTATTTACTCGAGACCCGAAACATATCAAGCCAGTGCATGTGCTCATGGCGATGATGGCAATTCGCGGAATTTATGAAAAGCATAATGTGCAATCATTAAACCATGGTATTGGTTTTAACACTGCGGCAATTGAACTGATTTTACCGACCTATGGTGAATCTTTAGGTTTAAAAGGAAAAATCTGCCGAAATTGGACACTAAATCCGCATCCAACCTTAATTCCTGCTATTGAAACAGGTTGGGTTGAAAGCGTGCATTGCTTTGGTACCGAACTCGGTATGGAAAAATATGTTGCTGCTCGTCCCGACGTTTTCTTTACAGGCCGTGATGGCGCTTTACGTTCTAACCGCATGATGTGTCAGCTCGCAGGTCAGTATGCCGTTGATTTGTTTATTGGCGCAACGTTGCAAGTTGATGGCATGGGCCATTCTTCGACTGTTACCAAAGGCCGTTTAGCTGGTTTCGGTGGTGCACCAAACATGGGGCATGATCCGCGTGGTCGTCGTCACGATACGCCAGCATGGTTAGATATGCGTTTGCAAGGTGCCAATGAAACCGAAACTTATTTGGCACGTGGTAAAAAGTTAGTTGTTCAAATGGTGGAAACCTTCCAAGAGGGTGGCAAGCCAACTTTTGTAGAACGTCTTGATGCGATTGATGTGGCCAAAACCGCAGGCTTGCCTTTAGCCCCGATCATGATTTATGGCGATGATGTGACCCATTTACTGACCGAAGAAGGCATCGCTTATCTATATAAAGCAAACAGCCAAGAAGAACGTCAAGCCATGATTGCTGCGGTGGCAGGTGTGACCAGTATTGGTTTAACTCAAGACCCAAAAACAACAGCACGTTTAAGAAGTGAAGGCTTGGTGGTATTCCCTGAAGATTTAGGTATTCGTCGCACCGATGCAACACGTGAACTTTTAGCTGCAAAAAATATTGCCGACTTGGTGACATGGTCAGATGGCTTATATCAACCACCTGCAAAATTCAGGAGTTGGTAATGATGGCACAAGTTCAATATCAAACGCTCAGCGATAATCAGCTTTTGGCAGATATGGCAGTCGAAGCGTTAATTGATGAAGTTAATCTGACACCGAAACCAGCTTTGGTAGATCGCCGTGGCAGTGGTGCACATGATGATCTGACTTTGGAGTTAATGGAGCGCTCTGCGAAAAGTTTAGGGCCTATGTTTGAGGAAATGGCTCAAGTTGCAAAACATCATGGAAAAGTCTGTTTAGCTTTGCGTGAAGACATTGGAGAAATCGGTCGCCAAGGTGAAAAGACCATGATGTTGGCAACAGATGGTGTAAATACACATCGCGGTGCAATTTGGGCATTAGGGTTAATGGTTACCGCAGCAGCATTGGCGCGCAGTAATCAGCAATATTTATCGGCTGTTGAGCTATGCCACTTAGCAGGTCAGATTGCTCAGCTTGAAGATCGCTTTATTCCAAAGCAGGCTTTGAGTCATGGTCAGCAAGTACAAAAGAAATTAGGCATCTTAGGTGCCAAAGAACAGGCACAACAAGGCTTTCCAACTATTGTGAATTTTGGATTAAAGCAACTTTATCAAAGTCGTAGTAAACCCATGAAAGAAGAGTTTGCTCGCTTAGATGCCTTACTTGCCATGATGACAGATTTGACCGATACCTGCGTGCTTTATCGCTCTGGCACATCTGGTTTAAAGCGTATGCAACAAGGTGCTCAGCAAGTATTGGATTTGGGCGGTAGCTCAAGCTTAGAAGGTCGACGTGCTTTGCATCTTTTAGAGATTGATCTGCTTCGGATGAAAGCTTCTGCTGGTGGTGCCGCAGACTTATTAGCAGCAACACTATTTATAGATCGTGTTGAGCAGACATCTGTGAAAAATAAAAAGGGATTTTGATTATGGAAACACTTCATTTTGAATTTGTGGCGACAGAGCCACCTGTAAAAAAAGCACTAGTAGGATGTGTAGGCTCTGGCGATTTAGAAATTTTGATGGAACCTGGTGAAAAGGGAAAGACCTCTATTCAGGTAGTGACTTCGGTAGATGGCAGTGCAGCACGTTGGCACAATCTTTTTGAACGGATTTTTACTGCTCAAATACCGCCAGCGGTCAATATTGATATTCATGACTTTGGTGCAACTCCCGGTGTCGTTCGCTTACGTCTGGAACAAGCATTGGAGGAGATTGCTCATGACTGATATTCAGAGTTTGTTAAATAAACAAGATTTTATTGAGCTGAGTGCGAGAGAGCGTGCTAAAGCATTATTAGATGAAGGGACTTTTCGAGAGTTATTGGACCCATTTGCCCGTGTTATGTCGCCTTGGTTGGTTCAGCAAAATATTGTGCCGCAAGCCGATGATGGTGTAGTGATTGCAAAGGGAACTATTCAAGAACAGCCAGTAGTTTTAATTTCTATTGAAGGTTTATTTCAAGGTGGCAGTTTAGGCGAGGTGGGCGGTGCCAAAATTGCGGGTGCCTTAGAACTTGCGGTTGAAGACAATCTAAAAGGCATTCCAACAGCTGCAATTTTATTGTTGGAAACGGGTGGCGTTCGCTTACAAGAAGCAAATCTGGGTTTGGCTGCAATTGCTGAAATTCAGGCTGCAATTGTGAACTTACGGCAGTATCAACCCGTAATTGCTGTGGTCGCAGGCAGTGTAGGGTGCTTCGGCGGTATGTCAATTGCAGCTGGACTATGTAGCTATATTGTAATGACACAAGAAGGACGTTTGGGTCTAAATGGCCCACAAGTGATAGAACAAGAAGCTGGTGTACAAGAATATAACGCTAAAGATCGTCCATTTATATGGAGTATTACGGGTGGTAATCAGCGCTTCACTAGTGGTTTGGCAGATGCTTATGTAGACGATGATCGCCAGAAAATTCGTCAGCAAGTCATCGATTATTTAACTCAAGGCGTGCCTCATCAGCATCGTAGTTCAAATTACTCATTCTATTTAGAAAAGCTACAACAAGTTGATACTGCTGAGCAGATTACCCCAGCACAAGTTCAAGCTTTGTATCAAGGAGAGCAAGCATGAATATCGCCGTTGATACATTAAAAACATCTACTCGTGGTGCACATTGGTTTAAAGCACTTACGCAGGATTTTAAGACAGTTGAAGGTTTTCCAGCTTCGATTTGGGTGGCTGATGGTCAGATTGATCAGCAAGTGGTGCGCGTGATTGCAGTTGTGCAAGATACCAATAATCTGTTCCCACGGGCAAAACAAGGAGAAGTTGGATTATTAGAAGGCTGGAGTTTGGCAAAAGTAGTCGATGATGTGATCCAAGCCGATGCACAGGCTGAAACTAAAAGCGCTATTTTATGTCTGGTTGATGTTCCAAGTCAGGCCTATGGGCGTCGTGAAGAATTATTAGGCATTCATCAAGCTTTAGCGGGTGCAGTAGATAGCTATGCTAGAGCCAGATTGGCAGGTCATCCAATTGTGAGTTTATTGGTTGGTAAGTCGATGTCTGGTGCTTTCTTGGCGCATGGATACCAAGCCAATCGTATTATTGCCTTAAAAGATTCGGGTGTTATGGTGCATGCAATGGGTAAGGAATCTGCTGCACGCGTTACCTTGCGCTCGGTTGATGAGTTAGAGCAATTGGCATCAAGCATTCCTCCAATGGCTTATGACATTGAAAGTTATGCCACGCTTGGTTTGTTATCTGAACTGTTATCTGTTGAAAACCCTGAACAACCGACAAACGATGATCTTTTGTTAGCGAAGCAGGTGATTGCTCGAGCATTTAAAGAAATTAATGCTGATCAATCTAGAGGATTGGAACAAAGACTTCACGGCCAAAACCGTCAAATGTCTAAAAAAGTCCGTGAATTATTGCGTGAGCAATGGTCATGAAACTTAGGCTCGAAGCCCATGATTTGTTATGGGGTATGACGGTCGATTGCTTGGCTGATGATGCTCCGCATTGGGTGAAAGAAGTATTGCAACGAGGTGATCCTGTTGTAGTTCGACGGGCAATTACTCCTGTAGATCAGGTGGCTGTGGGTGTAAGAGGACAACTTCGCTATCAACGATATGCAGCGCAAATGCCAAGATCTTTAATTAGCAGACAGCTTAAACCCGAAGCACTAGCTGAAGTAAATCCAAGTCACTTTAAACACTTGGCAGAACGTTTACAGAGCATTTCTAGCATTATGAAAAACTTTTCAGGATGTTGGGGATATACAGGAAGTTTCGGGTTTGAGCTAGCAACGGGCATTAAAACAGTAACCCCGCAAAGTGACATAGATTTGTTGATTCGAGCTGAACAACCTTTTGTTAAAAAGCAGGCGATTGAGCTACTCGAAAATTTTCACCAAGCTGGACTCAATGTGGATATACAGCTTCAACTTCCACAAGGTGGTTTGGCGTTAAAAGAATGGGCTAGGGATAGCGGAAAAGTTCTATTGAAACGTTCCGATGGTGCTGTCTTATTAGAAAACCCATGGAATTAGGGAATAGATATGATGGCTTCAATTTGGGTATATCCAGGACAAGGTGTGCAACGAAGCAATATGTTGCACGACTTACCTCAAACCGCTCTGGTTAAAGAATACCTTGAGCGTGCATCGGATGCACTCAATGAAGATGTCTTGATGCTGGACAGTTCGACAGCATTACAGTCAACACGTTCAGTACAGCTTTGCTTACTGATTTCAGGTGTGGTGAGTTCAGCCTTATTAACAGCGGAAAACTTAACACCAGATTATGTAGCAGGTTTATCAATTGGTGCATGGTCGGCTGCGGTTGTAGCGGGAGTTTTAGCCTTTGAGGATGCCGTTCGTTTGGTTGCCTACAGAGGTGAACTCATGCAAAACGCTTACCCCACTGGATATGGCATGACAGCTCTGATTGGTACAGACCGTGCAGCTGTTGAAACATGGGTCAAACAGATTTATGAAATAAAGCCAGAGGTGTTTGTCGCAAATATTAATGCACATAACCAGATTGTTATTTCAGGAAGTTTTGAAGCCATGAACCAAGTTGCTGTTTTAGCAAAGCAACAAGGCGTGGTGGCAAAAAAATTAGATGTATCGGTGCCATCGCACTGTGAATTATTAAGTCAGCAAGCAAAGCAACTTGCAGCGTCTATGGAGGGAGTGACTTTAAAGCAGCCTAAAATACGTTATTTAAGTGGTACAACGGCTCGTACGCTTAGCAGGCCAGAACAGATTGGTGATGACTTGGCTTTTAATATGAGTCGAACTGTAGATTGGGAAAGTACCATCCAAGCTGCATGGGAGCGAGGTGTGAGGTTACAGATCGAAGCTTTGCCGGGAACGGTGCTTACTACACTTGCACGTCGAACATTTAAAGAAGGAACTGTATTGTCATTTCAGGGAACACGTTTAGACAGCATTCAGATGGCAATGCAAAAAGAACAGGCAAATAGTTTTTCTTTTTGAGTCAGATTTTACAAAAGCATAAATGATCCAAGGATATGAGGGATTGTCATGATTATATATGGAGTTGGTTTACTCGCACTTTGCACCTTGGTTGGTGTAATTGCTGGTGATCTATTAGGCGTTTTATTGGGTGTAAAGTCCAATGTTGGTGGCGTGGGTATCGCCATGATTTTACTCATTTGTATACGGTTATGGATGGAAAAACGTGGAATGATGACAGTTGAAACTGAAAAAGGAGTTTCATTCTGGGGCACCATGTATATCCCGGTTGTTGTTGCTATGGCAGCCCAACAAAATGTAGTGGCAGCATTATCGAGTGGCCATATGGCACTCTTTGCGGCTGTAGTCTCAGTTGCAGTTTGTACGCTCACTATTGCTGGTCTAAGTCGATATAACAAAGCCAGCCCTTTACCTAAAGAAGAAGAGGACACAGCCTTAAACCGAATCGGAGGTAAAGTTCATGGTTGAATTATTATTAAAAGACTTAACACATTTAGGTTTAATTACAGCTTTTGCTTTAATTGCCTTAATTATGTGGTTGTCGACCAAGCTCTCTAAATATTTAACCAATGGACGTGTGCATGCTTCAGCAATTGCGATTGTAATTGGTTTGATTTTGGCATGGTTTGGCGGAAAAATGACAGGTGGTGAAAAAGGCTTGACCGACCTTGCACTTTTTACAGGTGTAGGACTCATGGGCGGTGCAATGCTTCGTGACTTTACTATTGTAGCCACAGCATTTGAAGTACAAGCGACTGAGGCCAAAAAAGCTGGATTTATTGGTGCCTTCTCTTTATTTCTCGGGACCATTTTGCCATTTATTGTCGGTTGTATGTTTGCGTGGATTTTTGGCTATCGCGATGCGGTAAGTATTACCACAATTGGCGCAGGTGCAGTGACTTACATTGTTGGGCCTGTTACGGGTGCGGCCATTGGTGCGAGTTCTGAGGTCATGGCGTTATCAATTGCAACGGGCTTGGTGAAAGCAATCTGTGTAATGGTCTCAACACCACTCACTGCGAAATTTATGGGATTAGACAATCCACGTTCTGCGATGATTTTTGGTGGTTTGGCAGGAACGGTAAGTGGTGTGTCAGCTGGTTTAGCTGCTACAGACCGCCGTTTAGTGCCTTACGGTGCACTTACAGCAACTTTTCACACGGGCCTTGGCTGTTTAATGGGTCCAACTATTCTGTTCTTTGCGGTTAAAGCTTTGGTGGGTTAATACGTATTTTATAATCAGGCAAAAGAGCTGTTGTTATTCGCAGCAGCTTCTATCTTTTAAAATTAGAGGCAAACATACGACATTCAGCAATCAGAGCAAGTAAGTTTGGGTCTCGTTCTTTGCTTTTTAGAAAGACCAAACCGATTTCTTGCTGCATATGATATTGCTGTTTTAGCGGAATGAGTTTGACTGAGCTTTCATAAACTGCAGAAATACGGCCGGGTAGTAGAGCAAAACCGACACCTGAGCTGACCATACTAATTAAGGTAAAAATATCATTGACCTGCAAAGCAACTTTAGGTGAAAAACCAGCTTTTTTAAAAATGATGTCGCTGTCGTTATGAGTTGCAAAACCCTTGGTTAAAGTTAAAAAAGTTTCTTCTTTTAAAAGGCTTAAATCAATATCTTTAAACTCAGCATATTTTGAATCTTTATTGACGGCCAAAAAAATGTCGTCTGAAAACATCGGCAAAATTTCAAAGTCATCATCTTGAGTGGTTTCATTTAAAGCTACAATGATTGCATCCAGCTCAGTTGCTTTGAGCTTTTTCACCAAATCCTGATTTGAACTCAGCAACAGTTGTATATCAAGCTCACTACGTCTGAGTTTGAGACCGCTAATCACATTTGGAATCGTATTTACAGTCAAAGAATAAAGAGACCCTAAATGTAAAACCTTGGCTGCAAAGCCAGCGGCTTCTCTGGTTTTATTTACGGTGATAAAAATGTCTTGTACGATTTTTTGCGCCCGTTCTTCAAATACATAAGCACTTTTTAAAGGAATGAGGTTACGGCCTTCATTTTTAAAAAGAGGACAACGTAAAGCGCTTTCTAAAGAGTGTAGTGCTTTATGAACACTGACATTACTCAGTTGCATTTCTGCCGCGGTTTTAGACAAGTTGCCACAGCGCATAAAGGCCAAAAAAATCTGTATTTTTTTAAGAGTCAGTTCTTCATCTATTTCCATATTAACATCCAGATATTCTTACCCTTAAAATCGCGCTTTAAGATGAAACTATCATAAATTAAATACTTTAAAATTGTGCTTAGGTCGAAGCATCACTTTACAGGCTTGCTTCGACCCTTTGTTGAATAGTTTTGATGACCTGATCTAAAGCAGCTTGAATTTTTTCGTTCCACTCAAAAGAACAATTGATTCTTAAATAATGTTGCTGTGCGGGTAAAACACTAAAGAGTGGACTTGGCGCAACACCAATATCTTGTTGGATGAGTTCTTCATAAATTTGCATGCTATCGAGTTTATGAGGCAATTTAACCCATAGAAAATAACCGCTTGGGTAATAATAAATCTCGCAGGTAGCGGGCAGATGTTGATTCAAATAGTGGTAAAACTGCTTTTTATAACGTTCAAGTGAAAGTCTAAGTGTGCGTAGGTGTTTTTCATAATGATGATGAGACAAGAACTCAACCAAGGCATTTTGGATGAGTGCATTCACTGAAATAGTACTCATGAGCTGCAAGTGTTGGATATGGTCCGAAAATTTACCCGCATAGACCCAACCTACCCGAAAACCTGCACCTAAAGTTTTAGAAAATGAAGAGCAGTGCAGTACCAGATTTTGTTGGTCAAAGTACTTCATCGAAAGTGGTTTTTGCCCGCCATAATAAAGCTCTTCATACACATCATCTTCAATTAAGTAAATTTGGTGTTCATGAAGCAGTTTGGCAATTTTATATTTAATCTCATCACTGACCGTAAACCCAATCGGGTTGTGGCTATTTAACATGAGCCAACATACTTTAATTGGATATGTATGAATAACCTGCTCAAAAGCCTCTAGGTCAAAACCATGTTGTGGATGTTCGGGAATGGTAATGACCTTAAGCCCTAAACGTTCAGCAGCCTGCCAAGCACCGTAAAACACGGTTTGTTGCAATAGAATATAGTCACCCGGTTTGGCTACTGCTTGTAAAGAAAGATTGAGTGCATCTAATCCTCCGGATGTAATGACAATGTCATCTGGATCGGTCTGTATGCCTTGCATACAGTAGCGCTGAGCAATTAGTTTTCTTAACGCTAAATTACCGGGAGGTAGGCTTGCTGTCTGGTCATAGCTTTGCCTTTGCCGTGCAAGTTGCCCCATAATTTGAATAAGTTTGGGAGCAGCTAAAAGTTGACTATCAGGGAAAGCTGAACCAAAAGGCACAACAGACTCATGTTGAATCGATTTAAGATATTTAAAAACTAAAGAATTAATTTCAATTTTAGAATTGAGTGAAACGACCGAATATTGTTCCAGTGGCTTTAGTGCAATTTGCTCGGCAACAAAATATCCCGATTTTTCTTTTGAATAGATCAGACCTTGTGATTCAAGCTCCTGATAAGCATTCATCACAGTCATTAAACTAAAACCAGAACGATGGACCTGATCTCTTAATGAAGGTAATTTCTCATGTGCATTTAAAGTGCCGCTTTCAATAAGTTGGCGAATGCTATGGGCGAGTTGTTCTGATTTATACATGTATGGGCTGCACGAAATAACAAAATAAAAGATGCACTGAACCAATAATAAATGCCGCTTGCAGAATCTACAAACGGCATTTGTTTATAAGGATGGGTTTACTTTAAGTAAGGGGCAGCATAAATCAATATCACTTTAAACAAACCCGCAATCACAGCTAAGGCTAAAAAACCGCCAAGCCATAACAGAATAAACCATTGGGTTTGACTGAGTTTAACTGACGACTTTTTCATAACACCCCCGTACCTTAATGATAACCTTCATCACCTACACGAACTTTGTCACGGAATACCCAGTAAGACACAATGGTGTAAGTAATAATGATTGGAATCAGAATAAGCGCACCCACTAAAGCAAACATTTGACTGGAATGAGGCGCTGCCGCTTGCCAAATCGTAACTGATGGTGGAATGATATTTGGCCACAAACTAATTACAAAACCAGTAAAGGCAAGGAAGACCAATGCCAAGGTATATATAAATGGTTTGTGATCTTGTTGTTTTTTACATGCCGATAAAATCAGGCCAACAAACAATAAGACCAAAATAGGCACTGGACTAAAATAAAACAGATTTGGTAAAGAGAACCAACGATCTGCAATTTCGGGGTGTGTTAACGGCGTATATAAGCTGACGGCACCAAAGATAATGAGCAGCGCAATAATTAACTTTGGCATCAGCTCATACATACGTTGCTGCAAGCCTTTTTCAGTTTTTAAAATGAGCCAACCACAGCCTAAAGTGGCATACATGGCAACTACACCAATACCTGTGAAAATGGAGAATGCAGTAAGCCAGTCAAAAGGGCCACCGGCAAAAATACCGTTTTCGGTTTTAATCCCTTGAATATAGGCACCTAAAATAATCCCTTGGAGGAAGCTCGTTAAAACCGAACCCCAAATAAAAGCTAAGTCCCAAAGGTGTTTGGTTCGATGAGCTTTAAAACGGAATTCAAAAGCAACCCCACGGAAAATCAAGGCAATCACCATGAAAATAATAGGCAGGTAGAGCGCAGATAAAACCGTTGAATAGACCAGCGGGAAGGCTGCATACAGGCCAGCACCCCCAAGTACCATCCAGGTTTCATTACCATCCCAGACAGGAGCGACGGTATTCATCATCACGTCACGTTCTTGGCTATTCTTAATGAAGGGGAACATAATCCCGATTCCTAAGTCAAAGCCATCCATGACCACGTAAATTAAAACACCTAAACCGATAATACCGACCCATATTAAAGAAAGATCAATCATGACGGTTCTCCCCAGAGTTTTGTTTGCTGTCAATATTTTCATCAACTGCACTAAGTGGACGCATCGGTGTTTTAAAGTGTCCTACGCCGCCTGCTTCCATATTTGGCGTGTCGATAAATACAGGGCCTTTATTAATGAGTTTTAAGGTGTAGTAAATTCCACTACCAAAAACGATGGTGTAAACCACCACAAAAATAAAGAGACTTAGGCCCACCTGATCTGCCGAAACAGTATGCGATAAACCATCTTTGGTTCGCATAATGCCATATACCACCCAAGGTTGACGGCCTACTTCGGTAGTAATCCACCCAGCCAGCATTGCCACATAACCTGCAGGCCCCATCACTACAGCAAATTTATGAAACCATGATGTTTCATAGAGTTTTCCTCTTTTACGTAACCAAAGAGCAATGAGTGATAAGGTGACCATAAGGACGCCAAGACCCACCATGACACGGAAACTCCAGAAAATAATGGTCGAGTTTGGACGGTCTTCAGGTGCGAATTCTTTTAAGCCAGTCACTTGCCCATCTAAACTGTGAGTCAAAATTAAGCTACCCAAATATGGAACGCCCACTTCAAAGTGATTTCGTTCTTCTTTCATATCCGGAATGGCAAATAACAGTAGTGGCATAGGCTCATTGTGATTGGTTTCCCAGTGGCCTTCCATAGCAGCAAGTTTGGCAGGTTGATGCTCACGAGTATTTAAACCGTGGTTATCACCAATCACCACTTGTAAACAAGAAGTCACAAGCACCATCCATAAACCCATCGAGAATGATTTTTTCACCAATTCATCACGACGGCCTTTCACCAAGTGCCAAGCAGATGTTCCGACCACCAATAAAGATGAAACCAAGAAGGCAGCAGCACCCATATGTGCAAAGCGGTAAGGGAAGGACGGGTTGAAGACAATAGCTAGCCAGTCTTTTGGCACAATAATGCCATTTTCGATGGCAAAACCTTGCGGCGTTTGCATCCAGCTATTGGACGATAAAATCCAGAACATCGAAATACATGTTCCGATGGCAACCATAAGCGTTGCAAAGAAATGGGCTCTAGGACCAACACGACCCCAACCAAACAGCATGATTCCTAAGAAACCCGCTTCTAAGAAGAAGGCACTCAAGACTTCATAGGTAAGTAAAGGACCAGTAATGCTTCCTGCTACTCGTGAAAACTCACTCCAGTTGGTACCAAACTGATAGCTCATCACGACACCGGAAACAACTCCCATACCAAACGCAACGGCAAAGATCTTAATCCAGTATTTAAATAGATCTTTATAGATAGGGTTTTGCGTTCTTAACCATTTCCATTCTAAAACTGCCAAAAAACAGGCAAGTCCAATAGAGGTGGCCGGAAAAATAATATGGAAGGATACTGTAAAAGCAAATTGTATTCGTGCTAATTCTAAAGCGGTTAGACCGAGGCTCATAAACTTTCCCCCTGTGAACTAGCTGATGATGATTAAATGATTTAAATACTTAATTTCAGGCAAAAAAGTACTTTGGCAATTAGGCTTACTTCTGTGATAAATGTTCTTAGCAAGTAAAGTGCCAACAGGGTAAATCAACATAATTGCTTGATATTTCAAGAGAATAGAACGATTGATTGTTCTCAATCTGTTAACAAAGTTTAGGCTTGATGTTGCATTTGTAAAAATACATGTTGCATTGAAACATTGAAGAAATATCTGGCGATATGCAATAGATCGTTTCATGAAAACTACCTACCTTAAGAAGTTTTCTTAATCATGCACTCACTGTATTTGTATATGTAGATACAGAAATTTTTTATAAAACTATAACAGTTAAACCGTGTTTTGATGGCGTGCTATAGTTTTTTTTCAATCATCTGTAGCTATATAACCAGTCCTCTAAAGTTCAAAATAAAAATGAACAGGATTTACGCCAACCTAAATCAACTTTCAAGACATAATGTGAACGCTGTTTTAGATTTTATATAAGTACATGATAGTGTTCTTCTTTTTTGTTCCATTGTTGTTTCGTGTAGGGCCTGGTTGTTGCGTGTTTCTTAAAGACCTAAGTGTAAGTGTAGCGCTTCTAAAATAGCTTGGATGTTAAAAAATGTTTATCACTTCTCAACTGAACATTATTCATAAAATTATTAAAAATCAGTCTATTTCCACCTTGGTAATAGATCAGTTGGAACAGACGTATGTGAACCTTGAAGCAACCTTACTTAGAGCGAAAGTACTCAGGGATTTTTCTAAAACTCAAACCGTGTATTTAATTCAGTCTCACATTGAGCCACATCAAAGTAGTTTGGCTTATCTATTCTCGCCATTTATTTTTGCGAACTTAAACAAAGCAGCCATTTATACAACACCGGCGACTCCACCTGTGCTAACTATCCTTAATAAATACTATCAAGCTGACAAGAAGGTCGTATTTAAGGTAGACGAAGTTTTAGAAAGCCTAAAAATATATCTAGATTTAGAATTAATAGAGATGGGAGAAGCTGAATTTATTTATTTAAATTTAATTAAAGCATTATGTCGAAGTGATATCTCTACAGTTTTTTTAATTACCCATTTAGAGCTTGATGTAGAAGCGTTAAAGCAACTTGAACAGTTCTTAAAAATAAAAATTCATTGGGTAAAAGTCGTAAAATATGAGGGTCTAAAAGACTTGGATCAGTTGGATATGCGTAAATTATTATTTAAAAATAAAGATGAAGTGTATGTTCAATTATGCGCTCTGTTTGCTCAAATGAATGCAGCACTGGTCGGCCTATGCGATACCTTTACTGTCAATCAAATGACACACTTAATTGATGATATGTTTTACTCAGAGCATATTTTCGAAAAACTTTCTGTTTATTCAGAATATATGCAAACCTTATTGCAAAGTCAGCATAGTCTTCACAAAAAACAAATTACTTAGCAATGCCATGCTTTTGGTTGGTGTTATATCAAGATTGAATACTGTTATAAAAAAATAATCGTTTTCATGTGAAATAAATATTTTATGGTAAAAGCAAAGCAATATTGGTTTTACTTACATGACAAATTTAAATTTTGAGCATCATCTCGGTTCATTAACTCACGCTGCACTGAGTCAGGCTTCAATCATTTCGCGGGTATGGGGTGAAGGACCTTCTGAACGGTATGATGAATTGGCAAGTAACTTCAGACCGACTTTTGCCCGTATTAAAGAAGGGGCTTTAATCCGTGAGCAGCAGCATATTTTGCCCTATGAACAACTTCAATGGCTTAAGGATATTGGTTTTACACGGTTAAGACTTCCTAAAGCTCATGGTGGTTTTGATGCAACTATTCCTGAACTATTTGCATTGCTCATTGAACTTGCAGAGGCCGACTCAAACTTACCGCAAGCTTTGCGTGTGCATTTTGGTTTTACTGAAGATGTGTTGGTAAGTAAAGACAAAACGTTTCAACAGCGTTGGCTTAGCCGAATTGCCAATGGGGAAACAGTGGGTAGTGCATGGTCTGAAGGCGGGAAAGAGTCAATCGATCAGTTTGAAACGCACTTATATCGAGATAGTGACGGAAAAATTCGCGTTAAAGGCAAAAAATACTACACCACAGGGAGCCTATATGCAGACTGGGTGGATGTTGGGGTAACAGATTTAAAAGGAGAGTCTGGCTCAGTTGTTGTTCGCCGTGAAGATGAAGGTGTCGAAATTGTCGATGACTGGAATGGCTTTGGACAGCAGCTTACTGCAAGTGGTACGGCATATTTCCATGATGTAGTGGTCGATGAAACTGAAATTTTACCTGACGATGACCGTTTTAAATATTCGGCTGCTTACTATCAACTGGTCCAACTGGCAATCATTACAGGTTTAGGGCGTGCCGCAACCTATGAGGTTTCTCAAGCTGTTGCTAAACGTACCCGAAACTATACGCATGCGAATGCCCAATTTGTAAAACAGGATCCGCAAATTTTACAAGTAGTAGGACAAATTCGTGGCGCGGCTTATAGTGCAGGAGCGATTGTTGAAAAAGTTGCACAAAGCTTACAACGTGCTTACTTAACTGCATTTAAAAATAATGAGCAGCTTGAAGAAGAGCAAAATGCACTTGCCGAGCTTGAAAGTGCACAGTCTCAAACGGTCATTACCGATCTAATTTTAAATGCTTCTACGATTTTATTTGACGCTTTAGGTGCTTCTGCAACTGACAAAGATTTAGGCCTAGATCGATACTGGCGTAACGTACGAACTTTAGCTTCACATAACCCGAGAGTATTTAAAAATCGAATTATTGGTGATTTTAGTGTAAACGGCACATTACCACCTTATCAATGGCGTATTGGTGAAGTTTCTAAACAATAAATTATAGTTTTAGATGTTAAGCTGCTATTTTTAGCGGCTTAACGTTATTTATATTTTTTAAAATAAATTATAAAAAAACTATTAGAATAAAATCATATTTTGTTTGGGGTATATATTATAAAGAAAATATAAAAATTGCTTTAGTATAAAATTAAATAAAATGCTGGTTGATATTTTATGACTAAGAGAATTAGTTTTAACGCTTTTGAAATGAATTGTATAGCCCATCAATCTCCTGGATTATGGCGACATCCTCAAGATCGATCTGTTGAATATAAAGATTTAGAATATTGGACGGATTTAGCCCAAATTCTTGAGCGTGGTTTTTTTGACGGTATTTTTATTGCAGATGTGCTTGGTATTTATGACGTTTATCATCAAAGTGCTGAACATGCCTTAACAGGTGCAGTTCAAGTTCCGGTCAATGATCCACTACAGATTGTACCAGCGATGGCCGCAGTCACAAAGCATTTGGGCTTTGGTGTCACGACCTCTATTTCCTTTGAACATCCTTATCCTTTCGCTAGACGTATTAGTACGCTAGACCATTTAACCAAAGGGCGAGTTGGTTGGAATATCGTGACGTCTTATTTGGAAAGCGGTTCAAAAAACTTGGGTTTAAAAACTCAGGTTAACCATGATAATCGTTATGATATTGCTGATGAGTATTTAGAAGTCCTTTACAAACTTTGGGAAGGTTCTTGGGAAGAAGGCTCAGTACTTCGCGACCGTGAAAATGGTATCTTTGCTGACCATAAAAAAGTGCATCCAATTCAGCATGAGGGTAAATACTTCACTGTACCGGGCATCCATATTTGTGAACCATCACCACAGCGAACGCCAGTACTTTACCAAGCAGGCGCATCTTCACGCGGGCAGAAGTTTGCCAGTCAAAATGCTGAGTGTGTATTTATTGCGGCGCCGTCTAAAATTGCCACTAAAAAAGTGGTACAGGGTATTCGTCAAAAGTTGGTTCAAGAAGGCCGCGACCCGTACTCAGTTAAAATTTATGCACTTTTGTCGATTGTCACTGATGAAACCGATGCAAAAGCACAGGCTAAGTTTAAAGAATATCAAAGCTATGGAAGCTATGATGGCGCTTTAACATTGCTGTCAGGCTGGTCGGGTGTGGATTTTTCACAATATCAACCCACCGATAAAGTTGAATATATTCAAACCAACGCGATTCAATCTTTATTAGATTCTTATGTAAATGCAGATCCGGAACGTGTCTGGACCATTGAAGAAATTGCAAACTGGAACAGCTTAGGTGGTAATGGACCTGTACTTGTAGGTTCGGCAGAAACCGTTTCGGATGCTCTACAGCAATGGGTTGAAGATACCGATGTCGATGGTTTTAACTTAGCCTACATTTTGGCGCATCAAACCTTTGCCGATGTAGTTGAGTTTATTGTGCCAGAGTTGCAAAAACGTGGGGTATATCAAACCTCATATGCACAAGGAACATTAAGAGAAAAACTATTTGGTGCTGGGCCATATTTGCCTGAAAATCACCGAGGTGCAAAATATCGTAATCTAAAAGAGTTAAAACTTGCTGAGGCTAGTTAAATATTTTGGAAAGTCTTTAAATAAATAGCTGGTTAAATGCCAGCTTTTATTTTGTCTTTTTATATCGATTTTATTGCTGAGTTAATAATGAAAAGATAATTCTATAATTTAGATTAAAACATCAGATTAATTTGTTTTTGTATGGTGTGAATAATCATTATTTTGTTTCTGTGATTAAAATACAGGAATTATTAAGTGAGCACACAAGAACTCGATCATAACCATCGTTATGAAATTAAATCTCCTGATGATGTTTCACAATTAATTTCCAAATTTGCAGGGAAGGGTAAATCGAATAAAGTTATTTGGTTGGCACTAATTGGGGTGTTTATTGATGCCTATGATCTAACAACGCTCTCTTTCGGTATTGAGCAAGTCATCTCAGAGTTTTCCTTAAGCCCTGTCATGACTGGTGTGGTGGCTTCAGCAATTGTCTGCGGAACCATTGTGGGTAACCTGATTGGTGGTTGGCTGACAGATAAAATTGGCCGTTATCGGGTCTTCATGGCGGACATGGTGCTGTTTGTTATTGCGGCAATTGTTGCAGGCTTTGCACCGAATGTATGGGTTTTGATTTTAGCCAGATTTATTATGGGAATTAGTGTTGGTATTGATTTGCCTGTGGCAATGTCATACTTATCTGAGTTTTCCAAATTTAACGGTAGTAGCAATAAGGCAGCGCGTTTAGCCGCATGGTGCCCAATGTGGTATGCCGCTTCTTCGGTGTGTTTTGGCCTAGTTTTGGCGCTTTATTTTCTTTTACCACCAGAGCATAGCAACTGGTTATGGCGAGCATCTTTAATTTTCGGAGCAGTGCCAGCGTTACTCATTATTTTTATTCGCGGTAAATATTTAACTGAATCACCAATCTGGCTTGCAAACCAAGGCGATTTAAAGGGGGCAGCTCGAGTTCTACAAGAATCCTATGCAATTAATGCAGTCGCTACAGTTGAAAAAGTAGAAAGAACTGCTGAAAAGAAAAAGCGCGAGGGGTTTGCGGTTTTATTTAATAAAACCTATTTGCCAAGAACTATTGTGGCCATTGTGATTCACATTTCGGTGGCATTTCAGTACACGACCATTGCCTTCTTTTTACCTTCTATTTTAACGCGTTTCTTTCATACCGATGTCTTGACGACCATTACTACCACACTCGGACTCAATTTGCTGTTTGCATTTACGGGCGGGCTGTTAGGTGTATTTGTTGCCAGCAGATTTAAATCTCGTCATGTGTTGCTTACAGGCTTTTTATTCCAGTTTATAGCCCTCATTGCGTTAGCATTAATTGGTGAACCCGGTAATAGCTTTTTACTTTACACAGCAATTGGCATGCTGGGTTTGTGGCTTTTTGCTGAAGGTTTTGGGCCTGGGGCACAAATGATGGTTTATCCAACTATGGCTTATCCAGCTTCGATTCGTGGTGTTGGGGTTGGCTTTAACCGTGCGGTAACAGGTGTTGCTCAAGCCATTGCTTTGTTTGTTTTACCGATCTGGATGGCGGGATATAAAACAGATGTTTACCTGATTATTTCTATCTTTGCGTTTATTCCTTTAATTGTGATTGGACTACTAATTAAGTTTGAGCCTACCGCTCAAGATGTCGATGTTGTCGATGAAGATAAAGCAGAACTTCCTCTCAATAATTCACCAGTAATCGACTAGAGTAAAAATAAATATCTAGATAAAAACAAAGGCCAACATCTGTTGGCCTTTGTTTTAAGAATTAGAAGTAATAAGCAAAAATTACAAATGCTTTTTTGTTCCATTTATCATTGCTTCCGCCAGCCGCAAGACCTTCACTGTCTCCTAGATATGGATCGTGTTTACCCATCAGCAACTCGGCTTGTACTGTCAATTTTTGATAGTTAAACGCAATGCCGGGAATAAAACGGGTGGAGTCTTTAAAGCCATCTTGCTCTTTTCGATAAGAACTATAGTTCAAGTACGGACGAACAGAGGTAATTGGGCCAAACTGCTGAGGAAATAAATAGCTGAGCTCGGCTGAATAAATCTGACCTTTGGTTGCCGAGTTAAATGAATAATCGAAACCGCCCAAAGTCAGATGATCTTTATATTCAGTGTCGGCATTATCAATGTCTTGATAACCAGCCAAAAGCTGTAAATTCCATTGGTTGTAATTGGTATTGCTAAAAACCGAATAAACTTGGCGATCGCCATCTTGCCCTGAACGTTTATTTTCAATGGTGGAATACCATGCGGAGGCGCCAAGTTGAGTAGAGAAATTTTCTTGGCCTAAGATATTCTTAAAGGTATGAGCACCGCGAACAACAATTGAGTTCTTTTCTTTGGTACTGGTACCTTGTGATACTGAGTCATCTGCATTGACAGGGTTGATACTAAATCGACTCGAGTCTTTGCTTTTACCTCTATAAGTGCCACCATCGGTAGGATAAAAGGCGAGTTGTGCTTCATTGATTCCATCATTGAAATCATATTTCACCCCAAGGTTATGTACATCTTCCCAACCTGCACTATTGGCAATGCCTAAATAATAAGTATTTCCCCAAAAGCGGCCCAAGCCAAAAGGAACTGGGTTTAAGCCAGCAATAATTTTACTGTTGTCATTAATTTTATAACCTAACCACGCATCGGTAAGCCAATTGGCATCTCCTAAATGCCCGTAATATTCATAAACCCGATAATCTAGGCGGCCAATCCATTTAGGGGAGTTGTAATCTAGCCATAAGACCGCGTCATTAAAAGAAAATTTACTGGTAGAGGGTTCAGAGTCAAAATCATAAATATATTTAGCCCGAACAGTACCACTTACTTTAAGTTCACCTTCTTCAACATTGCCAAAGGTAAGCGCTGCATGACTTGAGAGGCTGAATGTAAGCAAAGACGTTGTAATTAATGTTTTTGTCAAAATTTGAGAATGCTTAAACAAAAGAATTTTTCTCCTCTTAAAAATAAAAAGTAAATTTGCGTCATGTATAAACCAGAAAAAGATTTGTCCAAATCTCAATATTTGCAGAAGTTTTAAGATAAAAAGATAATAAAAATCTGACCGTTATAAAAAATCTCGAAAATTAATTAGATGCAAAAATCTGGGTATAGAGACAAAAATAAAAATGATGAAATATGAGTAGGATAAAATAATTAAAAGGGGGATGTCAGGGTCTTCTAATCATATGATTTGGGAATATCGTTTTTAATTATTGATATATAAGTAATTTAATTTTACCACTAATCTGTAAGTTTGCTTGAAATTTGCTTTTTACCAAAAGATAAAAACTTATGAAGAAAAGTTATTTATAAAAACCAGATAAGCAACTCATATTTTTTTATTTTTCATTATAAGGCCAGCTGCATACCATGAGCTTATATTATTGAAAGATCATGAAATTATGAGCACGAAGACCAAACCGTTGATTATCACGGCAATTGTTATAGTCGCAATTGTTGCATTTATCGTATGGCAAAATAAAAAAGACAATAATACAAGTGCTTCAGTTCGTGACAACAAACCTGTTGTGATTGCTTATCAAACTGGGGTTGACCCAAGCAAAGTTGCACAGGCGAATGGAGACTATGAAAAACATAGTCAACGTACTATTCAATGGAAAAAATTTGATGCGGGTTCAGATGTTGTCAATGCTCTGGCTTCAGGTGATGTGGTACTTGGTAATATTGGTTCAAGCCCACTTGCTGCCGCGGCAAGCCGTAATTTACCGATTGAAGTATTCTTAATTACTTCAAAACTTGGTGCATCTGAAGCACTCGTGGTGAGTAATAAATCAGGCATTAAAACTCCTCAAGATTTAATTGGCAAAACCATTGCTGTACCGTTTGTTTCGACAACCCATTACAGCCTTTTGTCTGCACTTAAACATTGGAACATTCCAGAAGACAAAGTAAAAATTATTAACTTGCGTCCACCTGAAATTTCAGCTGCTTGGGAACGTGGTGATATTGATGCTGCCTATGTGTGGGAACCTGCTTTAAGTAAAGCCAAAGCATCTGGTACGGTTTTAACCGACTCAAAACAAGTCGGTGAATGGGGTGCTCCAACTTATGACTTATGGGTTGTACGTAAAGACTTTGCAGAGAAAAATCCTGACTTTTTGAAAGCTTTTGTCCAAACCACACTTGAGCAACTCGAAAAATATAACCAAGACCCAGCCGCTTACGTTAAAGATGCTGATAACGTGCAAAAAATTGCGCAGCTCACAGGTTCCGATGCAAAAGATATCCCGCTTTTATTAAGTGGAAATATTTACCTTGACCACGCTCAGCAAAAACAAACGTTAGATGGTGAATTTGCGCAAAATATTTTTGATACAGCGAAATTCTTAAAAGGTCAGGGCAAAGTCGATCAACTTAAAGCCGATTATAAAGGCAATGTGAATTCTTCATTTTTGCAGCCTTAAGGAGTTGTCATGAGTGTACTTGAAGCCAAACATATTCATCTGACTTTTCCTAAACAGCAAAAGCCAGTTTTACAAGACATTAACCTAACCATTGAAGAAGGTTCTTTAACGGTGATTTTAGGTGAGTCGGGTTGTGGCAAAACAACTTTGCTTAATATCTTGGCAGGGTTTCAAAAGCCGAGTTCTGGTGATGTGCTTGTAAATCATGAAGTCGTAACTGGACCAGATGTAACTCGTGCTGTTGTATTTCAAGATCACGCCTTACTTCCTTGGTTGAATGTTGCAGATAATGTTGGCTTCGCTTTGCAGTTAAAAGGTTTAAAGCGTGCAGAGATCGAAGCACAAGTAAACGCAATTTTAAAAATTGTGGGTTTAAGTCACGTTGAAAAAGCCAATATCTGGGAACTTTCCGGTGGTATGAAACAACGTGTTGGTATTGCCAGAGCTTTGATCAGTCACGCGCCGTTTATTTTATTAGATGAACCTTTTGCCGCATTAGATGCTTTTACGCGTGAAAACATGCAGCAGTTAGTGCTCGATTTATGGATTCAACAAAATAAAAGCTTCTTTTTGATTACTCATGACATTGAAGAAGCATTATTACTCAGCAATCAGCTGGTACTAATGACAGCGCATCCAGGCAAGATTGTAGAAACTCTACACCTCGATTTTGCCCAACGGTACCGTCAGGGTGAGTCTATTCGCTCAATTAAATCGGATTCTCAATTTATTCAGCTCAGAGAACAGCTATTTGAAAGTTTAAGGGCACAAAAACAAAGCGGTAAGGAGGCGTTACCTACATGAACACTAAAGATAACGTCTATGAATATGACAAAGCAGAGCTTAAACCTGAGTTAAATGTGCAAACAGAAAATGCTTCATTTCTATCATCATTTTTTGAGAAGCATCGTACTTTGGCGGTCAGCATAATCAGTGTGGGAAGTGTAGTTGCACTCTGGTTCCTCATTACTGCTTTGCATGTTGTACCTGAACTGTTTTTACCGAGTCCACAGGCAGTCTGGCAAAAATTTATATCGGTCAGCCAAGAAGGCTTTATGAAAGCAACTTTGTGGCAACATTTGGCAGCCAGCATTTCTCGTGTATTTTTAGCTTTGATTGCTGCCGTGGTGATTGGTGTTCCGCTGGGTTTGTGGATGGGGCTGAACAAATGGGTTCGTGCTGTTCTAGATCCTTTGGTTGAATTATTACGTCCAATTCCGCCGTTAGCTTATTTGCCTTTACTTGTTATTTGGTTCGGTATTGGCGAGACCACAAAAGTACTTTTGATTTTCTTCTCGATTTTGGCACCTGTCATTATTAGTAGTGCGCATGGTGTGTTAAGCCATCAGCTTAATCGTGAACGTGCGGCATTGTCATTAGGGGCAAGCCAGTCACAAGTCTTTTGGCATGTCATTTTACCAACGGCTTTGCCTCATATTATTACCGGTATTCGTATTGGTCTTGGGGTGGGCTGGTCAACATTAGTTGCAGCTGAGTTGGTTGCAGCGGACCGTGGTATTGGTTTTATGGTGCAATCGGCAGCACAGTTCTTAATTACCGATATGGTGATTCTGGGCATTATTGTGATTGCGATTGTCGCAGTTAGTTTTGAGCTGTTTTTACGTTGGTTACAAAAACAGTTTTCTCCTTGGTATGGTCAGCAGTTGTAGTAAAGAAGATGAATACAGTAGTAGCAAACTTAAATATAGAAGTGATCAAGCCTACCATTGGCGCAATTATTCACGATATTGATTTGAATGCGTTAAATGAACAGACAACGCAACAAATCCAGCAGGCTTTGCTTGATCATCAAGTCATTTTTTTTCGAAAGCAACAATTAGCTCCGCAAGCACAAGCAGACTTGGCCCGTAGTTTTGGCACGTTGCATGTGCACCCGATTTATCCTTCAATTGAAGATGTACCTGAGGTGATGGTACTCGACAGTTGGAAACAAGATTTGCGTGACAATGAACTTTGGCACACAGACGTGACTTTTAGTAAAACTCCACCTTTAGGTTGTGTGTTGCAAGCCATTAAAATTCCACCTGTAGGCGGTGACACGTTGTGGTCGAGTAATACAGCAGCTTTTAAAGGGCTTCCGCTTGAGTTACAGCAAAAATTGCGTGGCTTAACTGCAACACACGATATTCGTAAGTCTTTTCCACTTGAGCGTTTTGCCCATAACGAAGAAGAGCGTGAAAAGCTTTTACAAACCTTTAAGCGTAACCCACCAGTGGTTCACCCAGTGGTACGTACTCATCCGGTTACAGGTGAGCCTTTGTTATTTGTAAGCGAGGGTTTTACCACACACATTAATGAGTTACCCGAGCAAGAAAGTGAGCAATTACTTAACTTCTTGTTTGAACATGCGACCCAAGAGCAATTTCATTTACGCTGGAAATGGCAAGACGGTGACGTCGCGATTTGGGATAACCGTTGCACACAACATAAAGCATTATTTGATTATGGCGACGCCCATCGAATTATGCACCGCGCAACTATTAATGGCGATGTGCCATTTTATAAAGAAGAACAACAACCAGTGTTAGCAGAGGCTTAATTCCTTTAATTATTCTTTGTTTCAATTCCAACGCAGCGTTTTGAGTTGGAATTGAAATATTAACTCTTTAGTGCATTCCAAATCCTGACAATATGCCTGTGTAATTTTTTACAGGAGGTGAGGCCCAATCACCAACTTTGCTGGTTTTTAAATTTAACTGAACTAACATTTCAACTTGTTTAACTGCTGCTGCAACGCCGTCAATAACAATCACTCCCAATTCGTTTTGTAGTTTTAGGCATAAATCACTCATACCTGCACAGCCCAAAACAATCGCATCGCTTTTATCTTCTGTGAGTACTTTTTTGCACTCATCTCGTATTGTTCGATAAGCATCTGAGTCAGGAAGCTCCAACTCTTCAACTGCAATGTCACAAGCTCGAACATTTTTGCAAAATGGTGTAGCCCCGTAGCGATGAGCCAGATGCCAACTCATATTCACTGTGCGTTGTAAGGTCGTGACCACACTAAAACCAGTACTTACATAACTTGCAGTTCGCATAGCTGCTTCGGCAATCCCAATCACAGGTGCCGAACTGATTTCACGTGCGGCATAAAGCGCAGGATCACCAAAACAGGCAATAACATAAGCATCTACATCTAGAAGTTCACCTTGGCGAATTTCCTCTAGCACACCTACGGCACTTAGGGCTTCATCATAATAACTTTCAATTGTTGCAGGGCCCATTTGAGGACTCACAGCAATAATTTGAGTATCAGAATTTGCGACTATCTTTGCTGATGCAGCAATTTTGTCAGTCATGCTTTGGGTGGTATTAGGATTAATAATTTTAATTTTCATTGTGCTTTTACCTTAGTCATTGCTGATTTAGCATGGGCAAGCGGTTGGTTAAGAAATCGGTAAATGACAAAACCGAATCCCATCCCAATAAACCATGTGAAATTAGCCAGCCCAGACAGTTGTGGTAAAAGTACGCAGAGAATAGGAATTAATGAAGCTGGAATTAACGCATAAAAGGCAGAGTGGTTATAACCATTTTTGTACCAATACGAGCCTTGAGTATCTAAAGTATATAAATCATCTACCACGATTTTTTGTTTTTTAACGAGGTAAAAATCGGCGAGCAATACACCAAAAAGTGGACCGATAAATGCACCTAAAATATCAATGGTGTAATGGATCACTTGAGGGTTATTAAACAAATTCCATGGGGTAATGAAAATTGAACCTACTGCTGCAATCATTCCACCCATACGCCAGCTAATTTTGCTCGGTGAAACGTTGGAAAAATCAAATGCAGGTGAAACAAAGTTAGCAACAATATTAATTCCGATAGTGGCAATCATTAAGGTCAAACTACCTAAAATGACTACAAATGTGTTATCCAGTTTTCCAACCATCTCGACAGGGTCTGTAATAAGTTTTCCATATACTGGAAGCGTTGCCGCAATACACACCACAGTAAGTAAAGAAAAGCCTAAGAAGTTAATTGGTAAGCCAAGAAAGTTCCCCATTTTAATCGCGTTAAAGCTTTTACCATAACGAGAGAAGTCGCCAAAATTCAGCATCGGTCCTGAAAAATATGAGACAACGAGCGCAATAGCACCAATCATGACTGGTACAACTGCAAAACCGTCGTATTGAACCCCACTTAAATTTAAATCAATATTCTGCCAGCCAGCTTTCCAGATCAGCCAGACTGCCATTGCAAACATCACAACGTAGACAGCCGGACCTGCCCAGTCAATAAATTTACGTATGCTGTCCATGCCAGACCAAAAAACAATCGCTTGTAGTAGCCAAAGCAGCATGAAGCCAACCCATCCTAAATAGGAAAGCCCAAGAAAGCCGTAAGTTGAAACATCAGCATAGACTGACCATTCTGGAGAGAACTTTAAAATGACCAATAAGAATGCACTTGAGGCCAAATATGTTTGAATGCCATACCATGCGACAGCAATAAGACCACGGATAACGGCAGGAATATTTGCACCAAGCACACCGAAAGTGGCACGACAAATCACAGGATAGGGCGTGCCTGTTTGTTGGCTAGACTTGGCAATTAGATTTGTAAAAAACTGAACTATGGCAATGCCGATGAGTAAAGATAGAAGTACCTGCCAGCTGTTCAGCCCGAGTGCAAAAAGGCTCCCAGCCATGACATAACCGCCGACGCTATGAACATCCGACATCCAGAAGGCAAAAATATTATAAGCGCCCCAAGTTTGCTTTTTTAAAGGAGCTAAGTCTTGATTTGTTAGTTTTGCATTATAAGAAGGTTTAATTATCGCTTCGGTATTATTCATCTTGAACACTCACTTCCCTATGTTGGGCGGGCACGTTCTTCAGCAGCTTGAAATACTGACTAAAAGAATGAAATTAAAATTGTGCACAATGTAATATTTGGATTGTGCACAATTTATTGAGCAAAAGTTATGCCAAACTTGAGATGTAGTATTGATGAGTGATTTCGCTTGATATGATTTTTGAATATAAAGAGAGAGATTTATAAACGGAGACGTGCTTAATTTTTTATAAAAAGCAAATAAATTTAGGTATATAAGTGGGTATTTATAGATTTAATATTGAATTATTCAGCTCAGCATAGATAGTGTGAAAATGAGAGAAATATTTCCAAACGCTTAAGTTAAACTTACACTATTCAAAATAGATGAAGTTCTAAAAAGAGGAGACATTAATAAAAATGGAGAAATCAATGTCATCGAATGCACCAAAAAAAGCCGTAGAAATGAGCAATGATGAAATTGATGACCATATATATAACGCAATTGTAGATGCTATTTTAAATCGACAACTCGCTCCGGGCGCACGTTTAGTTGAAGCACCTTTATGTGAAGCATTTGGTGTAACGCGAGGAGTGTTAAGACGTGTTTTCGTTAAACTTGCACATGATAAGGTTATTGAAATTCAGCCCAATCGTGGGGCACTCATCGCAAAACATAGTGCAAATGAAACAAAAGAAGTCTTTGAAGCACGCAGCATGCTTGAAATCGCCACTGTAAAAAAACTAGCACAAAAGTCTCATCACCTAGATTTTAGTGAGCTTCGGACTTTAGTAGAACAAGAGTCGGATGAGCGTTTAGCTGGAAATTGGGCCGAGTGGATTAAGCTATCAGGTCAATTTCATTTAAAGCTGATTGAAGCTAATCAAAATTCGATCATGTCCAGTTATTTGCAGACGCTTATTGCGAGGACTTCGTTATTAATTGGATTGTATGAAATTCCAAAACATAATAATTGTTCGGCAGATGAACACCGTGCAATTTTAGATGCCATTGAACAAGGTGATGAAAAACGAGCAACTCAATTGATGGAAGAACATTTAGAACACTACGCGACGACATTTATTGAAGAAAACAGTACAGTATCTGCCGAGCAAAATTTAATAAATTTATTTAAAAATAAGAAAATTGAAACACCTCAAACTAATTAAAAATCTGGGCCAATTCCTATAGAAAAGGCCCGGATTGGTTATTTTATGGGAATGATTTGACGTGTTAAAAAATCAATAAATAGTTTTACTTTCTTCGATAGAATCTTACGGTTTGGCCATGTGACATATAGGTGAAGCGGCTGACTGGTGTAGTCCTCCAAACATTTCTGTAACTTACCCTCTTTGTAATAAGGTTCTGCAATAAACTCTGGAAGAAAAACAATACCGTGATCTTTTAAACACATATCCAATAATAGTTCACCATTATTACACGTCATCACAGGGAAACAATTAAAAGACACTTCTTTCTGATCTTTTTGAAAAATCAATTTTTTATGTCGGCTATCTTGATAGTAAATTAGAAACTTATGTTCTTTAAGTTCTTCTAAAGAAGTAGGTAATCCATGTTGATTGAAATATTCAGGTGTTGCATATAAATAACGTTGATAGGTATTTAAAATTTTACTATTTGCCAAACTTGGCGCAGATCCATCTAAGCGTATGGTCAGATCAAATTTGTGTTGATTCACATCTAATAGCTGATCTGTCATAAACAAATCAATTTTAATACTGGGATATTTCTCAATAAAGTCTGAAATGATATGTTGAAGGAAGATGTTGCTAAAAGACATGGGCGTATTGAGCTTGAGTTCGCCTTCGGGATATTGCTGGTTATAGCTAATCTCGTAAGTTGCCCATTCAAATTCACTCAATATAACCTTGCAATGTTGGTAAAATTTTTCCCCACAACTGGTCAGATTCATTTGTCTGGTTGTTCGATTTAATAGCGTTGTTTTTAAATCATTTTCGAGGTAGCAAACACGTTTGGCTACCAAATCACGAGAAATATCGAGTGCTCTAGCTGCGCTACTAAAATTCCCATGTTCTACGACACTTACAAAAGTGGAAATACAGTCTAATCGATCCATGGATAACTAAAAATTAAAAAATATATATCCATGATTAAACTATAAAAATTAAAAAGCAATCATTGATTTGATTGTATCCATACAGGATACAGATTCGAGCTGTTTTGCTGTCTATGTTTTTACATTTTTATTTGTTTTGATAATAACCAGTAGGCAATTTTAAAAGCCTTATATAATGAATAATGGAGTTTAGACGTGAATAAATCACTTTTAGAACAACTATCACCAACCAATTGTCAGGTTATTTTTATTGATCACCAGCCGCAAATGGCTTTTGGGGTACAGTCAATAGATCGCCAAGTATTAAAGAATAATACTGTAGGGTTAGCAAAAGCAGCTAAAACATTCAATATTCCTGTCACCATTACCACGGTTGAAACTGAAAGCTTCTCTGGTCATACCTACCCAGAACTTTTAGATGTATTTCCAGATGCTCCTTTACTAGAACGTACTTCAATGAATTCATGGGATGATCAAAAAGTACGGGATTCGCTTGCAAGAAATAATCGTAAAAAAGTGATTGTTTCAGGTTTGTGGACTGAAGTGTGCAATAACACCTTTGCTTTTGGCGCCATGCTTGAAGGCAATTATGAGATTTATATGGTCGCAGATGCTTCAGGCGGTACATCGAAAGAAGCACATGACTACGCCATGCAGCGCATGATTCAGGCAGGTGTGGTTCCAGTAACTTGGCAACAAGTATTACTCGAATGGCAGCGTGATTGGGCACACCGTGATACATACGATGCAGTTATGGCGATTGTACGTGAGCATTCTGGTGCTTACGGTATGGGTGTGGACTATGCCTATACGATGGTACATAAGGCACCTGAGCGTACAACATCAAAACATGAAGTACTTGCACCCGTTCCTGCAAAATAAAACAGTACTGATTTAGATAAAGGTATGTCTAGTATTCAATATTTAAGTGATATTAATACAGATATATCTTTATTTTTTTAGAACGATAATTCACAAGAATGGAGTTCAGAATGACCGAAATAAACCTCATACTTAAAAACGGTAAAATCACAACACTAGATCCTCAAAACCCCGAAGTACAAGCAATTGCGATTGCAGATGGTAAAGTCGTCCACACGGGTACAACTGATGAGGTTATGAAACTCGCAACTCCAACAAGTAAAGTTGTAGACTTAAATGGTCGACGCGTTATACCGGGTCTAAATGACAGTCATCTGCATATTATTCGTGGGGGCCTCAATTACAATATGGAGCTGCGCTGGGAAGGTGTGCCATCCGTTGCCGATGCATTACGCTTACTCAAGGAACAAGCAGACGATACGCCAGCTCCACAATGGGTTCGTGTCGTAGGCGGTTGGACTGAATTCCAGTTTGCCGAAAAGCGTTTACCGACTTTAGAAGAAATTAATAAAGCTGCGCCAGATACTCCAGTATTCGTTTTACATCTATATGCCAGTGCCATGCTCAACCGAGCTGCCCTTGATGTATTAGGTTTTAATAAAGACACACCGGACCCGCCGGGTGGCAAGATTGCAAGAGATGAAAAAGGTGAGCCAACAGGACTGTTGCTCGCAACGCCATCCGCTATGATTTTATATTCGACCTTAGGTAAAGCACCGAAATTGCCAGTTGAAGACCAAATCAACTCAACTCGTCATTTCATGCGTGAATTAAACCGATTAGGTATTACTTCAGCAATTGATGCAGGTGGTGGCGGTCAAAACTATCCTGAAGATTATGATGTGATTAAGCAATTGCACGATCAAAATCAAATGACAGTGCGAATTGCTTATAACCTATTTGCTCAAAAGGCAGGCCAAGAGCTTGATGATTATCGCCGTTGGACAGAAATGACATTCCCGGGCGATGGTGATGAATTATTTAGAATGAATGGAGCAGGTGAGAACCTGACGTGGTCAGCGGGTGACTTTGAAGATTTCTATGAGCCACGTCCAGATTTACCAGAAAAAATGGAAGGTGAACTCGAAGCTATTGTAGAGCACTTGGCTGAAAAGAAATGGCCATTCCGTATTCATGCAACCTATGATGAAAGTATTAATCGTTTGCTCAATGTCTTTGAGCGCGTCAATTCAAAACAGCCATTTGCAACTCGATTTATTATTGACCATGCCGAAACTGTATCTGAGCGTAATATCGAACGTATTGGTGCGTTGGGCGGTGGTATCGCCATTCAACACCGTATGGCATATCAAGGTGAGATTTTCGTAAAACGCTATGGTGCCGAAGCTGCCCAAGCAACGCCACCAGTCAAGAAAATGTTAGAACTCGGTGTACCTGTGGGTGCGGGAACGGATGCGACTCGTGTTGCATCTTATAACCCTTGGGTGTGTTTGTATTGGCTGACTACAGGTAAAACAGTTGGTGGGTTACCTTTGTATGATGAAAAAAATTTATTAGACCGTCAAACAGCACTTAAACTTTGGACTAAAGGTTCAGCTTGGTTCTCTGGTGAAAAAGATGTCAAAGGTTCACTCACAGCAGGGGAACTTGCCGACTTAGTTGTGCTGTCAGATGACTACTTTAAAGTTGAAGCAGAAGATATCCAGTGGATTGAGTCTGTACTCACTGTTTTAGGCGGAAAAGTGGTATATGCAGGTGCAGAGTTTAAGCAAGATGATCTGCCGTTACCGCCTGCATCTCCAACATGGTCGCCAGTAAAACGTTTTGGCGGTCAGTGGCGTTTATCCGAAAACCGTAATGCACCATCGAATCAATCATTACAGTCACAAAGTGCATTGTGTGAATGTGCTAGCAGCTGTGGAATGCATGGACACAGCCACGCTTGGATGCTTGATGTTCCTGTAAATGATAAGGACAAAAAATCTTTCTGGGGCGCACTCGGGTGCTCGTGTTTTGCATTTTAAATAAACCAGTATGGGACCTGCCTCATTAAATGGCTTGTTTCCTTAAGGTATGTACGATGAAAATGTACTTGTTATCTTTGGCTGTAGGATTGCTTGTTGGTGTCTTATATTATGTTTTAAATGTTAAGTCACCAGCTCCACCTCTTGTTGCATTAGTCGGTTTATTAGGCATGGTAATAGGAGAGCAATTGCTTCCTTTTATCAAATCTTATTTTTAATCCGTTTCATTCAAAAAAAGCTAAACGGTGCCATGCCATTTAGCTTTTTATATTAATAAGTATCTTCAATTACTTTATACGACGGCCTTGCTCATCAATAATGATTTCACCATCTTCTTTTGCAAAATAGCCTAAGTTTTGTGAATCTAAAATGTCCAGTACAATCTCAGAAGGGCGGCAAAGTCGAGTACCTTTTTGTGTAACTACAAATGGGCGATTAATTAAAATTGGATATTGCACCATAAAATCAATTAACTGTTCATCAGTCCAATGGCCTTGTTCTAACTCTAAATCTTTATAGGGTTCAACATTTTTACGAATTGCTTCACGTACAGTTAGGTTTGAGTCCTTAATGAGTTGGATTAGTTCATCTGTACTTGGTGGTGTTTGCAAATATTCAATAACGATAGGTTCAATTCCTGCATGACGAATAAGCGCCAATGTATTGCGTGAGGTTCCGCAAGCAGGGTTATGGTAAATCTTCACTAGCTCAGTCATGACAAATTTATCGATGAATTAAGATATTGCATTTATATATGGATATCCGTATATTTGCAATAACGAATATATTCTGTTGAAGATATGATCAACCAAGTCGATTTCTTTAAATGTCTATCTGACCAAACTCGGTTAAATATTCTTAAATTAGTTCTAAATAAACAAAATATTTGTGTCTGTGAGCTAACCGAACAGCTTGAGTTGAGCCAACCGAAAATTTCTAGACACTTAGCTTTGTTACGAACTCATGGCGTATTATTGGATGAAAGAAAAGGCCAGTGGGTCTATTACAGCTTAAATCCTGATTTACCTGTTTGGGCTTTAGATATTTTAAAGGTGATAGAAAATGACGAGAGTGAGACGAGAGGAAAACAACAAGGTCAGCCTTTCATCACGACAACGTGTTGTGATTAATCTTCCTAGATTTCCGTCTTTAAAATTCAGATTTTCTTAGCATAAGTGCATAAGTCATTTGTGTGTATTGAGCAAAATTAATCAATTCTTTCTTCGAGTAGAACATGACTAAACAAGGGCTTTCCTTTTTAGATCGAAACCTGACGCTATGGATTTTTATAGCAATGGCTTTAGGTTTAGCGATTGGAGTTTTCTTTCCTCAGGCATCTGTGTCTTTAAATGAATTAAGTGTAGATAACGTTAATATTCCAATCGCAATCGGTTTGGTTTTAATGATGTATCCGCCATTGGCAAAAGTGGACTATGCGGCTTTACCAGAAGTATTTAAGGATAAGAAAACCTTAACTTTATCTTTGGTACAAAACTGGATTATTGCTCCAGTTTTAATGTTTATCCTTGCGATTGTTTTTTTGCATAGCTACCCGGAGTATATGACGGGCCTTATTTTGATAGGCTTGGCACGTTGTATTGCAATGGTTTTGGTTTGGAATGGTCTTGCTTGTGGTGACAATCAATATGTTGCAGCTTTGGTCGCCTTTAACAGTTTTTTTCAGATTTTATTTTTTAGTACCTATGCATGGTTGTTCTTAACTTTCTTGCCGCCATATTTTGGTGTGGCAGGACAAGTGATTGATGTCAATTTCTGGACCATCACACATGCTGTTTTGGTGTATTTGGGTATTCCATTTTTAATGGGGTTTTTAACTCGTTTGATTTTAGTTAAATCAAAAGGGTTAAATTGGTATCAAACCAAGTTTTTACCAAAAATTAGTCCATTAAGTTTAGTCGCGTTACTCTTTACCATTGTGGCGATGTTTAGTCTAAAAGGTGGCGATGTGGTGAGTTTACCTTTAGATGTATTACGTATTGCGATTCCACTCACGATTTACTTTGTCGTAATGTTCTTTATTAGCTTCTTTATGAGTAAACGGATGGGGAATAACTACCCACGTACCGCTGCTATTTCATTTACCGCGGCAGGTAATAACTTTGAGTTGGCTTTAGCTGTAGCTATTGCAACTTTTGGTTTAGCATCACCTGTAGCATTTACCACAGTGATTGGACCATTGGTTGAAGTACCCGTTTTAATTTCACTCGTCACCGTTTCGCTTTGGTTAAAGAAAAAGTATTACTCTTAAAATCGTAAAATTTATTTGAACTATTTTTTGCTAAAAATGACTTTAAAAAGTACCTTTATATAGGCATTTTTATTGCCTAGCTTTTACACTTAGGTCATTGTAGGTAATAGTTTTTGCATGAGTTCAATGAAGTTTGACACTTTAGCTGAGTTTTCATTTTCTCGTGTAATTAAGTAAATAGGCGCATTTAGTTTTATCGAATCATCAAACTCGCGATAGACGATTTCATGGTCCCAAAAGTTATGCATTGAAGCGGGCACAATACTAATTCCAATACCGGCAGCCACTAAATTGAGGGTCGCAGTAGGGCGCGGCGCTTCTTGAATAATACGCGGACTAAAACCTGCCTGATAGCAGCTATATAAAATATTGTCATATAAACCTTGCCCAGAAGAGCGACGGTATAAAACAAAATTTTCCTCTGACAAGTTACTTAAACTAATTTTTTTCTTCTGTGTAAGCGGATGGCCGATAGGTAAGGCCACCACCATTGGCTCATCTAATATATGAAGATGCTTCAAACCAATATCTCGGCTAATCGGCGCTCTTAAAAAAGCAATATCAAGTTTTTCTGAAATTAACCAGTCCAGTTGCTTTTGACTGCCTGCTTCTTCAAGTTTGGTTTGCACAGCAGGATACATTTCCCGATATGAACGTAATACGAGTGAAATGAGCGGATGCAAACCTGCGGAACTTGTAAAGCCAATATTGAGTTGTCCAGTTTTACCTTGGCTAACATCTTGGACCAATTTAGGAATATGGCGGGCATGTTCTAATAAAAGTTGTGCTTCTTTAAATAATGCTAAACCTGCTTCCGTCGGTTCAATCCCGCGCGGTTGACGAATAAGTAACTGTGTACCGAGTTCTTGTTCAAGTTTTTTAAGTAAACGCGTTAAAGGTGGCTGTTGAATAAACAAACGGTTTGCTGCATGAGTAATATTTCTTTCTTCAACCACCACTACAAAGGCATGAAGCTTATATAAATCGAGCATAGGAATACCTTTAGGGTATGGTTAATGAAAATAAAAGCATTTGTAGATATATCATAAAAGTATCATTCTATCTTGGTCGGATAAAGTGAAAAGTAACGAAAATGAACCATGTTGAGATTGCCGTGCAGAAGGATACCGTTCCTACTTGCACAGAGTTATTTTTAGGTTTTTTAACATTAGGTTTAATTGGATTTGGTGGTGTGCTGCCTTTAGCCCGTAAAGTTATTGTAGAGCAAAGGCATTGGTTAAGCCCTGAAAAATTCACTGAGTTACTTGGTCTGTGCCAATTTTTACCGGGCGGCAATATTATTAATTTATCGGTTGCGATTGGCATGGAGTTTCGCGGTGTCCGTGGAGCAGTGAGCTCACTGATTGGTTTAATCTTCGCACCTACCGTAATTGTTGTACTTTTACATTATGTCTATGAGCAGTTCCAAGACAACTTAATGGTTAAGCACCTTTTTGAAGGTTTAGGAGCAGCAGCAGCAGGGCTTCTGGTTGCCACAGGTCTGAAAATGCTTAAGCCTTTATTACGTAATCCATTAGCAATCTGTGTTGTAGTGGCGGCAATTGTCAGCATTGCCTTTCTAAAAATTCCTTTACTTTTGACTATGCTGATTTTACTTGCGTTTTATTCAGCCATCATTTGGAGACGTGTGTAATGGGTGCCGTACTACTTACTTTAGCAATCATTTTTACTCAGTTGTCTCTTATCGCATTTGGTGGTGGGAATACGATTTTGCCCGAAATGCAACGTCAAGTGGTTGATATCCATCACTGGATGACGGCACAAGAATTTAGCGCGTTGTTTGCCATGGCACAAGCTGCACCTGGTCCAAATATGATGATTGTACCGTTGGTAGGGTGGCATGTAGCAGGGTTGTCTGGCCTACTTGTGACGTCTACTGCTAAATTTTTACCATCATCTCTTATTACTGTATTTGTGATGAGAGGCTGGTCAAAATTCAAAGATAAGAAATGGCGCCGTGTTTTACAGCTTGCTTTACAACCTGTCACTGTGGGGACTGTGCTTGCCAGTGCATGGATTATTTCTGAAGCAGCGGCAATAAATACTTTACTTATCATTATGGTAGTCATTGCAACTTTATTATCTTTAATTAAAAAAGTTCATCCATTGCATGTTTTGATTGCTGGGGCTGTATTTGGTGTGGTCTTACTCTAGTTTAACCAGTTTGCCGACCTGCGCTGGGATGAGTTCAGGTTGGCTTTTTTTATTGAAGAAATAATAAAATCTAAAAAACCGATTAAATATATAAAAACATACTGTTTTACCTATTCATTGTTTTAACGTACTATGCATCTATTGAAAGAATTTGGATGTATTGGAGTAAAAAACAGATGTTAGATCAAAACATTAAAACTCAATTAAAAGCTTACCTAGAACGTTTAGAAAGTCCAATCGAATTAGTTGCTGCTTTAGATGAATCAGATAAAGCTGCTCAAATTAAAGAATTAGTAACTGAAATCGCTGAGCTTTCTGACAAGGTAACAGCCCGTTTTGATGGTAACAATACACGTCGTCCAAGCTTTGGTGTGGCTAAAGCAGGTGAACAGCCTCGTGTATTCTTTGCAGGCTTACCAATGGGCCATGAGTTTACCTCTTTGATCTTGGCTTTGTTACAAGTGTCTGGCTATGCACCTAAAGTGTCGGATGAAGTTTTAAATCAGATTAAAGGCTTAAACCTCAAAGCCAACTTTGATGTATTCGTATCATTAAGCTGTCATAACTGTCCGGATGTGGTACAGGCGCTTAACCTGATTGCCATTTATAATCCGAACACCACTGCAACCATGATTGATGGTGCATTCTTCCAAGACGAAGTGGAACAACGCAAAATCATGGCTGTACCGATGGTATTCCAGGACAATGAACACATTGGTCAAGGTCGTATGACGCTTGAAGAGATTGTGGCAAAACTTGATACCAACTCTGCTGAAAAAGACGCAGCAGCACTCAATGCCAAAGATGCGTTTGATGTATTGGTGATTGGTGGTGGACCTGCGGGTGCAACAGCTGCAATCTATGCGGCACGTAAAGGCATTAACACAGGTATCGTCGCTGAACGCTTTGGTGGTCAGGTCATGGACACCATGGACATTGAAAACTTCACTTCTGTGCAAAAGACTCAAGGTCCTAAGTTTGCTGCCGAGATGGAAGCACATGTTCGTGAATACGATGTGGATATCATGAACCTGCAACGTGTCAGCAAAATCACTGGTGCAGACCAAACAGCAAATGGCTTGGTTGAAGTTGAACTTGAAAACGGTGCAAAACTTGAATCGAAAACTGTAATCCTTTCAACAGGTGCACGTTGGAGAGAAATGAATGTACCGGGTGAAGCTGAATACCGTACCCGTGGTGTAGCGTACTGCCCACACTGTGATGGTCCATTGTTCAAAGGCAAACGTGTTGCCGTGATTGGTGGCGGTAACTCAGGTGTTGAAGCAGCGATTGACCTTGCAGGTATTGTTGAGCATGTGACTTTAGTTGAGTTTGACACTAAACTTCGTGCTGACCAAGTCTTGCAAAACAAGTTAAACAGCTTGCCAAACACCACTGTGATTATGAATGCATTAAGCACAGAAGTGTTAGGCGACGGTTCACAAGTAACCGGTCTTAAATATAAAGACCGTGCAACTGATGAAGAGCATGTGGTAGAGCTTGCAGGGATCTTTGTACAGATTGGTTTACTTCCAAACACTGACTTCTTAAAAGACAGTGAGGTTGAATTAACCAACCGTGGAGAGATCATTGTCAATGACCGCAACGAAACCAATGTAAAAGGTGTATTTGCTGCGGGTGACTGTACGACTGTACCGTACAAGCAGATCATTATTGCTACAGGTGAAGGCGCTAAAGCATCACTCTCTGCGTTTGATTACATTATTCGTTCTGGGCAGTAAAATCTAACCTAAAACAAAAGAGCCAAAGGATATCCTTTGGCTCTTTTTATTTTTTATGGTTTATACAAACCATGTTCAACTAAATGCTCTCGTAAAATACGACGTAGTTCTAATACGGCTTGTGGTGTTAACTGAATAGAGTGTCCACCCGGTAGAACTTTCTCAGATTTAGCACCTTCTAAGTGAGCACTTTTATAAGGAACAATACCATCGGTAATTACATTTGGATCATCACTTTTGGTAATGTTGCCCATAATTGAGTGGAAGATTAACCCTTGATGTGGATTAATATTCTCAGTGAGTTCAATAAATTTAGATTGATGGCTTAAGTCGCTTGGTCCATTTTGAATCAGGCCATTATCAATATTATTCAAGAAATCTTTAATATCTAAATTTTCTGTGGTGAGTGAAGTTGCAACAGCTGATAAAAAAGCACCCGGTAAGCGGATAATTTTACGCGCAGCTAATGTGAACCAACGATCGGCATAATCTGTACCTCGGTGTGGCGATGCCAAGAAAATTGCACGATCAAAGTTACTAATTGAATGCATTTGCAACCGTTCCGTCACCATAGGGTGTTTCTTAAAACGGTTTTGCTGACGGATCGTCATCATCTCCAAGGCAGGTTTAGTAATATCAGCATCACTTACAAGTAAACGGCTAATAATTCCTCCCATACTATGACCCACAAGCACAGCATCATGCGCAGCAGGATCACTTGGGTTTAACGAACCGAACGCTTGTTTTAAGAGTGCATAAATCTGGAACCGGCTTTCCAGAATTGGCATATTGGTCGAGTAGAAAACTTGCCAAACTTGATAGTTATCTCTTAAAACAGTATCGCCCATGACATCGTTAGTGAGTGCAATCCATGCCTCAGGACTACTTGCCAAACCATGGACCAACACAATAATTTTTTTGTTTGGATTATAAGGTTCAAGCATATATAAATGCGGCATGGTTAAGTGCTGATCACGATCAATCAAGCTTAAATAAGCCGCTACACCTAGGTTGTTTTCAGCTAACCACAGACCATAAGGAGCTGAGAAGTTTGCAGCTAAAGGATATTGCTTACCAGCGACATTAATATTATCGGTTCGATAAGGATCATAAACCCGAATTACAAATTCTGGGTCATTAATAATTTCTTGAACGGTTTTGGCATGTTTAGGCTCTGCAACAATAGTTGCCGCTAAATAACGTGCATGGTGAATATTAGGATTTACACCATTTTTATAGCTGTAATTAAGTGGATCTAAAATGTATTCATTAATGTCTTCTTTGCCTGAACTTGGGAAGACAGCTACAAATTCGGAACCGAAACCATCACGACGGTTGATTGTTCTTAAACCTGAGAAATTTAAGTTATAACTTGAAATTAATTTTTCTAATTTTTGGCCAGATAATTGTCTATGAAACTCAAAATCAATTGAATATACACTCTTACCAATATGGATTTGTGGCTCTACCACATTTTTTTGTGGATACCTTAAATCATACACACTGACCATTTTGGCAATCGCTTGATTATAGAAGTCGCGTATCTGAACTTGTCTATTATCAAAAATACGATCAGTTGGCTGACGTTTTGTAGAAAACAGATAAGCATAGCTATAACGGATACTCTTATCGAGTAGACTTAACTGTTGATCTAAGCATTCATCATATTTATTTTGAATAACTTTTTGTTCTTCAGTTGGCTTATGTTTAGTGAAACGACTAATTTTACATTCAGAAGAATCTGACAAAGCCATTGCTTTCGCCAGATACATTTCACTTGCAGCCGATAACAGCTGTTCATCTAAAATTTGGGGCAGATTTTTAAGTTGATTAACACAAGTATCTGGGGAGTCTGTACAGGCCTTAGCTTCTTGCCCTGACATGGACAAAACATTAAGACTTGCTTCACTTAGTTTATCTTGGGTAAGAATACTATTACGCTCATTTGCAATAGTAACGTTGAGAGCTTGTTGCTTAACATTGACGACCTGACATCCACTCAGGATTGAACCGAGGAGTATGACCGTGAAGAGCGCTGAGTTTCTTTTTCTAACAAACATTATGGTCAAATATGTGGATCAGTAATATGCTGATCATACAAATTTTAAAGTATTTTTCAATTGATCAAACATAAAAAAAGGGCTGTCAAATCAGCCCTTTTTTAAAGTTTAAGTGCTTACTTTTTTGTAGCTGCGCTTGGGGTAGCAGAAGACATAGCAGGGTTTGTTAAAACTTGCCATACATTCCAGCGACCTTGTTTTTCAATTTCTTGAATTAAACGGTCTGCTACTTCAGCTTCATCAGGGTATTTAACCTTGTAATTTTTTAAAGTCTGAATCGCATTTTTCTTTTGTTCCATTGCTATATAGTTATTTGCAGCGGCTAAATATGCTTCCTGAACATTACCTTTAATAGCTTTATCTAAATACGGAATAGCCTCACGTTGACCACCGCCTTCAGACAAACCAAAACCAAACCAGAAATTCGCTTCAGCATCATCTGGATTAATTTTTAAAAGTCTTTGTGCATATTCTAAAGACTTAGTGGTATGAGCAGTACCTAAATCAAGGTTACGGGCAAGTACACTTGCTTTAAAAGCACGAATAAGAATATCAAATGAAGCATCTGGATTAGCAGCTAAAGTATCTAAGCGCTGAGTAACTTCCTTAAGTTTGCTTTCAAAGCCTTTACGTTCTTGACGATCAGTAAAACGAGGTGGATAGTGACGCGCTTTACCTTCAACAAGTTGTAAGAAGTCATCAATTTCAGTTACATCAATTTCATTATCGCCCGCTAAAACTGCGTACTTCATTGAACGTTGTGAGTTGTTGACTGTAGGTACAATCAGTTTATTCGTATCTAATGTAAGTGTTTTGGTTGGATCGTCCTGACGAGTTACAACCATTTTGGTTACAGGCTGTGCAGCAGCTTCTTTTAAAGCAACTTCAAATGCAGGCGGAGCATCATAATTAAATGGGTTTAATGCATAAAATGGAGGTGTAAGCTCTGGTTCCTTAAAAACAAACGGCTCAATTTTTTGTTCTTTTACAGGTGCCATGGTACACGCTGTTAAACTTGAGGTCGCAAGAAGGATATATGCCAAAGGCTTAAAATTCATAGGATCTTCCGTTCATTTTATAAAGTTAAATAAGGTACAACAAGTCTAGGAAAACCTAAACCGACATGCAAGGGTAAGCGTGTTACATTATGAATCAAGAATATTACGTTTTTGATGTCTTGTTCTGCGCACCGCATTCACGGCGAACTTCTTCAAGAATTTTTAGCTCTTCATCACTAAAAGGCTGTTCATCTTGACTTTCTTTTTTGAAAGTTGGGTCAAGTTCGGACAAACGCTGGCACAAATTATTCATACGCGTTTCATTGTGCTGAATACGGTCAAGTAAAACTCGCATTCCTTCTAAAATTGGGTCAGATTGATCAGCAGTAGTCGCATACGGAGCAAAACCAATACTTTGTGCATAATCACGGCGACGTTCTTCATCTTTATCTTTAGTTTTGTCGGCATCTTTATAGATATAACGTGCAGGGTTACCAACAGCTGTTACACCAGCAGGAACTGCTTTTGTGACTACCGCATTTGAACCAACTTTGGCGCCTTTACCTACCGTAAATGGACCTAAGATTTTCGCACCAGCACCGACAACCACGCCATCTTCTAAAGTTGGGTGACGCTTACCTTTATTCCAAGTCGTACCACCTAAGGTAACACCGTGGTATAGCGTTACATCATCACCAATTTCAGCAGTTTCACCAATTACAACGCCCATGCCATGATCGATAAAGAAGCGTTTGCCGATTTTAGCACCAGGGTGAATTTCAATACCCGTTGCAAAACGACTAAATGACGAAACAAAACGGGCGGTACCTTTACAATCTTTTTTCCACAATTCATGTGCAAGCCTATGCAAAAGTAAAGCATGTATACCTGGGTAAGTGGTAAGTACTTCGAGTGTATTTCGTGCAGCAGGATCTCGCGCGAATACAGCCTGTATATCTTCTTTAAGCTGTTTAAGCATTGGATTGATCCTCCTTGTCCGATGATGCTTTTTTCCATTTGCCGCTTGTGAGGGCTTGGACTCGACTAAAAATACCGCGAAGTAAATGATATTCCATACGATCTAATTGTATACGACCAAATAAACGACGCAAGCGTAAAGGTAGTAAACGTGGATTTTCTGGATCTAAAAATTCAATTTCGGTGAGCATTTTTTCCAAATGAGGGTAGAACTCTTCCATTTGCTGCTGAGTCACTAACGGCTCATCCCATTGCATGCTTTGACCTTGAGCAAGCGGCATTTGCCCAGCATCAGAAGCAACTTCTTTTTGCTCTAATACCGACATACGAAGTTCATAACAAACTACTTGAATCGCTTGAGCAACGTTAAGTACACCATAGTCCGAGTTTACAGGAATAGTAAGGTGATAATTTGCCAAAGCCAATTCTTCATTGGTTAAACCGCGGTCTTCACGTCCAAAAACGATCGCAATTTGTTGTCCTTGAGCAGCTGCCTTGATTGCTTCTTTGGAAGCAGGGCGAACATCTAACAAAGGCCATGGAATAGTACGGCTTCTTGCACTTGTTCCGAAAACTAAATGGCAATCTTTAATTGCTTCTTCGAGTGTTTCAACAATTTCAACCTGTTCTAATAAATCTTGTGCACCAGCAGCAAGCGCCTGAATATCTGAATGTGGATAGGTTTTTGGTGAAACCAGAACCAACTTACTCAAGCCCATCGTTTTCATTGCGCGTAAAGCACTGCCAATATTAGCCGGTAAAGTGGTATTGACCATAACAATACGCACTTGTGCTAATTGTTTTGACACGGCGGTGTCGTCAAACAAACTCATAAGATTTCCAGAAATTACGAATATTGAGAAACTTCGCTTTGGTATGAATCCAATGCATCATCAATAGTCATGTCCACAGGAGGTGAGGCAACAGGTTGTGGACGAACAGGTTCTGCTGCTTTAGCTGCCTTAGATTTTACCTGATATTCAATATGAATATTATCCTTACCAAAGTAATCTCTTAGTTTGGCAAGAAGTTCATCTAAAGGAGCGACTTTCCATTGTGGGCCAAGCTGAAGCTCAGCCTGAGCATATGGTTGGTCAATCTGTAACTGTATTGCAATATGCTGATGCATATCGACATTACAATACGGCAATAATATATTTTGTAGATCTTTTGCCAAACTTGGTTGCAATAGATCATGGGTTAATTTGATTTGAATACTATTGGCACGTTTTTGTCTGATTTCATTTAAGCTAAACGCTTTGTTCAAGCGTCCCATTGGACGATCAAAACCTTCACGCTCATAGATCTCGCCTTCAAAGACGACTACGCGCTCAACTTGAATAATATCTTTAAAGCGTTGGAAACGTTCGTGGTTACAGCTGACTTCAATACGCGCTGTTCCGTCGTCAAGTACAATAACAACACGGTTTGGGAAATTCGCTACATCAAGGACAAGTCCTGCATAAACAGTCGTTACACCGCGACGAGTTGCGGTAATTTCATTAAGTTTTGCAGGAATAAACGCTTTGAGTTCTTGACGATAAACATCAATTGGGTGACCTGTTAAATATAGTCCAAGTGTATCTTTTTCGCCTTTGAGACGAACTTCATCACTCCATGGCTTAACAGGTTTAGCTGGTTTACGTTGAACTTCTTCAACTTCACCAAATAAGTCCATAATACCGCTTTCACGGTTACTACGTGCCTGTTCGGCAGCTTGCACAGCTTCTGGCAATTGAGCCATTAAACTTGAACGTTCAATACCTAAACAATCAAGCGCACCAGCACGGATAAGTGCTTCTAAGGTTCGTTTATTGATTTTTTTCAAATCAATACGATGGCAGAAATCGAATAGGTCAGTATAAGGTCCTTGTTGGCGACGTGAGTCAATAACAGACTGCATTGCCTGTTCACCAACACCTTTAATTGCCCCTAAACCATAGACAATGGTTTTATCATCGCTCGCATGGAAATGATAAGTCGACATATTGACTGATGGCGGTAAGACCTCGAGACCGTTATTTCGGCAGTCATCAATCAAAAATACGACACTGTCAGTGTTCTGCATTTCCGATGACATTACTGCTGCCATAAATTCGGCAGGATAGTGGGCTTTTAACCATGCTGTATGGTATGCAACAAGCGCATAGGCTGCGGCATGTGATTTGTTAAAACCATAGCCTGCGAACTTTTCCATATAGTCGAAGATATGGTTGGCTGTGCTTTCATCAATGCCTTTTTGTCCAGCACCCTCAAGGAAGATTTGGCGCTGTTTCACCATTTCTTCAGGTTTCTTTTTACCCATTGCACGGCGGAGCAAGTCAGCGCCACCGAGTGTGTAACCTGCACAAATCTGTGCAGTTTGCATTACCTGTTCTTGGTAAACCATAATCCCGTAGGTTGGTTCTAATACACCTTCAAGCAATGGATGAAGATACTCAAATTCTCCACCATGCATACGGTGAATAAAGTCTGGGATCAGATCCATCGGACCCGGACGATATAAAGATACGAACGCGATAATTTCTTCGAATTTACTTGGACGCGCTTCTTTAAGCATTCGTTTCATACCGACGGATTCAAACTGGAATACCGCGGTTGTATTTGCATCAGCAAAGACAGAATAAGCTTTAGGGTCGTCAAGAGGGACGTGCGAAATGTTTAAAGGGTCATTGCTATCGCGGTTTTTATTAATATTTTGGATAGCATCTTCAATAACGGTTAAGTTACGTAAGCCCAAGAAGTCGAATTTTACGAGACCTGCAGCTTCTACATCATCTTTATCGTACTGTGCTACACGGTTAGTACCGTCTGCGTCACAAAGCACAGCAGAGAAGTCGGTAATTTTACCGGGTGCAATAACAACACCACCGGCATGTTTACCTGTATTTCTGGTAATACCTTCTAACTTTAATGCCATTTCCCAAATTTCGCTGGCATCATCATTATCTGGGTTGGAAGGGTTGGTAACAATATCTTTAAGCTGAGGTTCCATTTCAATCGCAGTTGCCAAATCCACACCAAGTGGCTTAGTTGGAACCATTTTTGAAATACGGTCAGCTAGACCATAAGACTTCCCTAAAACGCGGGCAACGTCACGAATCGCACCTTTCGCAGCCATCGTACCGAACGTTGCAATCTGAGACACCGCTTCACGGCCATAAGTACGTGATACATAATCGATCACACGGTCACGACCTGCGATACAGAAATCGACGTCAAAGTCGGGCATCGATACACGTTCCGGGTTTAAGAAACGTTCGAAGAGTAGGTCATAACGAAGTGGATCAAGATCTGTAATTTTTAAGCTATAAGCTACTAATGAACCTGCACCTGAACCACGGCCCGGTCCAACAGGGACACCATTGTTTTTCGCCCATTGAATGAAGTCCATGACAATCAGGAAGTAACCAGGGAATCCCATTTTCAGGATGATTCCGACTTCATAATCTATTCGTTCATCATATGGTTTACGAATTTCAGGCCAGTCTTCACCACGCTTTTCGACAGGGTAAAGGTAATTTAAGCGCTCTTCCAAACCTTCTTTTGATAAGTGCTCAAAATAGGTATCGATGGTAAAACCATCAGGAATTGGATACTCAGGTAAAAAGTAAGTACCGAGCTTTAAAGTGACATTACAGCGTTTAGCGATTTGATAGGTGTTTTCAATAGCACTAGGAATATCTGAGAACAGTTCAATCATTTCATCAGAAGTTTTGAAATATTGCTCTGGGCTATATAAGCGTGGACGTCGATCATCTGCTAAAACGTAACCATCTGCAATACATACACGAGCTTCGTGCGCTTCGAAATCTTCTTTTTCAATAAAGTGCACATCGTTGTGTGCAACAACACCAATATTATATTTAGCTGCAAGTTTGGCAGCTTCTTGAATAAAGTCTTCTTCGCCAGGACGATCAGTACGTGTTAAGGCTAGATAAACACGATTACCAAACTTTTCGATCCACTCTTCAAGTAAAGGTTCTGCTTTTTGCGGGTTAGATGAGCAAAGCATTTGCCCAACATCACTATGTTGGCCAAGTAAAACAATAATATCTTGATGCTGCTCTAGGACCCATTCTTTTTGTACACAAGGGATACTGAGTTGTTGACCTTCAATAAAGCCACGCGAAACAATTTCGGTCAGTCCTTTCCATCCAATATCACTCATTGCAAGCAAAGTTGCACGATGTTGGGCATCATTAAGACGGATTGTACTACCCAAAATTGGCTTAATGCCTTTCTTAAGGCAAGAGTTATAAAACTTTACAGCAGCATGAAGGTTAGATAAGTCGGTAAGTGCCAGCGCAGGCATTTCATCCTTTACCGCAGTCTTGACCAAGTCGGGTATGCGAACAATCGACTCTGTAATCGAAAATTCTGTGTAAATACCGAGATGAACAAACTGCATAAACCAATCCTTAATGCGACCGCAGCATAGTTTAACACGCAAAGTTCAAACGAAATGCTTAATATTTTGGCAACTGTTATGGATTTTAGTATTTAAACAGAAGGTTGAGAACACGAAAGTGAAGGATTGATCAAAGTTGTTCTTTTATTTTTAAATAGAAAATTAAAGCGAATAAAAAGAACCAGCCCAAATTGATTTGGGCTGGTTAGAAATTTTAGTACTGCCAGAACATGCGTTGAATTTCTTTCGCATCGTTGGTTTTGGTAAGTGCCAGCGCTGCAAGAAGACGCGCTTTTTGAGGATTCAAATCATGAGCTGCTACCCAACCATATTTAGAGTCAGGTTGTTCTGCATCACGTAATACAAAACCTTGTGGAACGCGCGATGAGCGGATAATTTGAATACCGTTTTTGTCATGAAGGTTTTGTAATGTTGGAACGATATATTTCGCTACAGAACCATTACCTGTACCTGCATGAATAATCGCTTTAGCGCCAGCTTTTGCATATGCTTCATAAGCATCAGGAAGCATAGAGTCAGAACCATAAACGATTTGTACTGTTGGAAGAGCATCACCTTTAATATTTTCAATATTAAATTCTGAAGCATTGGTATGACGTTTAACAGATTGTCTAAACCAATATGGTTTGCCTTCAACAAGTGTACCCAAAGCACCCCATTGGCTTACAAAAGCATTTGTATGAATGTTGATGCCTTTAGTTACATCACGAGCAGCAAAAATAGAGTCGTTCATGAGAACCATAACGCCTTTATTTTTTGCATCATCAGAAGCGGCCAATGCAACAGCACTATAAAGGTTAAGTGGACCATCTGCTGAAAGAGCAGTTGATGGGCGCATTGAGCCAACAAGTACGATTGGTTTATCAGTATGAACAACAAGATTTAAGAAAAATGCTGTTTCTTCTAAAGTATCTGTACCGTGTGTAATCACAACGCCATTTACAGTTGGCTTTTTAACAAGTTCATTTACTTGACGAGCAATTTGTAATAATTCCTTGTCAGTAATACTTTCAGAAGCTACTTGTAATGCTTGGATACCAGATACATTTGCCAAATCTTGAATTTGAGGAACTGCATTGATTAAAGCATCAACTGGAACTTTTGCTGCTGTATAAGTTGCACTATTTGCTGAGCTTGCGCCAGCACCAGCAATGGTACCGCCAGTAGCGACAACAACAACATTGTTTTTTGCGTAAAGTGGGAGAGAGCAGGCTAATAAGCCCATCGCTAAACCGAAAGATTTAACAGTTTTAGTCAACATCGAAAATATCCTTATGAAGTGACGAAGTATAAAGTTTGCCGAATACGCCTGCTTTTCCTAAGCAAAATACATACCATGTAAAACATATCCGTAACTTGTTTGAATAAAAGCATCCTTGAATATCATTTTGTTTCGACAACAATCATTTAAACATTGCTTTTATTCAGCGCTAATAAATATCATGAAAAAAATAAAAAATCTATTAAGTTTTTCTAATTTATCTGAATTTATTTACTTTTTAATATAATTCACGCAAATGATTTTTTAGTCTTTATAAAATTAAAAAATAATAGGTTGGGTTGGGCCTTTATTTAACATTTGGTGGATTTATTGAATTGATTTTTAAAACTATTTTTATTAAGAATATAAAATAAAATTTTTCATGTTCGAATTAAATAATAATCTTAGTTGTTTAATATTATGAATCAATCATAAATTGAATTAAAAAATAATCATTTAGTATGTGTTTCTAAATATATAAATTTTTGAATGATGGTTTTTTATTCTGTTTTTAAGGTTTACTTTTAAGAAATTTAATAGGAAATAAAATCCATAATTTGGCCTATTATTTAATATAGAAATACTGATAACTTTTTATTGTTTAGTTTTGAAGAAAAAAAGAGCAATTTTATAAGGTCGTATAAAATTGCTCTTAAGTTGGGAGAGTGGGAGAAAAAGGAAACTTAAGCGATTGTTTGTTCTTGAGTTGATTTAATTAATACAGGCTCTGGTAATTCTTCAGTATCAGCAACTTTATCGCCTTCAAGTTTGGCAACAACTGCAGTCGCAATACTATTACCTACTACGTTTGTTGCAGTACGGCCCATATCAAGGAACTGATCAATACCAAGCAATAATAGAATGCCGGCTTCAGGCAAATGGAACATTGTGAGTGTTGCCGAGATAACTACAATAGAAGCTCTTGAAACACCCGCAATACCTTTACTTGTCACCATAAGCGTTAACAAAATCAAGATTTGTTGAGTGAAGCTCAGATCAATATTGTAAGCTTGAGCGATAAAGAGTACTGCAAAGGTGGTGTACATCATCGAACCATCAAGGTTAAATGAATAACCCAAAGGTAAAACGAAGCTAGTCACTTTTTTAGGCACGCCGAACTTATTTAAAGCATCCATAACTTTAGGATAGGCTGATTCACTTGAAGCTGTAGCAAAAGCAAGTGTTACAGGTTCACGAATCAATTTACCTAAACGGAAGATATCTTTTTTAAGTACGATTGCGCCAACAGAGAACAAAATGACCCAAAGTAATAGCAGACCGAAGTAGAATTCTGCGATTAAAATGCCATAATCAACAATTAAGCCTAAGCCTTGTACTGTAATTGCTGAAGCGATTGCAGCAAATACTGCAAAAGGTGCGAACATCATTACGTAGTCAGTAATGCGAAACATGATTTTACTGAGTTCATCAGTTAAGCGAATGATAACTGAGTCTTTTTCTTTGCCCTGATTTACAAAAGCAAGAGCTGAACCAAAGAAAATAGAGAAAACAAGGACTTGTAAAATATCATTGTTCGCCATTGCTTCTGCAATGCTGCGTGGGAACACGTGACTCAAGAATGATTGCAGGGTAAAACCAGTAGTTGTTGGGAGAGAAGAACTACTAAGTTGTTGAGCTGTTGGTAATGCTAGATCTAGTGCCGCGCCAGGTTGGAAAAAGTTTGCTAAACCCATACCGATGGCAAGTGAGACAAACGAAGCGGTAATAAACCAAGTCATTGACTTAAGTGTAATGCTACCAATTGAAGTTGATTTGCCCATTGACACAATGCCACACACAATTGTAGCAAATACCAATGGGGCAATAATCATTTTGATGAGACGTAAAAAGATATCTGTGACGATGTTGAAATAAGAAGCGATTTGCTTCAGTTGCTCGCCTTCATTAAAGAAGTGATGACAGATCCAACCCGTCAATACTCCTAGTAAAATAGCAACTACAATATACTTGAGCAATTTCTTTTGCTTCATAGGAACCTCTATCCTTTGGGTTCAATCATCTTTTAGATGGGATAACGATGATTGAAAGCTTTCCTTGTAGTTCAGTTCGGTCCTGTAACTGATTTCATCTTCCTAAATTTGCATCAGTATTAACCGAATCGAATATGGTGATGTTGTTATGGGAAGGGATTGTTGCTCGATTTTGAAGCAGTGTGAAATGCAAAAAAATATCAACTTATGCATTTTTTGCATAATAACGAAAGGAGGAATAGGGGATAAATATAGTAATTCAAACGTTTGGTAAAAAAATATGGATGAGGTTTTTTGAGAAAATAAGTCTTATATATTATTTTTAAAAGTTTATATTATTCAGTATATTAATTTGGTTTATTGATCTAATTAAAATAGGTGATATTAGTTATTAAATAATTATTTAAATGATATAAAAATAAAAAAAGGCACCTAATTTAAGATGCCTTTTTAGTATGCATTTTTTTAACGGCGATTGGCCAAGAAACGACCTAAACGGCCAATTGCTTCACGTAATTCGTTTTCTGCCGGTAAGAAAACAACACGGAAATGGTCTGGTGTTGGCCAGTTAAAACCTGTTCCTTGAACTAATAGTACTTTTTCAGCACGAAGTAAATCTAACATTAACTTTTCATCATCTTCGATTGGGTAAATGTTAGGGTCAAGACGCGGGAAACAATACATTGCGCCTTCTGGTTTAACACAGCTTACACCAGGAATTTCATTTAACATTTCCCATGCGATATTACGCTGTTCATATAAACGTCCACCTGGTCGGATCAAGTCATTAATAGACTGATAGCCACCAAGCGCCGTTTGAATTGCATACTGAGCTTGTACGTTTGCACATAAACGCATTGAAGCTAACATATCCAGACCTTCGATATAGTCTGCTGCACGGCTCTTATCGCCTGTGATTGCCATCCAGCCTGAACGGAAACCAGCAATACGATATGCTTTTGATAGCCCATTGAAAGAAATACATAATTGGTCGCCTGCTAAAGAAGCAACAGCAACATGTTCAATGCCATCGTAAACGATTTTGTCGTAAATTTCGTCAGCAAATAAAATCAGATCATGTTTCTTTGCAAGTGCCACAATTTGCTCAAGCACATGACGTGGATATACCGAACCAGTTGGGTTGTTCGGATTGATAATGACAATACCACGTGTGTTTGAAGTAATTTTACTTTCAATATCGGCAATATCAGGATACCAACTGTTTTCTTCATCACACTTATAATGAATGGCTGTACCGCCTGACAGGTTAACGGCAGCTGTCCATAGCGGATAGTCCGGCATCGGAATGAGCATTTCATCACCATCATCGAGTAGGCCTTGCATAGCCATGACAATGAGTTCAGATACACCATTACCGATATACACGTCATTAACGTGCATATTTAAGATGCCTTTTTGCTGGTAGTACTGGCAGATTGCTTTACGTGCCGGAAAAATACCTTTTGAATCTACATAACCAATTGCATTTGGTAGGTTTAAAGCAACGTCATTAATAATTTCTTGTGGTGCTTCAAAACCAAATGGGGCAGGGTTGCCGATATTCAGCTTAATGATTTTATGTCCTTGCTCTTCCATTTCATTGGCGGCTCGTAATACTGGTCCGCGAATGTCATAACAAACATGCTCAAGCTTCGATGATTTTTTAATTTCTCGGGAAGTTGGCATGGATTGGAGAGTAGCAGTATTTTTAGACATAGCTGGATTCACTTTTGCATATCGGTATAAATAACTTTTAAATGTTTTGACTGTCACCAAATTCAGATCATGTTGATCTTTAAGTAATTCAACAATTTTTTCATGGGTAAAGCCCGATTGCTGATACTGTTTGATAACTGGTAATAGTTGCTGGAAAAGCACACTTTTTTTCTGAGACATGTTTTGTCCTATACAACCGTGCCACACAAGAATAGCACCATCTTTGCTTCCTTAAAAGGAAATAAAATAAAAAATTGCTTTCTTTTGTTTTTATATTTTGCTTACTTTTTGCTTTCTGTTACTTAGATGTTTAAAATCCAACAAATTTTACGTTCAGAGACTAGTGTTTTTTTGATGAATGGCGTAAATATAAAATACGATTATCAATTTATGTTTACATCAGAATAAAAGGTGCAGGTCATGGGAAAAGTTAATAAAACAGACCGAGAATGGCAAAGAGAGTTATCACCTGAAGAATATCGGATAACGCGACAAAAGGGCACTGAACCAGCATTTACGGGGCAATACTGGAATACTAAGCAACATGGCACTTATGTTTGTCGTTGTTGTGGCGCGGAATTGTTTTCGTCAGATGCAAAATACGATAGCGGTTGTGGTTGGCCAAGTTTCTTTCGCCCTCTGAATGGAAGCGTTATTGATGAACATGAAGATTTAACGCATGGTATGGTCAGAACGGAAATTGTTTGTCATGATTGCGAAGCTCATCTTGGGCATGTTTTTGAAGATGGACCACAGCCGACAGGTTTGCGCTACTGTGTGAACTCGGCATCATTACAACTGAAAACACAAGAAAAAAATGATGAGGAAACCTATCCATGAGTAACATTTATCAGTTTGAAGCTGAATTGTTAGAGGGAGATATTAAACAATTCGCTGATTACAAAGGTAAAGTTTTATTAATTGTAAATACTGCAAGTAAATGTGGTTTTACTCCACAGTTTGCGGGCCTCGAAAAACTTTATGAAAAATATAAAGACCAAGGTTTAGAAGTTTTAGGTTTTCCCTGCAATCAGTTTGGTGGGCAAGATCCCGGAAGCAATAAAGAGATAGGTACATTCTGCCAGCGTAACTATGGAGTGAAATTCCCTATGTTTGCCAAAGTAGATGTAAAAGGTCCTGAAGCTCATGTGATCTTTAGATATTTAACCCGTGAAGCAAAAGGAATTTTAGGAAGCAGTACTATTAAATGGAACTTTACCAAGTTTTTAGTGGGTAAAGATGGTTCGGTTTTAAATCGTTATGCGCCAACAACCAAGCCTGAAGCATTGGAAGCTGATATTGAAAAAGCATTAGCGAGTTAATGGGTTCAATGAACGCTATTCCTCAAACTTTCGAGTTTTGGCAAGATCGGCGAATGCCTTATGTGGAAACCCGAAGGTCATGTTTTGGCAGAACATGTTATAAGTCTCATAGCCATCCAACATTTTCAATTGGTGCTATAGATGAGGGGAATAGTGTTTTTCAAAGTTCTTTTGGCACTGCACAAAAGATCTCGGCGGGTACATTGGTCATTGTGCCCGCACATGTTGAGCATTCATGTAATCCTATGCCAAATCAGGCATGGAGTTACCAGATGCTTCATTTAGATCTAGCATGGTTAAATCAACTGTATTCAGAATTTCAAGAGCAAGGTCTTGATTTACATATACCTCAGCATAAGCCGCTCATTATAAAAGACGAATCTTTATATGAAGCTTTTACTGAAATGAATGAGACATTATTTGATGCGCAAAAATTAATTTTTGAAAAAGAGCAGTCTCTTCTCCATTGCCTGATTCATTTGTTATTACCTCATTTTATTTTAGAAGAAATACAAAAGCCTCAATATTTATATAAAGACTTTTTAAACCTGATCGATGTGATTTCATCCTCAGAGGGTTTTATTTCTTTAGAAGAACTTGCTCAACGAGTAGGTTTAAGCAGATATGCAATCATACGTCTATTCAAAGCAAATGTAGGTTTAACTCCACATGCATTTCAAATTAATTTAAAGATTAATCAGGCTCGAGAGCAGCTCAAGCAAGGCGTGCCACTTGCCGAATTGGCTGTAAATTTAGGTTTTAGTGATCAAAGTCATTTCCATAAAGCTTTTAAAGCACATACAGGGGTAACTCCTCGGCAGTTCCAGCTCGCAGCCGCGCAATAATTTACAAGAAATTGTTTAGCTCTATTTTTAAGATTTTCCAGACTGTTTTACAGATGAAGCTGTTATGGAAGTTTTTTTAGTTATTGCATTTACTCATTTTTTAGCACTCTTATCACCGGGTCCAGATTTCTTTCTTATTCTCACTAGTCTTCTACAAAAAGGACGCCGTTATACATATGGTATTGTTCTAGGAATCACTTTGGGAAATGCTTTAATTCTGGCTGGATGCCTGTTTAGTTTTATGTTGCTTGGAAATCTAAGTAGTATCTTACTTTTAATATTTAAATGGCTTGGCGCTTTGTATTTGGCTTATTTGAGTTTTCTTTGTTTTAATGCAGCCCGATCTACAGTTCTAAATTTCTCAACCGATGTAAATAATTTAAGTGACCAAGCAGAAGATAAGCACAACAAAATTAAAAGCTTGGTATTAGGTTTGCAATCGAGTCTTCTAAATCCAAAAAATATTATGTTTTATAGTAGCTTAATGCTGCTTATACAACATAAATTTAGTTTATTTCAAAAACTGCTTATGAGTGTATGGATGGTCGGTGTGGTTTTAATCTGGAATATCTTATTGGTTAAACTACTGGCCTACGATCGAATTCTAATCAAAATTAAGCGCTCTGCAACAGGTTTATATTATTGTTCTGCGCTAGCTTTTATTCTTTTTGCTGTGCTTTTGATTACATATAAATAGTGTTATAGCCCAGTTGTACAACCTGAGTAATAGGCTGTACAACTGCTAAGAAGAGGCTTACAGAATCGCTTTTAAACGCTTAACTACTTCTTCACATTGAGCTAAATCTGCCACTAACGCCATACGTACATGGTTAGCTCCAGGGTTACCTTGTTCGGTATCACGAGATAAATAACGGCCCGGTAAGACTTTAATATGTGCTTTTTCCATCAGCATTTTGGCAAAAGTTTCATCATTATCCACTTTTAACCAATAGTAAAAACCAGCATCTGGTTTTTGTAATGGAAGCAAATGACCTAGCTCAGATTGAAATAAGTCAAATTTTGCACGATATTGCTTACGGTTTTCTTCAACATGGCTTTCATCATTCCATGCTGCAATTGAGGCCAGCTGATGTTGTACTGGCATTGCTGCGCCGTGATAGGTACGGTATTGCAAATATGGCTTTAATAAAGCAGCATCACCCGCTACAAAACCTGAACGCATACCTGGTAAGTTTGAGCGTTTTGAAAGTGAATGAAAAACGATGCAGTTTTTGTAGTCATCACGGCCAAGTTCCGCACATACTTCTAATAAACCCGTAGGAGCTTGGTCAAACCAAAGTTCTGAATAGCATTCATCAGACGCAATAACAAAATTATATTGATCAGATAAGGCAATCAGCTTTTTAAATTGTTCTTTAGAAAGCACAGTACCTGTTGGGTTACCCGGTGTACATACAAAAAGAAGGGCTGTCTTTTCCCAAACTTCTGCTGGTACAGCATCAAAATCACCTAAATAGCCATTTTCTTCTGTGCAATTAATAAAGTATGGCTTTGCACCTGCAAGTAAAGCCGCACCTTCGTAAATTTGATAAAACGGATTTGGCATCACCACATAAGGTGCATCTTCACGATTAATTAATGCCTGTACAAAAGAGAAAATGCCTTCACGTGTACCAGAGACAGGCAAGATGTGGTTTTCAGCACTAATACTGTTGAGTTTAAAGCGCTTAGTTAACCAATCTGCAATGCTTTGGCGAAGCTCTGGTAAGCCTTTGCTGTTTGGATAAGTTGATAAATGGTTAAAGTTATCAATAATAGCCTGTTTAACAAACTCTGGTGCTGGATGCTTAGGTTCGCCAATTGATAGAGGAATCAAGGGAAGGTTAGCAGGAGTAGTATCCTTAAAAAGTTGGTTTAACTTTTCAAATGGATACGGGTGTAATAACGACAAGCTAGAGTTCATTAAACAGTTACCAAGTAGTTGAGTTTCAGTGCTGACAAATTTGATTAGATGCTTCATCTAATGCAGCTTTCAGTTTTTCCGAGAAGAGTTTGACCTCTTCGTGATTCAGCGGTTTCCCATCTTTTTTGGTGACAAAGAAAATATCTTCGGCACGTTCACCTAAAGTTGCAATTCGGGCTGAATGGATGTCTAAACCTTGCATCATAAATAAACCACCCACGCGTGCAAGTAGGCCAGGATGATCGAGTGTTGAAATTTCGACCATATTTTGCTGTAAGGCTTCGTTTAATGTTACGTCGACTGTATTTTCGATATCGAAGTGACGTAATTGACGCGGAATACGGCGTTGCATGAGTCCCGGGTATTGGTCTGGTTGGCTAAGCGCCTTCACTAATGCATTTTTAACGGTTTCTTCACGTTCTGGGTCGGTAAGCAATGTACCGAAACGATCGAGTACAACATAAGTGTCTAAGCTAAATGCGGTACTTGCTGTGATAATTTTTGCGTCCTGAACGTCTAGGTTCATGCGGTCTAAAACAGCAACAGTAGTAGCAAACAGGTTAGGTTGGTCACGTGTATAAATAAAGATTTGCACCGCATCTTGAGCTGCTTTACGGTGAGCACGCAAGAGGACTAATGGCTCTGGATTATCACCATGTTTTAAAATTGCTTGTGTGTGCCATGCAATTTCATCTGCCGACTCTTTAATGAAGTATTCATCACCAAGTTCTTGCCATACTTTTTCGACATCAGCCAATGCAAAGTTATTTACCAGTAATTCACTTGCTGCAAATTTGGTGTCTTCAATTAACATTTGGTAGTCAACAGGGCGACCTAAACCTGTACGGATTACATCACGAGCATGCGTATAAAGCTGACGCATAAGCGATGCGCGCCATGTGTTCCAAAGTTTTGGATTTGTGGCGTTAATATCTGCAACTGTTAAAGTGTAGAGATAATCAAGATGCTCCATGTCGCCAAGTTTTTCTGCAAAATCTTTCACGACATCAGGATCAGAAATATCTTTTTTCTGAGCGGTCAAAGACATGAGCAAATGGTTTTGAATAAGCCATGCAATTAATTTACATTCACGCTCTGTAAAGCCATGTGCACGGCCAAACTCAATCGCGTCTTCTGCGCCAAGTTCGCTATGATCACCACCGCGACCTTTTGCGATGTCATGGAATAAAGCAGCAATAAAGACAATATCTTGACGAGCAAGACGTTGGAAAACTGAACTTACTACAGGGAATTCTTTGGCAAATTCAGGTTCTCTAAAACGATTTAAATTACGCAGCAATAATAAGGTGTGAGCATCGACTGTATAGATATGGAATAGGTCATATTGCATAAGACCCATAATTTGGCCAAAAGCAGGAATATAGTTTCCTAACACACCATAACGTTTCATCGCGACCAAGGTATCGTATAGTCGATATGGTGAGCGAATAATCGACATAAATAGTGCTTGATGCTCTGGGTTATCACGATAACTTTGGTTAATTCGTTTTGCAGCAAGAATGAGTAAGCGCAAAGTTCGAGCGCGAATACCTTCAATATCTGGTCGATTCGCTAAAATATAAAATAGCTCTAAGATCGCGCTCGGATGCTCTGCAAAAATTTTATGATGCTGTACTGCAAGTTTATTGTCGACAATCTTAAAGTGATCGTTCACAACTTCAATTTTGCGTTCATAGTTGGGGAGTCGAGGAGTAATGACAGACTCACTAAAATACGCCAGCAACATTTCATTGAGTGTTGAAACCTGCTGCGCCGTACGGTAGTAGCGTTTCATGAATTGCTCAACGCCATAATTTACAGGTTGGCCTTCTTGACGAACGTAACCAAATTTAGCAGCAATTTCTCTTTGGTGGTCAAAGAGTAAACGGTTTTCATCACGTTTGGCTAAACGGTGTAAATGATGTCGAATTTCCCAAAGAAAGCTTTCAGCTTCTTCTAAAACAGCCAATTCAAACTCTGAAATGAAACCTAAATGCACTAAGTCATAGATACGGTTCACTCGGAAGTGGCGTTTGGCAATCCAACCAATTTGATTAATGTCACGAATACCGCCCGGTGCATTTTTAATGTCAGGTTCTAAATTACTTTCAGTATTGTTGTGTTGGTGATAACGCTTGGCTTGTTCAGCCATTTTTGCGTCATAAAATGTTTTGTCTGTCCATGTCTGTGAAACAATACGGCGAGGCCATTTCGCAAGTTGCGTATTGCCCGTGATTAAACGCGCTTCAATTAATGTAGTGGCAACAGTTAAATCGGTAGCGGCTTGTTCAACACAGCTTTGAATGGTGCGAACACTAATACCTGGTTTGAAATTTCCTACATCCCATAAAGAGGAAATAAATGTAGAGATACGTTTTTCATTTTCTTCACTGATTTCATCCTCAGACAAAATCATGATATCTACATCAGAATAGGGTAGCATTTCACGGCGCCCGTAACCACCTACTGCAAAAAGACCTAGTTTTGACTGGTCAAGTTCTGCATGTTTCCATAAAAAGACGAGCGCTTCATCTACTAAATCTGAACGAGCTTTAATGATTTCTCGAATAGATTGCCCATTTTCATATGAATCTTGCAATTGCTTTTCTACATCCGTTCGCCACTGATTAATGGCTTTAATATCATGATGACTTGAGACATAGTTCAGCAATGGCGATGTATTGATCATGAAAATGGGTCTACCAATAAGTAAAAATTAAGAGTTAGTTTGAACGCTTACTTGATCAGCGGTTTCTTTCGCTAAAGTACGGGCAAGATCAGTATTTTCAGCGCGAGCAGTTGCGACACCCATACGACGACGTTTGAAACCTTCTGGTTTACCAAACAAACGTAAGTCGGTATCTGGATGAGCTAAAGCCACATTCAGATTGCTATAACTTAAATTGTTAGCATCAACTCCAGCATAAATTACCGCACTTGCGGCAACACTGTGACGTGCTGTATTTACAGGTAAGCCTAAAATTGCACGTGCATGTAATTCAAATTCACTTTGAAATTGCGATGCTAAAGTGACGAGGCCTGTATCATGTGGACGAGGTGAAACCTCACTAAACCAAACCTTGTCGCCTTTAATAAACAGTTCTACACCAAAAATACCACAGCCACCAAGTGCTGTAGTCACTTTATTTGCAATACGTTTGGCTTCCTCGAGTGCTGCAGGAGTCATTGGTTGAGGTTGCCAGCTTTCTACATAATCCCCGGCATCTTGGCGGTGACCAATTGGGTCACAGTAATGAGTTTCAATTTCACCTGTTTCAGGGTTTTTAGCGCGAACGGTAAGGAGTGTAATTTCAAAGTCAAAATCAATTTGAGACTCGATAATAACAGTGCCTTGGTTAACACGGCCACCTTGCATTGCATATTCCCATGCAGCATCGACTTCATCGAAACTTTTTACACGAGACTGTCCTTTACCAGAAGAAGACATGACCGGTTTTACAAAGTTTGGATAACCAATGTCATCACAAGCAGCGCGGAAGCTTTCGAGCGTATCAGCAAAACGATAAGCAGATGTAGGTAAACCAAGTTCTTCAGCCGCAAGACGGCGAATACCTTCACGGTTCATGGTCAGGTTTACAGCTTTAGCAGATGGGATGACTGTTGCAGTTTTATTTGCTTCAGTTTCCAGTAAAACTTCTGTCGCAATCGCTTCAATTTCTGGAACAATTAAATTTGGTTTAACTTTTTCAATGAGTTGTTTTAATTGGGCTGGATCTGCCATGTTTAACACATAAGAAAAATGTGCTACTTGCATAGCTGGAGCATGATCATAACGGTCGGCTGCATGTACTTCTACACCAAGGCGTTGTAAGGAAATTACAACTTCTTTGCCAAGCTCTCCTGAACCTAACAATAAAACTTTAAATGCAGAAGATTGAAGTGGGGTACCGAGTGTCACGCTCATGCGAATCATCCTGACAAAATTATTTTTTTAAGCATAGCAGAACTTAGGGTGGAGTTAAGCCTTATCATGCATAAAAAAGTAATTTTGTCGGACAATTAGAAATGTAGTTTTTAGATATTAACCTGATAGTTTAAAAGCAATTCATCTGCATTTTTACCACGGATGCCCCAATTTTCTTTAGGTGTTTCAAAAATGGTAATTTCAATGTCCTGAGGTGCAATTTTGCATTGCTCTTCAATATTGCGAAATAAGGTTTGAATAAGTTGCTTTTTAGTGGCTGGACTGCGGCCTGCAAACATTGAAAGTTCGATGATAATGTAATGTTGGCTTCTGTCAGATGGATAAATAAAATTCTCAGGTTTAAGACTAATGAAGCGTTGAAATCTTTTCTCGACGGGATACTTCAATTCTTCAATAAGTGCTTGATGGATCGCATGAGAGAGCAGTTCGCGATACTGAATAATGGTTCGTTCATTTGCATAAATTTTAACTTGTGACATTTTTATCTCTAATCGCTAGATGGATTTATCTTTTAATAAATTTCAAAAATGAGTTTTTATGCTAGAAGTTATTATTCTTAATCACTTCTAGCATTTATATATTATATAAGGTTGATCAGTTTATCTATTTATAAAGGTAAATAAGTATAGATAAGGCCATAAACGATTGCGGCTGTTAAGGTGGCAGGAACAATTTTCTTAAATTTAAAATAAAGACCAGCTAGAACCATAAAACCGATAAGCATTGCTAAGCTCTTATTTGGGGTTTCAAGTAAAGGTGGAAGGGTTGCAACCACAAGCATGGCGCTAATTGCAGATATACCAATACTTCCTAAAGCGATTTTTAACCAGATTGAGCCGCGTCTTTGTTGGTTGCCCTGTAGTTTTTGTATTACGAAAAATGGTCCGAAGCGTGAAGCAAAATTAGCGATACCCACAATAATGCCGACCAAAATAATTTCTAGGTTCATATTAAGTTTCAACCTCATCAAATTGTTTCAGCACATAATGTTTAAATAGACCTGCTAAAATGCCTGAAAGAATGCCAATAAAGATAGCTGCTGATAAGTTAATCCAATAACATGCTAAAGCTGAAACCACTAACGATACAGCAACTACAAGGCTATGCTTTCGTTCAAATGCCGCTAATAAAAAACTTAAAAATAAAGCAGGTAATAAGAAATCTAAAGCTGCTTGTAAAAACTTTGGAAGGTGTGCGACTTGATCTGCAAATAACCCGCCTAATAATGAACCACTTGCCCAAGACATCCAGCTAAATAGACTTAAGCCCAACATCCAAGACTCGGACCATTGTTGTCTGCGCTGTGAAAGTTGGATCATACCACTGGCAAAAACTTCGTCCGTTAAACCCCAAGCCCAAACGGCTGTCTTCTTTAAATTTAATTTAGTGGGAATTAAATTATAAAGAGCAGGCCCATAAAGTACATGTCGTATATCAAGTGCAATGACTGTTAAGGCGGTTAACCATATAGAAGAACCACTTGCTAAAAGTGCGACCACTAAAAATTGGCTTGCCCCTGCATACATGGAACAAGAAAGAAAAAATGCTTCCCATGGGCTAAAACCAAATTGAGATGCAGAAACGCCAAAGGCAAAAGAAACTGGTAAGTAGGTGAGAACGATGGCTTGACTATCTTTGGCACCTTGCCAAAAAGTTGCTGTTTGAGCAGCCATCTGTTGTTGATTTGACACAATACACCTTGGCAGTAAACCAATTATAAAAACTTGAAAGATTGAGTATTGTAGCCGAATTTAATAGCATAGTGCCGAAATGTTTAATTCGGCAGTTTGATATGTTCAAATCAAAGACTCGTTTAGTTTATATCGCCATCCTGAGTGCGAGCGTATTTATATTGCAAGGTTGTGATAATGGCAATCAGAGCTCAGATAAAAAAGTAGAAATTAAACCAGCGCCGAAACTAACGAATGATGCGACAGTTTATGCAAAAAAGGCATGGACATTAATCAATACTGTTGATCATTTAGTCTATGAAAAACAGCTCAGTCAAATTAATGATAATGTTCGTAAACCACTACGTCAGCTCAGTACAGACTGGCGTATCAATGTAAAAATGACAGATTCAGTCACTGAAGGAAAATATGCGCTTTGTCGTAAAGCTTTAACAAGTCTAGATGTATGGGCGCGCGAAACGCTTGAAAATAATAGTTCGGTTGCTCAAAAACAGGCAGATTATGAGCGCGATAAACAACAGTGTAAGGAAGCGATTGAAAATCCGAATTTAGGAAACACATCTCCTAAATAAAGCCTATACATATAAAAAAGCGAGATGATCAATCTCGCTTTTTTGCTTTAAACGATAATGGGTGAATGATAATTAAGGTTTTGTCGCTGCTTTAGCTGTGTTGGCAGTTTTTACAGCATCTTGCTTCATTTGGCGAGTCATTTGATGTGATTCATGTTGTGCATGAGTCGCACTGGTCATTGCATCATGCTTTTGCATGGTTAAGTCTTTTTTAACTTCCTGTTTAGTTTTAGTTGCCTCTTTCTTTGCTTTTTGAGCTGTAGCTTTTCCATGTACTGCTACACATTTTCCACCTTTGTGATTTGGTCCAGTACCGCCTTGTAGTTGAGTTCCTTTTGGACATGCAAATGCCGAAACACTTAACATAGCCAATACACCTGCTGTAAGAATTGTTGATAATTTTTTCATGTTAATCAGCGCCTTGTTGAGTATTATTGCTCAGCTTGAGTGTAAGGTGAAAAATTCTGCTTTAAAACATCTATTTTGTGGAAATAGAGTTTGAACAATGTTTTGATTTGCAGTGTTATCTAATTTTTTAATTTAATTTTAAGTTTTTATTATATAGCGGCACTTGGTACAATTATGAATGAACTTGAGCAATTACTTTTAATTTTTCAATATCTAAAATCTCAATTTTTCTAAAAGCAATTTTAATAATATTCTGTTTTTCAAGTTGGCTCAGTTCATGGTTGATCGTCTGCCTAGATGTAGTCAACATGTTGGCTAATTGCTCTTGAGAAATCTGAATGTGATGATCTTGAATAAGAATATGGTTACCGTATCCTTCTAGAATGAACAGAAGACGTTGTGCCAGCCTTTGAGAAATACTGCGTGTTTGTATCGCAATTTGTTCTAAGAAAACGTACCTGAGTTTTTGGCTGGTTAAACGTGCAAAATAATACCAATAATATGGATGTTCTTTTAGTAGCTCATTTAATGGTTTTGCGGGAATATGCAGAACTATACTTTTTTTCAAAGCAATCGCGTCGTGTGACCGTGGCTCATGATCAATTAAAGATATTTCACCGAACCACATAATCGGCTCAGCAATCGCAGAAAGTGCTTCATTACCATTTACATCGACATAACCCAAGCTAATTGAGCCTTCAAGGACGGTATAAATGCCATCAAATTCATCTTGAGCGTGGAAAACATAGCTGTTTTTCTCAAAAGTAATTTGCTTGCCATGTTCTAAAATAAACTTTTGGAATACTTCCGGAAGCACACTAAACCATGTGTTTTCTTTTAATCGGTTAATATAAATTAGGTCCAATATTTAGTCATCCATGAAAAAATTCATTACTTTGTCAAATAGCTGACAACTTTAAATTTTCCTTATTTGTACAGTATGACTATAGTTAGGTGAATAGGGAATAACTCATGTCAAATCTGGAGCAGAAACTGAGCCAATATGCGGCTTATCATTTAAATCATCAAAATATTTTGACGCATTTTATAGGCATTCCACTCATCGTGTTTTCAATTTTATGTTTAACAGCGAGGGCAGGAATCGATATTGGTAATTTTAAAGTTACTTTAGCTATGGTACTGATTGCAGCTAGTACGATCTATTATTTATTTCTAGATAAAGTTTTTGGCTTAATCATGCTCATGATATTGGTGGCTGTGTATCCATTAGCGAGCCAAATTGCCGAACTTTCTTTAGGACAATGGTTGGCTGCAAGTATTGGTTTCTTTGTTGTGGGATGGGCTTTTCAGTTTGTGGGGCATTATTTTGAAAAGAAAAAACCTGCTTTTGTTGATGATGCGATAGGACTCGCGATAGGACCGTTATTTGTATTGGCAGAATTTATATTTATGTTAGGTTTTAGAAAGCCTTTGCATGAGCGAATTTTACACGAGGCGCGCAGTAAACGAGAGATGATGGATTTAAGCCATTAAATATAAAAAAGCCCCAATCTAGTGGGGCTTTTTTAAGCTTTAACTTAAACGTTAAAACGGAAATGCATTACATCGCCGTCTTGAACAACGTAAGTTTTACCTTCTAAACGCCATTTACCTGCTTCTTTAGCGCCGTTTTCACCGTTGTATTGTACGAAGTCATCATATGCAACAACTTCAGCACGGATAAAGCCTTTTTCGAAATCAGTATGGATAACACCAGCTGCTTGAGGAGCCGTTGCACCAACTTTTACTGTCCATGCACGAACTTCTTGTACACCAGCAGTGAAATAAGTTTGTAAACCTAAAAGTTTATAGCCTGCACGAATAACTACGTTTAAGCCCGGTTCTTCCATGCCCATTGCTTCTAGGAATTCAGCACGATCTTCATCTTCTAATAATGAAATTTCAGCTTCGATTTGGTTGCAAAGCGGCACAACAATTGCGTTTTCTTCGGCAGCAAGTTTTTTAACAGCTTCTAAATGTGGGTTGTTTTCAAAACCGTCTTCTGCAACGTTTGCGATGTACATGGTTGGTTTCAAAGTCATTAAACCAAAACCACGAATTAATTTGCGTTCGTCATCAGACAAATCAGCCGCGCGAGCTGGTTTACCTTCGTCAAGTAACGGTTGAATTTTTTCTAAAACTGCTTTAGTTGCTACAGCTTCTTTATCGCCGCCTTTAGCAACTTTAGTTAAACGTAAAATTGCTTTAGCAACAGTCTCAAGGTCTGCAAGTGCAAGTTCAGTATTGATAGTTGCAATGTCATCTAATGGATCAATTTTACCATTTACGTGAATGACGTTTTCGTCTTCGAAACAACGTACCACATGAGCGATTGCATCAGTTTCACGAATGTTAGCAAGGAACTGGTTACCCAAACCTTCACCTTTTGATGCACCAGCAACAAGACCTGCAATGTCCACAAATTCCATAGTGGTCGGTAAAACACGCTGAGGGTTAACAATCGCAGCAAGTTTATCTAAACGTGGATCTGGAACAGGAACAATACCTGTGTTTGGCTCAATGGTACAGAACGGGAAGTTTTCCGCTGCAATCGCTGCTTTAGTTAATGCATTGAAAAGGGTAGATTTCCCTACATTTGGCAGACCAACAATACCGCAATTAAAACCCATGAAAACCACTCACAAATGTGTAAATTAAAAATTGTGGCTGATTTTACATGAAAGCCATGACAAAGTCATGGCTAGAGCAGGGTTCTGTTGTGTTTAAACTTTACGTTTATCGAGTTGCTGGGCTAATGCATCACCAGTCGCTTGTACTAACATGACTAAAACAATCAATACTAAAATAACAGCCAACATAATTTGCATATCAAAACGTTGATAACCATATCGATAAGCAATGTCTCCTAAGCCACCTGCACCAATAGCACCAGCAATCGCAGATGAGTTAATCATTGTCACAATAGTCACTGTAAAGCCTGCCACAATACCCGGCAAAGCCTCTGGTAAAAGTACGTGCCAGATAATTTGTTTGCGGTTACAACCCATGGCTTGTGCAGCTTCAATTAAGCCTTGATCGACTTCACGTAAGCTGACTTCTGCAATACGGGCAAAAAACGGAATGGCCGCAATCGTTAAGGGAACAACCGCTGCCCATACGCCATAACTTGTACCCACAATCCAGCGAGTAAGCGGAATAAGTGCAACCATTAAAATTAGAAAGGGTACAGATCGAGTAATGTTGATGACCCAACCCAAAGCTTGATTAATCTTTTGTGATGGGTGAATGCCATGTTCAGAAGTGCTGACTAAAATAACAGCGATAGGTAAGCCAATTAAAAAGGCAATGAATGCAGATGCGCCTACCATGAGCAAGGTATCTACAGTTCCAGTAATTAATAAATCAATGAGCTGGTCTTGCATAGCCAAGTACCTCAAATTGTGCAATTGCTGTTAATGTATCTTGTTGTATAGATGAAAGATCAATTTTTACGTTAGGAATACCGACTAAAAGTGAGCCAATAATGTGCCCTTGAATGGTATCGACCTGACTTTGATATAAATTGACTGGTGCTTTGAATCTGGCAAGTAGTTCTTGAATATCTGGAACCTGATGTGCTTCAGCCTCATATTTCAGTTTTACAATAATATGAGTCGAATCTTCATCGGGTAGACGGCTGATTTTAAAAGGCAGGGTAATTTGCTCAAGGTTTAATAGTTCTTGAGTAATTTGTTGCTCTGGTCGTGAAAATACCGACCAAACTTGCCCAGCCTCTACAATCTCACCTTGGTCAATCACCACGACTTGATCACAAATTTCTCGAATCACTTGCATTTCATGAGTGATTAATACAATGGTGAGACCAAGTTCCTGATTAATCTTTTTAAGCAAAGCCAAAATAGTGGCAGTACTTTCAGGATCAAGTGCCGAGGTGGCTTCGTCACACAGTAAAATTTCTGGGTGGTGAACAAGTGCACGTGCAATACCGACACGTTGCTTTTGTCCGCCAGAAAGTTGTGATGGATAATAGTTAGATTTATCTGCAAGACCTACGAGAGCTAGAACCTCATTTACGCGTTGGTCGATATCTGCTTTGTTGTAATTGGAAACTTTTAAGGGCAATGCCACATTTTCCCAAACTGTTTTTGCAGACATTAAATTGAAATGTTGAAAAATCATTCCAATTCGTTGACGGGTTTGAATAAGCTCGGAATGGCTCAATTCAGCAATGTTTTGTTGATGAATATGAATGCTGCCAGTATTTACTTGTTCTAAACCATTTAATGTACGAAGTAAGGAAGATTTTCCTGCACCACTTTTACCAATAATGCCTAAAATCTTACCTTGAGGAATATCAAGGTTAATCTCTTTTAACGCATGCAGTTTTTGACCTTGAGATTGGTAAAACTTATTTAAACCACGAATTTTGATGTGGGGTAGAGAAAAATCAACTTGTGATCCAAAACTCACCATTGTCATTCTCCTTATTTCCAGCCTTGAAACCACATACCTTGGCCAAAGTCTTTATCCAGAATATCTTGTGCTTGTTTTGAGTTCTGGAATGCTTTAACAAAGGTTGCAAGTTTTTGGTTTTTATCTTGGTAATCGCGACGGGTCACAAACAAAATTGCATATTTTTTATCGATTGGATCTAAAAATAATGCGCTATGTGGGTCGGTTACCTTTGCCATTTTTAAGTAGTGAGGGAAGCCGAAAATTAAATCGACATCGTTATATGCATGTGCTGTCTGTGGGCCTTCAACTTCAACAAAGCTCAGCTGTTTAGGATTAGCTATAATGTCTTGGGTTGTTGAAAGTTCATTATTTATATCTTTAAGCTGAATTAAACCTGCACGGTGCAATAAAATTAAAGCACGGGCTAAATTGACCGGATCGTTTGGAATAGCTACACGTGCTTTTGAAGGCAACTCTTCAAGTGATTTATATTTTTTTGAATATAAACCCACATGACTTCCTGAACCCACACCAAATGCATGTAAGTCATAACCCGTTTCTTTAACAGCATTACGTAGAAATACGCTTTGCTGGAAAAAGTTTGCATCAATATCACCGTTTTGTACGGCAACATTGGGTGCTCGCCAATCAGAAAATTCAACGAGTTTGACATGAACGCCTTGCTTTTCTACTTCATTGGCAACGCTTTGTAATAGCTCTGCATAAGGCGGGCTAATGCCAATCGTTAAAACATCATCGGCTTGTTTATTTTTAATATAACGGTAACCGACAAGGCCCAGAACTACGATTAAAATCGTAATTCCGAGTAACCAAGGCTTATGCTGTTTGAACTGAATCGCCATAATCTTTCCGTTATTACTTCCAGCCAGGGAACCAAAGTTTTGGCCCAATTTCAGCGTCTAACACAGCTTTAACTTTTGGCGAGTTTTGATAGATCTCAACAAATTTCTTTAATTTGTCGCCCTTATCCTCATAGTCATCACGCACTACAAACAAAATGGCATAACGTTTATTGGTATTGTCATCCAGTAAAAGAGCACTATTAGGGTCAGCTGTTTTTGCTAAGCGCAAGTAATGTGGATAGCCAAAAGCCAAGTCAACATCATCAATTGCACGAGCAGTCTGTGGTCCTTCAACCTCAATAAATTGCAAATTTTTAGGGTTTGAAACAACATCTTTGAGTGCAGATAAGTGATTATTTGAATCTTTAAGCGTAATTAACTTAGCTTGTTGTAAAAGAAGTAGGGCACGACCTTGGTTCACCGGATCATTTGGAATGACTACGCGTGCGTTTTGTGGCAATTCATCAAGACTTTTATATTTCTTTGAATACAGTCCCACATGTGAGGCTGCACCTACTGCAAATGCCTTTAACTTAAAGCCAGTTTCTTTAATTGCATTGTCTAAGAAAGGTTGATGCTGGAAAAAGTTCGCATCAATATCCCCATGATTTAAAGTAATATTTGGGGTATTCCAGTCAGAAAATTCGACCAGTTTTACATTTAAACCTTGTTTCTTTGCTTCATCGGCAGCAGCTTGTAAAGGTTTTGCAAATGGTGGACTAATGCCAATCACAAGTTCATTTGAGCCACTTTGACGATGTTTATTCCATAAGAACAAAGCAACAAAAAGGACTACAACGACTAAGCCTATGCCTAGCCATTTTTTAGAGGCTGTTTGAGCCATGTCTATCTCCAAATTTAAGCGGTTATTTCTTCAATTTTTGTTAAGTTTTTGCTGTTGTTATAGGGACTACATCGGAACGCTTGAACAGGGTGCTGTTCTGGTAAGTGATCACCCCGATTAAAAATTTTGTTCCGTAGTGAACCCGTTTTATATGCAGTTTTATAGCGACCACGTTGTTGTAGCTCAGGAATGACCAAGCGAATAAAGTCGTGGTGAGACTCTGGTGCAACTGTACGTGTCAAATTAAAGCCATCAATATCAGTCTCATCTAAAAGATGAATTAAGTATTCAGCAACTTCTTCGCCACTACCCACGATGAGGGGATAACGACCACCTAAAACATGCTGAGCTTTTAAGTCATTTTTCGTGATTTGCTGTTCTTTAAATTTTTCGGTAATCGAAACAATACTGTTACTTTTTTGGTAAGGAATCGCTTCATCGTCGGCAAATTTACTTAAGTCGATACCAGTTGAACTCGCATAATGCGCTAAGCCTGCTTCAGGGCTCGCATACTGACGATATTCATTAAGTTTTTGTACAGCCAGATCATGTGTTTCGGCAACAACAACGGTGATGCCAACGAAGACTTTAATGTCATTCGCTGAGCGTCCTTGCTGTTCAGCAAGAGTACGAATCTTTTTCACTTGTTCGCGTATCTTTTCGGGTTTATCCCCGCCAATAAATACACATTCAGCATGACGTGTTGCAAACTGCATACCTTTAGGTGAAGCACCTGCTTGAAATAGGGTTGGAGTGCGTTGCACAGAAGGAGATACCTGAAACACGCCTTCACTCTGGTAATACTTTCCATGGTGGTAAATGGTATACACCTTAGATGGGTCTGTAAAAACACGCCGTGTTTTATCTTTTTTAACTGCGTCGTTTTCCCAAGAACCTTCCCAATATTTGTAGCAAAGTTCTAAAAACTCTTCGGCTTGCTCATAGCGGGCATCGTGGTCTTTTAAACCTTTTTGACCAATTAAGCGTTCTGCACTATCTAGGTAACCTGTAACAATATTCCAGCCAATACGACCTTGAGTTAAATGGTCAAGACTCGCAAAGCGGCGAGCAAATTGATATGGATGCTCATAGCTTAAGTTCACAGTGACCCCAAAACTTAAGTTTTGAGTGACTGCCGCCATTGCTGAAATGAGTGTAGACGGGTCATGGCTCGGAAGCTGAATGGACTCTTTTAAAGTGAGATCTATACTGTTTTGATAGACGTCATACACACCGGTAATATCAGCGATAAACAAACCATCAAATAAACCACTTTCTAGAGTTTTGGCCTGTTCTGTCCAATAGCTCAGTTCATTAAAGCGGTGTGATTCATCACGTGGATGTGTCCATAAGCCATGATTGATATGCCCAACACAGTTCATATCAAAAGCATTTAGTAAAATTTCTTTTGCTTTGAAATCTGCCATTACAATGTCCCCCTCCGAGGTGGTAGAACACCGTTAAGAACATAGTTCCCAATAAAGTAATATTTCCATCGTGCAGCATCATGTAAGGTATGTACTCGCGCATTACGCCAGAAACGGTCTAGGCCATCTTGAGACTGACTACCACGGCTACCAGCAAGTTCAATCAGCTTAGACGATGCTTTGAGTGCGATATCGCTACTATGAGCACGCACTTTTGCAACATCGATGGATGCTTTAGCAATGCTTTCAGGTGTGGTTTCAATTTTTGCGGCATCAATTGATTGAGCTGCCTGTTTTAATAGGACTTCACTAGCTCGTACATCTACCGCAATGCGACCTAGTTCATAAATCGTTAAAGGATCTTGGTTGGCTGTTTCTACATTTGAATCAATCCATGGGCGAGCTTGATGCACTCTTTGCAAGCTTTCTTCAAAGGCTGCACGTGCAATGCCTACCTCAATCGATGCATGCATGATTTGGGCAAAAGGTCCGACTAAGGTTGGTTGTAAAAATGCAGTATCAAAAGGAATGATATCATCTGCATCGACAAAAACCTGATCAAATTTAACTGTACCGCTGCCTGTGGTTTTTTGCCCAAAGCCAGACCAGTCATCTACAAGTTTTAATCCTTGTGAACCACTTTTTACAAATGCCAGATACTCACGTCCTGCATCGTCTAAAACTAAGGTTGGGATACGGTGAGCAAATAAACTTCCTGTGCAGTAAAACTTTTCACCTTGAATGAGATAACCATTTTCATGCGGACGAATGTTAGTTTGTTTATGGGTTGAAGTTTTAGTTTTAAACTCAGCAAGTGCATTACCAAAGCGGGTGCCATTTAACACTTCGCCGTATAAACGTTGTTTCTGAGTTTCTGTACCTGTATTGCGTAACACTTCTAATGCATAGAAGTGGTTTTGTGGAATTTGCCCGATTGAACCATCTGCACCGCTTAAAAGTGCAATCACTTTAGCAACAGTATGACTTGAAACTTCGGCACCGCCATATTGCTTTGGTACTGTAATTGCCCAAAGTCCAGACTGGCTCAAAGCATCAATTTCGGTATACGGTAAAATTCGCTTAGCGTCTCGCTCAACTGCGGTTTTTTTAAATTGCTCAGCAAACTGTTTGGCAATTTCTAATGCTTCAGCATCATTTTGAATAATGTGCGCTTGGCCAGATGCCGATGTTTGTTTAGTTTGAACCGATTGATATGAAGTCATGACAATTGCTCCTTAAATCCAGGCATGGCGGGCAGGGAAATGACCATTAAGGTAATAATTGCCAATGGCATGTAATTTCCAGCGAACAGGGTCGTGTAAGGTATGTACACGGGCATTTCGCCAATGTTGATCTAAATTATGTTGGCTTAAGCTTGAGCGGCTACCGCCTAGCTCTAGTAGTTTTTCAGAGATTTGTAGAGCCGCATCATTGGCATAGACTTTTGCTTCTGCGACCAAAATTGAAGCTTTTGCTACTTGTTCGTCAGTCACCGTTTGAAGTTGATCAAGTTCATCTAAATATTCAGCAGCTTCATCAAGCAGTAAAATTGCTGCGTCGAGTAAAATATTTAACTTACCCACCTCTTGTAGGGTGTAATGTTCAAAGCTGGCTTTTTCAACATTTGCATCAATAATTGGGCGCGCTTTGTGTATAGTCGATAAAGTATCTTCAAAAGCAGCTTCCGCAATACCGACATCAATTGCCACTTGTAATAACTGCGAATACGCACCGCGATAGGTTGGAACTTGTGTTAATAAACGCTCATCAAAAATAAGTTCAGGATTAATTTCAACTTGATTTAATTTAACTGTACCACTCGCTGTAGTACGTTGACCAAACCCATTCCAGTCATTAATAATTTCAATGCCTTGAGCATCTCGATTCACAATGACTAAAACCACATGACCTTCAGGATGAACCGCTTTAATTGCGAGCCAATGCGCAAAACTTGTTCCCGTCGAATAAAACTTTTCGCCGTTTAAAAAATATTTGCCGTTTTCAATAGTAAGCGTGGTTTTTAAGGTTTTTGAGTCATGGGTATTTCGTTCGGGACCACCGTTGGCAAGACGTTTACCGGCTAATATTTCTGAAAAGATAAATTGTTTTTGTTGTTCTGTACCCATGATTTCAATCAGGTTTAACAGGCTAATCTGATTTTGTGGAATCTGACCAACATTTGCATCACCTTTACTTAAAATACGGAAAACTTGTGCCAGTGTTTTATTGGAAACGAAAGCACCGCCGTATTTTTTTGCAATACGAATTCCGCCTAAGCCTTTTTGGCTAAAGCTTTCGATTTGCTCATGCGGTAATAAGCGTTGTTGATCACGTGTATTACGACCCTCTAAAGCAAAATCAGCCACTTGATAAGCAGCATTAATTGCTTGTTGATCATTTTGAATGACTTGGACGTATGCCGTCGTTTTAGATAGAGAATTAGACATAATGACACCTTGTATTGCTGTCATTACCTTACAAAAGAAATATTTTTCCACTAAACGAGGACTTATGCTCAGCTTATGAATAAAAATGCAAAGCACTTTTTTTGATTTTTAATAGATAAATATAGATATAGAAATATATTAAAAATCAATAAATTATAATTTTTATTTGTAAAATGAATAACTAAAAAGTTTTTAATATGAAAAACAGCTATAAGTACGGTAAAAAAAGATATAAAAAATATAGACCTAACTGTCAGTGAAAAATGAGCACAATATCCATTGTTTTCATTAAAAATAGCTTCTAAAGTATCTACTTACCGAAGACGATTTTTGTACGAATAGTCAAATAAAAATAAACGTGGAGATTTTATGCGGGTTTTGTATCAGTTTCCTTTGTCTCATTATTGTGAAAAAGCTCGCTGGTTGTTAGACCATAAAGAACTTGATTACGTTGCACATAATTTGATTCCTGGATTTCACCGTGCTTTTGCACAACTTAAAACAGGTCAAAATTTGTTGCCGATTTTAAAAGATGACCATCGCTGGATTGCTGAGTCGACTAAAATTGCGCTTTATCTGGATGATACTTATCCGGAACATGCACTTTTACGCCGTGATGAACAACTTAGACAGCAAACTCTTAAAATTGATAGTTTGGCAGATGAACTTGGGGTGCATGTACGTCGTTGGGCACTTGCTCATACTTTAGCTCAAGGTGATCATGCTCTAGAGATTATGATGGGCGAACAAGGCTACTTACGACAGTTTGAGAAAATATCAAAACCGTTTCTCAAGACTCTAGTCAAGAAGAATTATAAGCTTGAAGAAGAGCTCGTAAGTCAGTCAAAAGGACGCATGGATGAACTCATTAATGAGTTAAACCACTATTTAATTGAAAACCAAGCACGTTATATGGTTGGTGACCGCTTAAGCCTCGCTGATATTTCAGTATGTTCTATGCTTGCACCTTTATTAGAAATAAAAGGTACACCATGGGAAAGGGAAGAAGATGGGGAAGTATCGCCTGATTGGAGTAATTATCAGAAATATTTACTTGATTTGCCGCTTGGACAGTATGTTTTAAGAATATATCAAACTGAACGTAATGCACGGGTTGACTGGCGAGGAATTTAAATTTTAGTTTTTAAAAAGCTCCGATAAAATCGGGGCTTTTTTATTTTTTAACTTTAAAGATACTTAAAAAATATTACTATCAATTTTATAAATGATTTTTAATAAAACATTTATGTACATTATTTTGATACTTAATTTAATATTTATTACTGTTTATTTAACTTAAGTATAAGCTACTAATAAATTTGATCTTTTATTTTGGGGATAAAAGTTACTTTTGCTAAAAACAGTTTTTAGAAAAATTTAAGCCACTTTATTGTGCATGTGTTTACATTGTAATCAATAATTGCCACATTTAAGTGTAAATAGATGAGCTTAATAATAGACAGAAGATTAAAACATAGATTAAAGTAGAAACATGTGAGCAGTTTTAAAGGTATTAATTCTGCGAAACAGATAAATAATAAGTGAAGCAAATGGACGTGTCCTACTTGGAAAAGTTGGCTCGATAATTGCAATTTAATAATAAATCACTCTATTTCTCTATATGAATGATTCTGTAGACAAATAGAGGGAATGATCATCAAGGAGTTCTTATGAAACGTTCTGCAACCTCTCTCATTGTTTCAACAGTTATGCTTTGTACGGTTGGTGCTACTTCTCAAATTCAGGCAGCAGATACATTAGCTAAGATTAAAAGTACTGGGAAAATCGTTATTGGCCACCGAGAATCGTCTGACCCGATTTCATATGTTGTTGCAGGTAAACCAGTAGGTTATGCAGTCGACATTTGTAACCAGTTTGCAAATGATATTAAAAAAGAATTGAAAATGCCTGGTTTAAAAGTTGAATACAAGGCAGTAACTTCATCAACACGTATTCCTGAGCTTTTAGCGGGCAATATTGATATGGAATGTGGTACCACCACAAACTCTAAACAGCGTCAGCAACAAGTGGGTTTCTCAACTAACTACTATGCAACAGAAGTACGCATGGCTGTTAAAGCAAACTCTGGTATTAAAAGTTTGGCAGACTTAAATGGTAAAGCAGTTGTTACTACTCAAGGTACTACATCTGACAAGTACATTAAGATGAATGAAAAAGGCCAAGCAATTAATGTACAAAATATTTATGGTAAAGACCATGCTGACTCTTTTGCCATGATGGCATCTGGACGCGCTGCTGCATTTGTAATGGATGATAATATTTTAGCAGGCTTAATTGCTAAGTCTTCTACACCTAAAGCATTTGCAATTGTTGGTCCAGTACTTTCATCAGAACCTTATGGCATTATGATTGCAAAAGATGATCCAAAATTTAAAGCAATTGCTGACCGTACTGTAAATAACTTATGGAAAACTGGTCAAATGGATGTTTTATATAAAAAATGGTTCTTATCGCCAATTCCACCGAAAAATACTAATTTGAATATGCAACAAAGTTCATCTTATAAAAAACTCAAAGCTCACCCAACAGATGCAGGAATCTAACTGGATCTTTTTGTCCTAAATTTACTTGTGCAGGTGTAAAAATTCATTTGCACAAGTGGTCTATTTTCTAAAGATATTAATTTAAGGGGCAAACATGTCAGTCGGCTCACTAAACTGGACTATATTCTGTGCGGAGTCTAATGAATATGGTGTCGATAAAGCCGCATGGGCAGAATCAGTTTGTAAGGTTATTGGTAGTTCTAGCTACAATGCCTATGCTGAGGCGCCCACATGGTTACAAATGTTAGGTTCTGGTGTCTTTACTATGGTTTGGACTGCCATTGTAGCCTTTCTTATCGCATTTTTATTAGGTTCTCTCCTCGGGGTAATTCGTACTTTACCCAATAAACCACTTGCTTTTATCGGCAACTGCTATGTCGAAATATTCCGTAATATTCCATTAATTGTACAGTTATTCTTCTGGGCTTTTGTTTTTCCGGAGTTCTTACCGGACAGTTTAAGTGCAGGAAGTGGAGATGTTGTAGCAGGGGGATGGTGGAAAAACATTTTAAATCAACAACCCGCTGTTATCGGTGTTTTTGCTTTAGGTCTTTATACTGCGGCACGTGTTTCGGAGCATGTCAGAGCCGGAATTAACACGGTTTCTCGTGGTCAAAAGTTTGCGGCATCGGCTATGGGTTTTACCACCGCTCAAAGTTATCGTTATGTGATTTTGCCAGTTGCATACCGTACGGTATGGCCAACGATTACGTCAGAAGCAATGAACGTCTTTAAAAACTCGGCAGTTTTATATGCCTTAAGTGTTTTAAATTTCTTTGCTTATACCAAAACCATGCGTGAAGAGACTTCACAGGACATTATTATTCTTATTCTGTCTACACCTGTCTATTTAATCATTACATACACCATTAAATTTATAATGGCATGGATTGAAAAACGCATGGCTGTACCAGGTTTAGGCTCGGGAGGAAAATAATTATGGATTTTTCTCTATTGCATAATCCTGATGTTATTGCGGCATTAAAAGAAGGATTTATTTTTACACTTACCGTAACCGTGCTTGCAATGATGGGGGGTATCCTCATTGGAACTCCTTTGGCAATGATGCGTTTATCCAACAACGCCCTTGCAAGTAACTTTGCCAAGTTCTATGTAGATTTATTGCGTGGTATCCCATTAATTCAAGTTATTTTTATTTTTTATTTCTTGTTGCCAAAGATATTTGAGTTTCAATCAGATACGTATTGGGGGCCATTATTTTCCAGCGTTGTGACTTTTGCCATTTTTGAAGCTGCGTTTTTCTCGGAAATTGTACGTTCGGGTATTCAGTCTATTTCAAAAGGGCAAGTCAATGCAGGCTACGCTTTAGGTTTTACCTATGGACAATCCATGCGTTATGTGGTGTTACCGCAGGCCTTTCGCAATATGCTTCCGGTATTACTTACTCAAACCATCATTTTATTTCAGGATGTGTCATTAGTTTATGTCATTAGTGCACCAGACTTCTTAGGTCGTGCAGATACTTTGGCTAATACCTATGGTCCTGAAACGAAAGCAACATTCTATTTAATCGTCGCTGTGGTGTATTTCTGTAGCTCGTTTGTGCTATCGCAATTAGTCAAACGTTTGCAGAAAAAAATTGCCATCATTCGCTAATTGGAGATTTTAAATGCCAATGATAGACATCCAACATATCTCTAAATGGTATGGTGATTTTCAGGTTTTAACAGATTGCACGACGAGTATTGAAAAAGGTGATGTCGTTGTTGTTTGTGGGCCATCCGGTTCAGGCAAATCAACGCTCATTAAAACTGTAAATGCTTTAGAGCCGTTTCAGCAAGGCGACATTATTGTTGATGGGGTTTCACTAAAAGATCCGAAAACTGATCTTGCAAAGTTCCGTTCTCGGGTAGGAATGGTGTTCCAGCATTTTGAACTTTTTCCTCACATGACTGTTTTGGAAAATTTAACCATTGCCCAAGTAAAAGTTTTAAAACGTTCAGTTGCAGAAGCACGTGAAAAAGGTCTTAAATATTTAGAACGTGTAGGTCTGCTTGCCCATAAGGATAAATTTCCAGGGCAACTTTCTGGTGGCCAGCAACAGCGTGTTGCTATTGCCCGTGGCTTATCAATGGACCCAATCTGTATGTTGTTTGATGAACCTACTTCGGCACTCGACCCTGAAATGGTAGGTGAGGTTCTTGAAGTGATGGTGCAACTTGCTCATGAAGGTATGACCATGATGTGTGTGACACATGAAATGGGCTTTGCAAAACGCGTATCTAACCGTTTAATTTTTATGGATGAAGGTAAAATTCTTGAAGATTGCCCAACCCATGAATTCTTTGATAATTTAGAGGCACGTCATGAGCGCGCTAAAATTTTCTTGGAAAAAATTCAGGCAATGCACTAATTGTGACAATAAAAAAGAGCCATGAGTGGCTCTTTTTTTACATCTAAATTTTAGAAATTATATTTTGCTAATAAATTTATGCGGGAGTAATCACCTTTATCACCTGCAAAAGTTTCACGCTGGCCGTAAGTATATTCTGCACCTAAATCAATATTTTTAACCGGATTCCAGATTAAGTTGACCAAAGCGTTATAAATTTCTTTGTTATAGCTAGTATTGGTTAAATTGCTATTTGCATAGACGTTATCATCTTTATATTGAATACCGCCTATTGCGAAAGTAGAGCGGAGAATAGGGCTCCATTTCCGTTGGTAGCCGATTACCGCACTATCAAATTCACCTAAGTTGATATCTTGAGTAGTTGTATCGTATGCATATGCAGAGTTGCTATAAGATAAATAGCGGCCATCACCTTTAACATGATAATAGTTGGCAACGACACTATCCTGAGGCGTGATATCGTACTTGCCGCCGATGCCTACACCCCAGCCAAATTTTTCTTCAGATGAACTATCTTTAGGCGCTACTCGATTTTCATGGGCAAGACCATGAAGCTGTAATAAGCCTTTATTATCTGCGGTTTTGAAATCATAACGAGTTGTTAGAGCAGGGAAACGGCTTCCTCCAGCAGCATTACTCACTTTTTCAACATCACCACCTTCTAAGGCAACTAATATTTTTTGTTGAGCATTAATTGGTTGAGTATAGCGAACCTGTACAGTACGTGTGGTTCCTGTACCTACTGCACCAGTAAAGTCTAGTGTTTCCGGAGAAGTATCTGTATTGACGAAAGGTGAAGTGGTTTGACCAACTAACCATTTACCTAAAGACATATAGGCATGGCGTACACGGAAAGTTCCACTGCCATTATCGCCATTGCCACCCATAAAATCGGCTTCAATTTTGCCTGTTAAATCGCCATATTGTGTAGGTCGAGTAAGATCTAACCCAATGCGTGTAGTCGCTGCAGATACATTTAAGGAGTCCTGTCTTGGGTCATCTTTATTTAAAGGGTAGTTAGCACCATTTGAAATGCTGCCATTTGACCCCTTAAAGTCATAGGTTGCATCTACACGTACATTCCCATAAAGCTTGACTTGCGTTTGACCATCAGGCATTTGCATCCAACCCGGTTTGCTCTGAGGAACGGGTGAGCTTGCTGTAATTGTGGTTGGCGGCACTGTTGGAGTATTTACTACAGCTACCGCTTTTTGCTGATTTGATAATTGCTGGACCAGTTGCTTTAACTCACTGACTTCTTTACGTAAAGCATCTACTTCTGCATCAGTAGCAGCATGAGCTGGCATAACTACACCAGTTAAGCTGATAGTGCTCATTGCAAGAATTAATGTTTTGATATTTTTCACAGGCATTCCCCACATTGGATATAAAAGATTTCCAATATGTGCATAACAAAAAGAGTGCCAACTTTTTAAAATTATTTAAACTCATTGATTTTAATTAAGAAATTATAAAATTTTTAAAAATTAAATATATTTTTATGCATATACTAATTAAATCATTGAATAGTTATAAGCTATAAGTAATTGAAAATGCGCTATGAACGTTATACTACTGCACAGTTAACAAGCAAAAGTTTAGATTAAGAGGGTGGTAAAGCTTAATTCTCTCTTTTAATGGTATTTGATTTCCAAAGTAGGCTTAGCTTTAGGATATACTGTGATTTATAAAGCGTGTTAATTGGAGCAAAGAATGGAGTTGGACCGTTTTGATAAACAAATTCTGGAAATTTTGTCTCATGAAGACCTGAATTTGAATGAGCTTTCAGAACGGATTAATCTTTCAGTTAGTTCTGTTCATCGCCGAATTAAACACTTGATTGAAGCTAATATCATGGGGCAACTCAAAAGAGAAATTAATTTTAGCAAATTGGGTTTTACCTTGCATATTTTGCTACAAGTCTCTTTAAGCAAGCATGATAGTGAGACATTTGATAAATTTCTTTCTGAAATTGAAGCTATTCCTGAAGTAACAAATGCTTTTTTGGTAACTGGTCAAAGCGCCGATTTTATTCTTGAATTAGTTGCACGTAATATGGACGACTATAGCGAAATTTTATTAAGACGGATTGGTAAAATTGATAATGTCGTTGCTCTGCATTCGAGCTTTGTCATTAAAGAATACAATGTATTTAACTGTTATAACTTATTAAATAAAGTATAAAAAAACGCACCAGTTGGTGCGTTTTCTCGTCTTAGGCATCAAGTTGCGCTAAAACTTCATCACTAAACTCAACGTTTGTATAAACGTTTTGTACATCGTCTAAATCTTCAAGCATATCAATGAGTTTCATCACTTGTTTAGCTTGATCAATATCAGTGATTTCTGCTTTAGTAGAAGGGCTCATCACTACTTCAGCATTGTCTGATTTTAAACCAGCAGCTGCAAGAGCATCTTGAACCTCACCAAAAGTCTCTGGAGAAGTGATTACTAAAATTTCATCTTCTGAAACTTCAATATCTTCTGCACCAGCTTCTAAAGCAACGTCCATGATCTTATCTTCTAAAGAAACATCGTCAAAAGTAATCTCACCACGTTTGGTAAATAGGTAAGCAACAGAACCTGCGGTACCTAAGTTACCATTAGTTTTGCTGAAACAATGGCGAACATCTGGAACTGTACGGTTCAGGTTGTCTGTCATTGTTTCAACAAGAACCGCAACACCACCTACACCATAACCTTCGTAGGTTACTTCTTTTAAATCATCATTATCTTCACCACCCACACCGCGTTGAATTGCACGGTTAATGGTATCTCGTGTCATGTTGACAGAAAGCGCTTTTTCGACAACAGCACGAAGGCGAGGGTTACTGGCAGGATCTGCACCACCAAGTTTTGCAGCAGTGACAATTTCACGAATATATTTAGTAAAAACTTTACCGCGACTGGCATCTTGTTTCGCTTTACGATGCTTAATATTGGCCCATTTAGAATGACCCGCCATGGAAGTGAACTCCAAAAATTAAAAAATGCAAAAGTGACAGAATATTAGCATAGGCATGGTTTTCTTGAAAACTGTTGCCTTACGTTTTGTTAGTCAATTAAATAAGCTTAGAGAGCCTAAATTTACATAAAAATATAGGCTCAAATTTCATGAGAGAGTTAGCTAGTTAATTTTCACATCAATATCATATTGCGCATAAAGTTCTTTAATCGTTTCAAGATCTTTCTGTAAATCGGTAGGATAAATCTTACCTAAAATACCGCCTTTTTTGGTTCTTGCATTTGCATACATCAGCACAATTGGAACATTTGCTGCCTTAGCAATATGCCAAAAACCGGTACGAATAGGTTTGCGTTCCGATCCATCTTTGGCACGCGTTGCTTCAGGTGCAATCACTAGGTTAAATGTATCGCTACTTTGGAATTTTTCGACCATTTGAGAGACGATATCTTTGCTTGCTTTTCGGTCAACGGGAATGCCACCTAGCTTTTCAAGGATAGGCTTCATTGGACCTTTGAAAAGTTCTTTTTTTATTAGTGTATGAATTTTTAAATCTAATATTTGAAACAAAGCAATTGATAAGATCGCATCAAGGTTAGAAGTATGTTCAAAACCGATAATAACTTGTTTTTTCTCAAGAATTGTAGGATCTGCATCATAGGTCCAACCAACTGCTTTGAAGATAGAATTGCCTAAAAACTTTTTCATAGAGATGTGGGAGACAATAAGGTTGCAGAATTCTAATATGAGTTTGTCTAAAAAGGTAGAAAATTATCTTCCAAACAAATTTTATTTATTTTAATTTAAAAATATTTTTAAATATTATATTCTAATTTTATAATAGAAAAATATATAATTGAATTTTTAAAATATTATTGTATATATTAGAAGTATTAAGGATTTTCAGTTTTAATCAAATACTCAATATATTGCCATTTCTTAGAGGGATCAATCAGATCTTTATCAATTGTCCCATCAATAATAATACCATCAATAATTGAAATGATGATATGAGTAAGTGGAGTAGGGTCTTTAATATCTAGCTCTACTAATAAACTATTTAATAAATTTATAAGCCAGTTTGTATATTCTTGAAATGGTTCACGAATTGAGGTGTATTGTTTAGACACTTCAATAAAAGCCTTTTTGAATAAGCAACCATTAAAATTCTTACTATTAATCCAGTCAATATACCAATTAAAAATTAGATGTATTTTCTCAATTGGACTCACATCTGGATGTAAGCTTAATTTTTCATAAATTGAATTTTGTATATTAATATTTCGATGATGTAGGCACTCCATGATTAAACTTTCTTTAGAGGGAAAATATTTGTAGAAAGTCATCTTGGCTACATTTGATTCAGCAATAATTTTGTCTACCCCTGTAGCATTGTAACCAATTTGGTTAAAAAGTTCTAAAGCAGTATTTATAATATCTTCTTTTTTTGACATTACATTTCCATATAATTGAAACTAATTATTACTTGATATAGATTTTAAAATTTTAATCAAATTAATCATAATCAAAAACATAATTTTATTCAAGTGAATATTATAAATGCTACTCAAGATTATTTTTAAATTTTTAAAATATTCTATTTGATTTAGTAGAATTTTAATTCTAATATGAATTTTCGATAAAAGGAGTCTTATTTTTATCTTAACTATTTGTTTTTAAAATAGAATATGGAAATTTAAAAAATTAATAAGTTTAATGAGAGTGGATTATGCCTAAAAAATTTGAGGACTTTAATAATCCTAGGAAAAAAGCACTTGCAGGGATGAAACAAAGCATTTCAGCTGAACTTTGGGACAAAAATCTTAATTTTTTAAATCAATTAAGAGCCAAGATCGCGAAACATCCAGTATCTCATCATCCTGCAATAGAAACTTTAAATAACGGTGAAATTAATAAAGAAAACTTAAAGCGTATTCATTTAGAGTATCGCCATGCAATCGTACAAACTTTTACAGATGCTTTATTAATGGCTCAATACCAGACAAAGCAGTTAGAACCTAGGTTGCATGCAGGTGCAAAGATGTTTCCGCGCTGTCTTTTGAGTCTTAACATATTTGATGAGTTTGGGTTTCGGCCTGGGACCGACAAAGACGGTTATTATCAAGGTAACCCAGAATATGCACATTATCCTTTATTTGAAGATGTCCTTGATGATTTTGGAGTGACGGAGGAAGAGCGCCGGAGTTATCAACCAACAGAAATTGCACATCAGGTGAGAGAGTTTCTAGAAAATTCCTATAAAGACTATAAAGCCGTTTCTGCTTTATTAGCTGTAGCTGAAGAAGAAGTTATTTTGTACAGTCCACCTTTACGAAAAGCAACCAGTGCTGTAGGTATAGCGGTCGAGGGTGGTGGCTATTACCATGTGCATGGAGTATCTGAAGATGAAACTGCTGAGGCAGCAGATGACGACCATGAAGAAGATCTATGGTTTATTTTAATGCAAGCTTGTACAGAAGAAGACTACACTTATTTAGAAAACCTATGCCTCGAATATTGTGATTTATGGGAAAAGTTTTGGGATGTTCAAATGGAAAACTCGAAATCAATCCTGAAACAAAATTTAGCTTAAGAACAGGTCAAATAATCAACTCAAACATTTATAACAGTCCTAAAGGTTGAAAAGGAATGCTCAACAATATGGAAATTGGAAAAGACTTTTAATGTTTAATTGAACAATTTTTGAATAATGAAGTGATATTTGGCTATATTTTAAAAATATCTAAAGTTAAAAAACCCCAAAAACTTAAAGTTTTTTGGGGTTTGTATTTGGTGGGCCCACACAGACTCGAACTGTGGACCAACGGATTATGAGTCCGCTGCTCTAACCGACTGAGCTATAGGCCCTATAATCAGAAAAGCTTTTAATCTCAAGGCTTTTCAGTGCCTGCAATACTAATCAATTTTTTTATTAAACACAAGTATTTTTCAAAAGTAGCAGCAGTAGACCTGAAAAATATTTTGCTATATTGTTAATTATCACAAGCGATAGGGATTCTAGCTTATGAGCACTTCACGAGTAAAGCTAACGAAGTCATTTATCGATCAACTTGAACTCACACCGGCTATTTATCGTGACAGTGAGATTATTGGCTTTGCTATTCGTGTAAATAACTCTTATAAAACTTACATTGTGGAGAAGAAAGTAAAGGGAAAATCAATTCGTTGTAAATTAGGGGATTATGAAAAAATTACTGTTGAAGACGCCCGTGTACTTGCACAGCAGAAGTTAAAAGAGTTAACTGACTCAAACCCTTTAAGCATTAAAAATAATAAAATATTAAAAAATAGTTTAAATGAGAAAATTGATCAGCCTTATCTTAAAGAAGCTTTCCAAGTATATATAAATCACCACGAGTTAAAAGAAAGGACATTAGCCGACTATAGAGAAGTTATAGAAAAATATTTAATAGACTTAAGTGAACTTAAACTGATTGATATTACTGAACAGAGGATTGAAGAAAAGTATATTCAGCTATCTCAGTATAGTTATGCAAAAGCTAATTTATCTATGCGTGTACTTAGAGCAGTCTATCGTTTTTCAATTATGTATTATCAAAATAAAAATTGTGAAGTAATTATACCAAGGATAAACCCGGTTAATTTGTTAAAGAAGAAACAGCTCTGGGAAGAAATTCCACCTCGAAGAAACTATATCGATGTGGATAATCTAACCAAGTGGGTGCAAGCAATTATTGAATATAAAGGTAGGGGACAGGAAAATGAAACAAATAAGGATTTTTTATTAACACTTATATTAACAGGGCTTTTTAGGAATGAGTGTGAATCTTTACATTGGAAAAATATAGATTTAGAGGAAGGAACTCTGTCTTTTATAAATCCATACAATAATGTGTACTATAAAATTTATATGGGAAACTTTCTTTGGCATCTGATGAAAAAACGAAGAATACAAAATAAAGGAGAGTGGGTTTTTCCATCTGTAAAATCTGAATCTGGTCATATTATTAATATTTCGAAATTTAGAAAAAAAATTAATGAGCAATGTAATCTTTCTTTTACTTTTCAAGATCTACGTAGAACATTTTATTTTGTGTTAAATCATTTAACTAATAAACCATTAGCTAGCAAAAGAACAGATCAGTATGAAGAAAAGCTGGACGTTAAGAATATTGCTCATGTTCAGGATATGCGTAATAGAATGAACAAGGTTGAGCAAATTATTCTTGGTCCCTATCGAGATGAACTTATTAAATCTATCAATATTAACCTATAAAATTTTGTCCTTTCAAAGCTAGAAATAGAAGCCGTACTGGGTCAAAAATAGTATAAATTTAAAGTAAGTTTTATGGATAAAACCTAGAATGAAGATTGTTTCTCATTTTCTACAACCTTTTGTAATTGATCAATTTTATACTTGACTAAAACACTTGGAATTTATACAGTAGTAGAGTATTTTTGATAATTATTATTATTGCTTAGTCCTGAAATACAGTAAGAAGCCTATTCATCATGAATAGGCTTTTTGCTTTCTTTAATTTAATCATAGAGTTCTCGTTTTTTATAAAAATTAATATAATAAAATCAATAAAATAAGTGTTTTTAATAAATTGAAAAAGATTGTCACGTAATTTTTCATTATGAACAAAACTGATTTAAATATTATTCAAAGTGAAACATGGCTAAATGCTAAGTTTAACTTTCAATCAATAAGGCATAGGAGTGTCATCATGTTTAAAGCAATGTTTTTCTTCAGTGCAGGTGCGATGTTTGGCTATTGTTATAAGCATTATGATGAAAAAGTTATAGAGTCTAATAAATCTAAATAGCTCCTAAAAAAACCGTCTAAATGGCGGTTTTTTAACGTCAATTTTGAGATAAGTTTGCTTGAACAATCTGGACAAGCTCTCTGGCTGCTTTCGATAACGGTTTATCTTGAAGCCAAATAAGATAAATAGATAAAGGCAAATGATTTTTCGTATTTTTAAAATCTAATTGAACTAAGTGGCCTTGTTCAATCTTTTCTTTTACCAAAGATAAGGGAAAATTTCCCCATCCTAAGCCAGCTTCGACCATATTAATTGCTGTTTGTAAGCTATTCGTTTTCCAGTACATTGCTCCAATGATTGAACGTGAGTCTTCCATATCCAGCTCACTACTTGCGACCACAATTTGCCGAATATTAATTAACTCTTCAATCGTGTTTAACTTATTCTGTTCTTTTAAAAACGGATGATGAGCAGAGATAGTAGCAACAACTGTTTCTGTCATTACTAATTGTAAGCTTTCACGCATTTTTATATTGAGGTTTGAACCTGCAAGGCAAAGGCTAATATTTTCTGTATAAAGTAAATTTAGAATATCATCTTGAGGAGCTGTAATAATTTCTAGGTTAAGAAGAGGAAACTTCTCTGCTAGTTGCTTTATGGCTTTAAAAAGTAATCCAGTATTCGCATCTGAAACCACACCTATTTTTAATTTACTTTCAAGACCAAGTGAAAGTTCATAAGCATGCGTAGCTAATAGCCTAAGCTGTTCAGCAATAATACGGGCTTGAGGTTCCAATGCTAAAGCCGCCGCGGTAGGAATAACTTTGCGGTGTGTACGTTCAAATAAGTGATAACCAAGTTCTGCTTCAATATTGGCAATTGCCATACTCACTGCTGATGGCACTCGATTTAACTTTCGTGCCGCGGCCGAGAAAGATCCAGTATCTAATACGGTTAAGAAAAGTTCGATATTTTCACTATTAAAATTCATTTTGATATCAGTAGAACTGAAAGCTGTTAACTTTATATGTGATTTTAACTGAAACTAAAATAAAAAGAAGTGATAAAAGTTGAAAGATTATGCAAGGTTTAAAACGTCGTATTGTTTATGTTTCTTCATATGAAATTATTGGAATGGTGATTTCATCAGTAGGTTTGGCTCTTTTGGCCGGAGATAGTGTAGAGCACACTGGGCCACTTTCAGTGATGATTACTACTATTGCGGTAACGTGGAACTTTATCTACAACATTCTTTATGAAAAATGGGAGGCTCGCCAAGAAAGTAAGTCGCGTACGGTTAAACGAAGAATTGCGCATGCGATCGGATTTCAAATTACTTTAGTAATGTTCTTAATTCCGCTTATTGCGTGGTGGATGAATATTTCTCTTGTTGCTGCATTTTGGTTAGATGTTGCATTTATTATTATCATTCCAATTTATACATTCATATTTAATTGGACATTCGACAAGTTATTTGGATTACCTGCCTCTGCACAACCAAGTACTGCTCAACAGTAGAAAATATTAATGAGATATCAAAGTGTTATTTTAGACTTTGATATCTCGTCTTAACATTATTTTATTCGTTCAAGTTGAAGAGCTTTTGAAATTTTTATTTGAGCTCTTTTGGCAAGTACATAATATAAAACTGCAGTGGATAACAATCCCACTAACCAAGATAAATCGACTCCACCCAACATTTCGGCAATTTGTCCTTTATAGAATTTACTATCAATAAAGGGCAACTGAAGTAAGATACCAATACAATAACAAGCGATTCCAATCGTGTTCCAGCGGCCATATTTACCATTTGGGTCATATAAGGCATCTACATCGCATTCTTCTTTAGAAATAAAATAGTAATCAACTAAATTAATTGCACTCCAAGGAATGAAAAATGTAAGAAGAAACAAAATAAAAGATTTGAATGCGCTTAAAAAAGTATGTTCACCTACAACTGCAATAAATGTTGAGATAATTACCATTGCAAGAACAATTGTAAGTCGCGTTAATTTTGAAATTTGAGCACTTGGCTTAAAACTGTTCCAAATGGTCGCAATACACATAAAACTGCCATAAGCATTGAGTGTAGATAACGTGACCTTTCCGAATGCAATACTAAAATATAAAAAAGTAATCACAAGAGCGATTGGATTCATGCCTACAACGTACTGAACTTCATTGCCAACAAAACCACCATTCGAGACTTGAGCAATGAATACACCGAGCATCATTGAAATTTGGGAGCCTATTAAAGACCCAAGCCCAACTGCCCAAAATACGCGTGTTGAAGATGTTTTTGTAGGAAGATAACGAGAATAATCTGCTACATAAGGTCCAAATGAAATTTGCCAAGAAGCAGAAAGAGAAACTGCTAATAAAAATGATGACCAGCTAAAATGCCGTACAGCAAGCAATTCTGAAATATTAGAGAGAGCTAAAATTTGAGTTAAAATAATAACAAAAGCAATTAAACCAATAACACTTGCAACTTTGCCTACCCAATGAATTAAACGATAGCCAATTGTCGCAAATATAATAATAAAACAAGCATAGATTAAAATACCTGTTGTATTACTCACCTGTGCTAGATGAGCAATTGCTTTACCAGCGAGTACCTCACCAGTGGCCGTAAAGCCAATATACATAAGACAAACAAGAATGATGGGGATACAGGCACCATATACCCCAAATTGGACTCGACTCGAAATCATTTGTGGGAGGCCGAGTTTTGGACCTTGAGCTGCGTGTAAAGCCATGACGGCAGCACCAAAGCATTGTCCAATAAAGAGGCCAATGATTGACCAAAATACATCACCACCTAATACGACGGCTAATGCACCTGTAACAATAGCTGTAATCTGTAAATTGGCCCCGAACCAAAGCGTAAATTGGGCAAATATACTGCCATGCCTTTCATTTTCAGGAATAAAGTCAATACTTCGGTTTTCAACAAATCCGCTTTTCGATTTCCCAGCTGATGAGTCCATAACACTCTCCTTATCCTTTAAGAGCTTTTCTATTATTAGATCCATTTATGTATAAACAAATACAAACATGTATATACAAGTTATTTGAAAAAGAAGCAAATGGTTTTTTGAGCCGAGATCTTAATTTTTTGTTTGTAAATTAAAACGAGTTGAGAAAACGAAACTGATGTTATGACTATTTTTATAAAGATGAGTCTGTTTGATCCGTAAATTCAGTTTATAAAAAAGCCCTCCATTGAGGGCAGATAATCAGACTTCTGCATCAAGGATTGCTTGAAAAAATACAGGTAACTCCGAAAATTGAACTAATTGTGTTTTATCAGCGTGTTTGTAATAGTACTGATAGTGGGGTGTTTCAAAACCACTATCAAGATATTGGGTTGCATCAGAAAATTGGGCTTTTGCAACGGGCTTATCCTTTTTAAATTTAACAATAATAGGATTAACGGAATTTAATTTAACAGGAACACCATTCTCGAATTTGGCTGTTTCAATGAGTAGAGATATTTTAAAATCACCAAATACTACACAAAACTGTCCTCCATTTTCTGTTTTAATTTCTCGATCATGAAAAAGTTCTTTAAATAAATTTTTTAAAGATTCTCTATGCTTGTCTAAAGCTAACTGAAAATCATGATCTTGCTGTTCTAGTTTCTCTTGCTCTTCTTTGAGCAATTTGGCCTGTTTTTCGATAGTTGTAAAATCCAAATTCATCTTAATTCTCCTTGTTGTGCTTTAAAACTATATATGGCAACCATTTGTTAAGTTTTAAAGAAACATACATTCTTTGTTACAACGCAATAATTAAGATGAATTTGTGTGATTATTACTTTGTGCAAGGCTTAGCTATAAGTGCAGGACGTTTAATCTGAATAAATCCTCCACTACTCATCACGCCAAGCATGACTAAAGCTGTGCCTATAAGTTGCCAGATATTAAGTGATTGACCAGCTAACAAGGCAACTAACATACTAAAAACCGGAACAAAGTTAAAAAAGATTGATGCTCGGCCTGCACCTAGTTTTTGAATACCATTAAACCAAAATAAATAAGCAATCATGGTAGAACAAATAATGACGTATCCCATAGCTAAGTGTGCAGTGATAGGCGCCATAGCAATTGCTTGAGAAGGGTGCTCAAAAATTACACTTAATATAATTAAAGTCAAAGCACCGAACATCATGGAAAAGGTTGTGGTCTCTAAAGGTGTAGCATTTTTTACATAACGGCGTGATAGCACATTCGCTAAACAAAAACTGACACCACCTAGTAAGATGAATAAGTCACCGATTGCTATTTTTAAGTGTAGTAGCGTTGAAATATGGCCATGACTAATAACAAAAAGTACACCACTTAAGCCAAATACAACACCAATAGACTTATTAAGCGTCAGTTTTTCTCCATCAAGTAAAATTGTTAACAGTAAAGTAATTAAAGGTGTTGTGGCCATGATTAAAGCGCCATTGACTGCTGAGGTGGTTTGTAAACCATAGAAACAGCCTAGGTTAAAACCGGCAATACCTATAATTCCAATAATAAGATAGATAGCTAAATTTTGCCGTAATGCGGCCCAACGTAGCTTTCCTATAGCTGCAAAAAGAATAAATAGACCAAGGCTTGCAATTGTAAAACGTTCAGCTGCTGCTGAAAGAGGTGGCATATATTGAATCACATAAGACATCGCATTAAATGCCGAGCCCCAAAACAGCATTGTGATTACAACACCAGTATAGGCATACACCATTGATTTATTCATGATTGGGCTCCGAAAAAGAATGTCTTTATTCTGAGTAATCACATAAAGGTGTACAATTCCATATTAATTCATCTCTGATGTGAAAATTTGCACAATGATTGATTGGGAAAATTTACATTACTTTTCAGTTTTTTCTGAAGAGAAGACACTTTCAGCTGCTGCAAGAAAGTTAGGTGTTGACCATGCTACTGTTGCAAGAAGAATTGCCCAGTTAGAAGATAATTTAAAACTAAAATTAGTGGACCGTAGACCTCGTACTTATATTTTAACTTCAGAGGGGGAGCGTCTGGCCAAAATCGTGACACGTATGATGGAAGAAACATTTTCTATTGAACGTCTGGCTCAGGCAGGACAACAGGAAATTAGTGGAGTAGTTTCGGTAAGTCTACCGCCAGCTACGGCTGCACATTTGGTAATGCCTCATCTTGGTAAGTTTTATCGTCAATATCCTGAGCTACAATTGAGAATACTTGGTGATGTTCATTATGCCTCCTTACAGCATCGCGAAGCAGATATCGCAGTTCGCTTTGGACGCCCTAAAGATGATTATCTAATTGCGCGTAAAGCTGGTGAAGTTCCTTTTGGCATATATGCAGCCCAAGAATATTTGGATGCTATACAAGAAGAAAACTATGAATGGATTAGCGTTGAAGTTGGTGGAGTTCAAGGACAAAAACAACAAAAGCTAAAACAACGGTTAAATTATAAAGAGCCGGTTATGGTTACGAATCATCCTGAGCTTCAATGGCGGGCTACTTGTGGAGCAGTTGGCTTAGCTGTACTACCTGATTTTTTAGGCCAGCAAGGTCATTTAGTAAAATTACCTGATGATGACCCAATGAGTGCTGAAATTTGGCTAGTAATTCATGAAGATCTGCGGAGTAGTCCTGCAGTAAGGGTAGTGATGGATTTTCTTTTAGATTGTTTTGAATCTTTTCGTGTTTAATATTGCTTAAGCCTTGACTTCAATTAGCTTAATTAATTTTTATTCATCAGGAAAACTTCCTGCATCTTCTCTTGCTTGCTTCAAGGCTAGAAAAAAACACAGCAAAAAAAGTAAGCCAATAAAAAATAAGAAAAAATCTAAATAACTAATACCTAAACCAACTCCGAAAGCCCCTAAACTTAATAATAAAATACAAAATATTTTCCAAATAATGAGCATGTGGTTTTGTAATAAAAACTTGAAGTTAGGCTGTAATTGAAAAATATTTCCAGATATGTGTTTGTTTTTTTTCTTATAGGTTGTGTAAAGCTTTATAATTTATCGAATTACATAATATTTACTTCTAACTAAACCCTCCTAATTGAGCACTTTTTAATTTTACTATACATTCGTATATATAAAATTTATGTTTTTTGAATTAATAGAATGATAATTCTTTAGAAAGCCTGTAAAATAGAAATTGCAAACTTTATTTTTAATTTATTTTTATTTAAAATTAAGGGGTTAAATAAATTTATCAAACTTTTGTTAAAAAAAAGACTTGATATTTAAGCTAAATTTTGAAATTATAGTCATGCAAATTGTGATCTATTTCCCACAATTTGTATTTCAGGTTAAGTGGTTATCACTAATGCTCATTAGCTTTTTTCGCTTATGAGCATTTTTTTAATTTATTTATTAGTAAAATTTAAAAAATAATGTGTGTGATCATTTGACTTTTTTAGTATTAATTAAAAATTATTCATTCTATAAAGCCTACTACTTACTACTAAGATCTAGTGTTTAGAAGAAATACTAATCATATTGGATCGTTACCGTTGCATTAGCTTTGACTTCACCAGCTGTTACATACGAAGCAGTTTGATAATAACGCGCCGTTAAAGGAATATCGTACTGTACTGTCTGGTTAGAACTTACTGTACCAATATCTAGTTTGTTTCCTTTTCGAATAGGATTGTTCGCGCCATTCATATTCCATAACAATTCCACACCAACTCCGTTCGCTTTAGTTGAGTCAGCAGCACTGTTATTAATAACCTGACTATTTGAAGTATCAGAATTGTAGTCAAAGCTTAAACTCAGTGTATTACTCGTTGGTACACCCGAGTTATTTTCCCCACCATTACAAAGAATCGATAAATTAAAGTTTTTCTCACCTTGAGTTGATCCAATGGCTCTAAAACCTGACTTCATCACAGTGGGAAGCTGAACAACCGTATCTATACCGTTTTGAATTTCACAAGAAGATGATGCAATAAGAATAGGGGAGCTGCTCAATACTGTAGTTGTTAAGAAAGGACGATTTTGTTGTCCTGTTACATAATAGGTACTGTAACGACCAGCAACTAATGCACCTGAACCTGTAGTTGCAGCAGTTTTAATCACTTCCATGACAAAATATCCTGGTGAAAGCGTATATGTTGTATTAGGAGTCAAGGTACGTTTATAAGGGTAATATCCAGAAAAATCTGTAGAGTCGAATGCCTCTCTATAAAGTCGAATACCTATACCCGGAATATTGGTTGCATACACATTATTTCCAATCGAGCTAACAGGATAGTTTAATGGAAGTGCCGCTGTAATTTGGTCACTGGCACGGTTGCAAGTTGCAGTAGAATTATTGGGTGAAATAGTAAAAGTATTCTTTTGGAGAACTGTTCCGATTGGATCGGTCGGGCGTACTACAATAGTCCCAATCGTCATTGGAATATCGACTGTGGTAAAGCCCTTGCTTAAAGTACAGTTGGCATAGGTTTGGTTATAAATAAAAAAACTAGTAATGAGTAAACCGCTCTTTATAAGCATTTTTTTCATTTGCAGACTGCCTCTGTCATAATAATTAATTGTTTTTCCTGTAAGATTTTTGATTGAATGTCATAATCAAGTTGACATTCTTCACTATTACTTTGTCCCCATTTCACATAAAGATGATCTTGAGTTAGGGGAGTACGTAAATAAATCCGGCTACCTTGGGCTACCATTCCGACTATTTCATTGTTTTGATTAAAAACTTGTGCTGCAAATGGCAAATGGCCGCCATTAGGTGTTTGGGTGCTAATAAAAACTGCATATCCCGTTTTTGTTGAAAAGTTAACTTTAGTGATTGATCCTGCATACGGGGCAATACGATGACTTGTTTCCGTAAGTTCAACAGTTGATGGCATCCCTTGAGGGTCAAGGCTAATGTCATTTAAGCGATAGGGGGTTACATAAGGAATGACAGCATAACCTTGTTTATTAATGCTTAGACCAGAGGTATTGCCGACTCGAGCACCAGTTGCTTGAGGCGCATATACCAATACCATGGTCTGTACTTGGTCTGGGCCAAATAAAATACCTTGTGAGTGAGCGACCAAGCTTCCATTTAAATTGATCATTTCTTGTTGGTATGTATCGGACTGACCAAAAGAAGCGCCTATAGTTGTATAGTTAGTACGGTAGGTGCCATTAATATTTAGGCTTGTCTGTCCTTGATCTTGATATGAAATTGATGAGCCATAATCAAAGCGGTTTCCGATATAACCACTCATTCCTAAAGTTCGGCTATCTTCTGAAATAGAACTATTAAAATTAACGGTATTTTTTTTAAATTGAAGTGGAAAAGATAAAGACAACAAATATTGAGTTTCATGACCAGAATTTTGATTTTCTTGGTCAAGCTCATGAGTAATTGCAGAAATACTGTAAGTCAGATCTTTAAATTGATTGCTATATCCAAATTGGAATTGTTGATTACGATTAGGCTGGTTCCAATAATTAATCCACGAGCCTACTAAATAAAAATTACCCCATTGATTTGGAAGGCCTTGGTTTAATGTGATCTGAAATTCACTTTTTTGTTTCCCCACGGAAAAGCTATCAATATCTTGTTGTTGCAAGTCTCGAATTAAAATTGAATCGCGTAATTTCAAATAATTTTCTGTGGAATATTTATACGTAGCTAAAGTTAAATTGGTGTTGGTTGAAGTAAATAGTCGGTTATAACTTAAACGATAACTTCGTCCTTTAAGGGTGGGCTTTTGTTCGAACTCAGCTGACGACTGAGTTGCATCAAATGAAATTGCACCGATTGGGGTTGCAAATGCGCTACCTATTAAAAAAGACTGGTAGTTTTCAGTTGCCTGAAAGCCTGTATAGCTTGTTAAATAGTTATTGATACCTCTTTGATATTTACCTTGCACTAGCCATGGTTTTAGATTGATATTGGCATCTCTAAAATGTCCCAAAGTAAAAGAATATCGGCTCATTTTAGGTCTTAGCATCTCAATGACAGAAGCATAAGGAATAGAAAACTTTTGAATTTCTCCATTTGTTTCATATATAGAGACTTGTAATTCGCCACCGAAGCCTGTGGGATAAAGATCATTAATTTCAAAACTTCCGGGTGTAACAGTCGTTTGATAAATTAAATTTCCTTGCTGACGTACCTCTACTTTTGCATTGGTTTTGGCATAACCTCGAATTTGGGGAGCATATCCGAGCATACTGTTAGGAAGCATGCGGTCATCACTTGATATGTTAATCCCACGATAAGGTAGGGCATCAAAAAAATTATTATTGGTAAAATAATCACCTAAAGTAACAACACTATTGAGCTTGGGAAAAGCCTTTTGGGCATATGTATTATTTGATGTGTAGGAAGAAACCTTTTCTTGTATTTCATTATGATCTTGCCATTTCCACTGCCCAGTATGGCGTAATTGCCAATCATAGAGATTTAGACCAACATTTGTACCCATAAACGCATGATTTGTTTCATGGTTATTATTTACAATACGATAGGCAGAAGCATTGTATGCAAAAAAAGCTGCATTTATACCACGGTCCCATAAACGTGGGTCGACATACCCTTGAGCATTCTTTTGTAAAGCAACTTGTGGTATTGAAATATCAAGTCTCAGACGAGAAGTATCAAATTGATAAAAAGCATCGTTAACCCACTTGTCTAAGTCATTACAGGTAAGGGTACTACTTACTTCATGATGAAGAATTTCTGGTTTAACTCCATATTCTAAAAGCATATCTGGGGTAAAACAGGTCTTTGCATTCTCATTCGAATGAGTGCTTTTAAAAACAAACTTTCGTTTTCCTAACCACTGCCCATTAATATAGACGTCAAGACTATATTCACCCGGTAAAATAGGATTGCCGTACTTAAATCGACCAATATCAATTTTCTGTGCATTTCCCACTAAAAAATTAGTATCAAAGTCAGCTTTTAAAATATTTTCCCTATTCATATTGTCTGATGCATATACAGTTAAGGGGATATTAATTGCGAGACTCAATACTAAATAATATGTAGTGCGCTTTTTAAAGCATATACTGGATATGAACCATTCTGACATCGTCTTTATGCCTGTTCATGAGTAGGTGTTTAAATTAAAAAGTAGGTAAGCTTAGAACCTTATTACTTGTTCAATTCTTCCACCATAATCATTTATATAAACAAAGCTCATATTTGTTATATTGCTATTTTTAAGTTTTATTTGATCTTCTGAAAAAGGAGAAAGCATTAAACCCTGTTTTAATAAATCTGTTTTTTGATGATTTATTTCTTGAAAAACTGAGCTTATTGTAATGTAAAAGGGAGTAGGGTTTTTAATAAGCAAGTTTTCACCATTTTTTACCCACTGAATTTTTTCACTTAATGTATTAATATTTTCTTCTAGACTTACTGGTCGATAAAAGAACTTAATTCGTGAACGTATCGCTAATTGAAGAAAATTATTGGTTAATACTTCATTATTTTCTTGTTTTTTACCTTCCGGCCTTGGTGGTATATCTAATACATTAAGCCAAAATACACTTTCTTTATTTTGGTTTAATTGAGAAGCATTAGGTAGTGCAGTAATTCGTAAAGTTTGCCCTTTAGAGGGTTCTACTCTTGAAATAGGTGGTGTAATGATAAAAGGGACATTCGCTTCATCGGGAGTTGATTTAGCGTTTCCATCATCAATCCAAGCTTGAACCAAGGAAGGTGCTGTACCGTTATTGCTGAGTTGTAAGTTTACTTCTCGAGCATCTGATGGATAGATTACACGTGTACCATGAAGTACTATTTCGGCATGCCCTATAGTAGCAATTAATGCTTGAAGACAAGCCATTCCCCAAAAAAATTTACGACCACGAAAAAGCATGAGTCATATTCTCAATAATAAATAATAGATGAGATATAGCTTCTATTTAAAAATAGAAGCTGGTTTTAATTTATTGATAAATAATCGTGTATTTCACTTGTGACGTTACAGTACCTGCTGTAGATGCTCCAGTTGCATAATATTCAGCATAATAGTTAAGATCGGCATTCCCCCCAGCAGAAACATTTACCCATTGTGAGTTATCTTGTGCACCAGAAGCACCTTTCGCAATTACAGGAATTACTGCATTGTTGCTACCCAATAATTGGATGTTGACATTGGCAGCTGCACCAGAGGTAGCTTGGTTCAATAGTCGACCAGTATTAAAATCAACTGTTGCGCCTGGTTCAAAATAAGTCGCGACTTTACCAACTGAAGCACAATTCGTTAAATTGATTTGAAAAGGTGTACGACCAGCAACATCGCCCGCATTTTTCAAAGATTGAGATGATACTGTTGGTAAATTTACAGTAAGATTTTTATCACCAGTATCAATCGTACACGTATTATCAGTTACTAAACCATTAATAGTGATCGTACCATCAGCTGCTTGTGCTGCTGCAATATTAAAAAGAGAACTAGCCGCAATAAAAATAAATTTTTTCATAAAATCCCCAGAATATTCAATAAATATCGCTTTATTACTCTTCAGTGCTTTTATTCTGATCAAGTAATGCGGTTGAAATATAGCACCTTTCAAGTAAAAAACAAGAATAACATTATATTTTTATGTATTTTGATTGGTTATTTTTTATTGATAAATGCGGTTTTTATTTTAATTTATACCATATGGTAAAATATCATGAAATTATTTTATTTGAATTAATTTGATAATAATTTTCATTTAAGTTTTTTAATTTTTAAGAATTGATTTTTTTATTGTAATTTTATATAAATTATATATTTTTGGATAAATTAACTGGTTGATTTTTATTATTAAAATTAATTTTTATATATCGTGTAAATATATTTATTTTTTTAAGAAAATTTTAAGGTTTAATTCCTAGTGTTTTAGTTGTAATTCAATAAAAGATCATCTGGAGTTTGGTTCCATGAACAACATGAAATACACGTATAAACCGAATTATTTTTTCTTTGCTCATAAATTAGTCTTGTTTTTAAAAGACTATTTACTCAAACATCCTACTGAACAGAACACGACGTTTAATTTACAAACAATTTATGATGTCTTTAGCCACGATCTAGCCTCTAGCACAACAAATCTAGAAGGTATTCTAAACATTGCGGATGAGTATGTTTTAGAAACAGAAGAGGGCCTTTTACCATTGATTAGTAGCCACTCAATCAATTTAAAGAATCATGTACTTTCTTTAGAGTTTTCACCTAAAGCGTTAACAAGCTTATTGTCGGGGCGTTCATTAGTGAATCCGAAGGCTGCTTAGATTTTCTTTTAAGGTAGAATGAACTCATATAAAATTCATAAAATTTATTTTTAAGAGTTATTTATGAGTAAAGACTTTAAAGCCTTAACTTATATTGCAGATGATAATATAGCAGATACAGTGACTTGGCTCTTACACCATCAAGATGTTTTTGAAACTTTTCACTTTGATGTATTGAGCCAAGAATTATCGGTTACCCATGCGGCAGGTAGGGATATTATTCGAGTTGGAACCTTTCTGAATGCTACTTATGGAATATTAGTCACTTCTGTATAAATGAAAAAAGCCCTGAATGATCAGGGCTTTTCAATTTTTATGAGGTTAAGCACTCATCGCATCTACTGATAAATCAGAAACAGTTGGTTTTGGCTTTTCAGCTGTTAACCCTAATTTATTAAATAACGCTTGGTCTTTACCTTCACCTGTATTTGGCGTCGTAAGTAATTTATCACCAGAGAACAGAGAATTTGCACCCGCCATAAATGCTAAAGCTTGATCTGAGTCACTTAATGATTCACGACCAGCAGATAAACGAATATAACTATGCGGCATAATGATACGTGCTACCGCAATAGTACGAATCCATTCAATAACATCTAGTTTTTCAACATCAGCTAATGGTGTACCTTCAATTGGAACAAGCATGTTGATTGGCACAGATTCTGGATGAATAGGCAAGGTTGCTAATTCATGTAACAAACCAATGCGATCTTCACGGCTTTCACCTAAACCAACAATACCGCCACTACATACTTTCATACCAGCTTGACGTACATAATCTAAAGTATTCAAACGATCATCAAAAGTACGTGTGCTGATGATGTGGGAATAATACTCGCGAGATGTATCAAGGTTATGGTTGTAATAGTCTAAACCAGCATCTTTTAGGCGTTCTGCTTGTGATTGATTAAGCATACCTAAAGTCATACAGGTTTCCATACCTAGTGCTTTAACTTCACGTACCATTTCTAAAACATAAGGCATATCACGCTCATGAGGGTTACGCCAAGCAGCACCCATACAAAAACGAGATGAACCTGAATCTTTTGCAGCTTTTGCTTCGCTAATTACTTTTTCAACAGCAATACGTTTTTCTGCTTCTAATTTTGAATCGTAATGTGCAGATTGAGAGCAATATTTGCAATCTTCAGGACATTTACCCGTTTTAATAGATAAAAGGGTGCTGACCTGAATTGTATTGGCAGTGAAGTGCTCACGGTGTACTTGTTGAGCCTTAAAAACTAAATCCAAAAAAGGTTGTTCATATAGAGCTTGGATTTCTTCACGAGTCCAATCATTACGTAGAGTCATTGTCATATCCATGATGATGGCATTAATTCACTGTACATAATCATACAGAATTCGTATTAAAGCTATAGGGCAAAAAACATCATTTTTTTAATTTGATAGCTAAAGTTGATTAAGTTGCTGTTCAATTGCCCAATCAATATGCACATTGACGATTTCGTCATGTAAACTTTTGCCTTTGTTTAGCTGATCTACAATTTCTTTTGAGTACGGTGCGTTACCTAAACCGATAGCAATATTACGTTTGAAGGATTGATAACCTGTACGTCGTATTGGGCTGCCTTCTGTATTGGCTAAAAAAGTAGCTTCGTCCCACTGCCAAATATCAAGCAGACTAATATTATCTAAACCATGTCTAGGATTGAAATCGGGAATAGACGCTGTTTTAGCAAAACTATTCCACGGGCAAATTAATTGGCAGTCATCACAACCAAATATCCGGTTACCAATGCCTGCACGTAATTCTTCTGCAATGATTCCTTTATATTCGATGGTGAGATAAGCGATACAGCGTCTAGCATCTAACATATAAGGTTCGACAATCGCTTGTGTCGGGCAAATATCAATACACGCACTACAAGAACCGCAGTGAGAAGTAGCAGGTTCATCAAAAGGTAAGTCAAGTGATGTAAATAGTTCACCTAAGACAAAGAATGAACCTGACTTTTTATGAATGAGTAAAGTATGTTTACCTGTCCAGCCCATCCCAGCACTTTCAGCTAATGATTTCTCAAAAATAGGTGCCGAGTCTGCAAAAGGGCGAGATTCAAAATCTCCCACTTTTTCACGGATACGTGTGGCTAACGTTTTTAATCTGCCACGCATCACCTTATGGTAATCACGACCACGAGCATAACGGGCAATAATCGCAGAGTTTGGTTCGAAAGGTACATATCGTGGTTTTGGCGATTCCACCAAATAATTCATACGTACGCAAATAATACTTTTTGTTCCTGGCACCAATAAAGTTGGATCTGCTCGCTTTTCCAGATTTTCTTCTAAATAGATCATATCTGCATGATAACCACGTTCAAGGTATTCTAAAAAACGTGGCATTTGCTCTTGAGCATCTGGTTTGGCAATGACACAATCAGCAAAACCCAAGTCTAATGCTTGAGCTTTGATCCATGCTTTTAATTCATGTGGATCAATTTGTTGCACTGCAATGCGTGATGTGTTGGAAGATGTCATAAACCGAAAAATGCAAGAGGATAAGAATATGCAGGCGGTAGTTTACCATAGCCAAGATATCCAGGCATGGGAGCAACGTTGGTTTGCTGCGCAAAACTCCTCATTAGGCTTAATGCAACAAGCAGCTTGGTCAATCACTCAACAACTTATTGTACTTTTTCAAAAACAAAATTTTAAGAATATTGCTGTTTGGTGCGGACAGAGCAATAACGCTGGTGATGGCTATTTTATAGCAAGCTATCTCAAAAAAGCTGGGTTTCAGGTTGAAATATTTGCGGCTGATTTGGGTGAATCAACTGATTTACACCATGCTGTCGATTTTGCGAAAAAAAATGATGTTCAGGTTCACCAAGGTTTTGAGGTGAGTAAAACCTTTGATTGCCATATTGATGCGTTGTTTGGGATTGGTTTAAACCGTGAATTAAACGGTTATTGGCAACACGCTATTCAACAATTTAATGGGCAAGCTGGGCTAAAAATTTCGATTGATATACCAAGTGGTTTACATGCAAATACTGGCTCTACCTTATCTTGTGCAATACGGGCTGATCATACATTTACTGTTTTAGGGCTTAAAGCAGGATTATTTACAGGCCAAGGCAAAGAATATGCAGGACAAATTCATTTAATTAATTTAATACCAATAGACCAAGAGCTGAAACCTCTTGCTTACTTGACGCCAACACATATCAAACTTCCTAAACGTTTGGCTTTTGGACATAAAGGAAGTTATGGGCATGTTTTGGTGATAGGTGGACATGAGCAAATGGGTGGGGCTGTTATTATGGCTGCTGAAGCTGCTTTTCATGCGGGTGCAGGCAAAGTGACAGTGGTTTGTCATAGCAACCACCATCAGGCTATTTTGTCGCGAGCTCCTAATATTATGCTTCGTGATATTAATGATTTCGATGAAAACGGTATTAAAGAAATTTTATCTCAGGTTGATGCAGTATGTTTCGGAATGGGATTAGGCCGTGATGAGTGGGCACACCAAATCTATCAACAGTGGTTTAATTATTTAAATCAGACTTCACATTTAGAAGTTGTATTAGATGCAGATGCCCTATGGTTTCTCGCAAAGCAGCCTGAAAAATTGAGTTTACATATTTATGCAACACCTCATCCGGGGGAGGCCGCTACATTACTTGGTTGTTCTACTTGGCAAATTGAAAATGACAGAATTGCTGCGATTTATGCGTTGCAGCAAAAATATGCAGGCCAGTGGGTGCTTAAAGGAGCAGGCAGCTTAATTTTAGAAGATAACTTGTATATTTGTACGCAAGGTAATGCAGGTATGGGAACTGGTGGAATGGGAGATGTGTTGGCGGGCATGATTGCAAGCTTAAAAGCCCAGTTCCACAAAGCAGTTACCCTACATGAGATCGTAACTCTCCATGCTCAGGCAGGTGACCAACTTGCCAAACAAGGCATGCGCGGTTTACAAGCTTATGAGATGAATCAAGCAATTACTCAAGTAGTAAATCAATAAACAATAAAACTTTAGCGTCTACGGCTACTAGAGCGACTTCGTCCACGAGCCATACCACCTAAGGCATTCAAGACGGTTAGTTTGCTCATACTTCCTGAAGCGTGGGCATGACAAATTGCAGCAGCAAGAGCATCGGCTGCATCGGCTTGAGGTTTAATGGTCAGGTTAAGTAAACGCATCACCATCATTTGTACTTGTTCTTTATCGGCAGCACCATATCCCACTACAGACTGTTTAATCTGGCGTGCAGTATATTCTGCAACTTGTAAATCTAAATTCACTAAAGCGGCTATAGCAGCTCCACGGGCTTGACCAAGTTTTAAGGCAGAGTCGGGGTTCTGTGCCATAAAGACTTGCTCGACCGCAGCTTCAGTAGGACCATGAAATTTCACAATTCGTTCAACACCAGCAAAAATACGCTTCAAGCGCTCTGGCATCTCTTGAGTTTCCGTTCGGATTGTACCGGCATCAACAAAACGTAGTTTACTACCATCTTTTTCAATGATTCCGTAACCTGTTAAGCGTGAACCTGGATCAATTCCAATAATCAATGGCATGTGAAGACTTACTTAAATAGTTTAGAGGGTATTGTTACATAGCCAAATCGGTTCTGCATGAGTAATTTAAAGAATGCTGCTATGAATGGTTATTTTTCGGTTTTTAATCCTAAAGATTTATATTGTCCACCTAATTTTCCATATATTCACAAGGAAGAGTTTGAAATCATTTGATGTAATTCTATTTTAATGGAATACTTATCTATAATGATGGAATTGAGCTTCTTTAATGGATGATATCAATATAAGGATTGCGCATCGAATACGAGAGCTGCGTTTAGCACGTGGATATACTTTAGATGTGTTAGCTGCCCGTTGCCAAGTTAGCCGTTCAGCTATTTCTTTAATTGAAAGAGGAGAAACGAGCCCTACGGCAGTTGTTCTTGAAAAACTAGCAAATGGTCTTGAAGTACCTTTAACTCAAATTTTTACGAATGAAGTAGGGAATTCATCATCTCAACCGCTTATTCGTCGGAATGAACAAGCTGAGTGGCGAGATCCGGAAACTGGCTATATACGCCGTACAGTTTCACCTCCGAACTTAAAATTACCCTTTCAGATGGTTGAAATTGAATTTCCGCCTCATTCTCGAATTACTTATGAAACTAATGAAAGCTCTAGAGTGGTACAGCAGCAGCTTTGGGTCGTTGAAGGGAAAATTGAAATTCAATTAGGTGAAACTTCTTATGCATTAGGTCAAGGGGATTGCTTGGCAATGCAATTAGATCAACCTGTCATATACAGTAATCATTCAGCTCAAGTTGCTCGTTATATTTTAGTCGTTTCTAATCAACTGGTGCCCGCTCTTAAGGAATCTTTATGAACTATTCCCTCGATTCTAATTTCCGTTTAATTGATTGTAATGAAGCAGAGCATGCGGTAGCAATATTAGAAATTCTAAATGATGCGATTGTTAACTCTACCGCATTGTATGACTATGTTCCCCGTTCACTTGATTCAATGAAAACATGGTTTTCGGTAAAAAGAGAAAATGGTTTCCCTGTCATTGGGGTAGTAGATGAGTCAGGTAAGTTATTAGGATTTGCCAGTTGGGGAACATTTAGAGCGTTTCCAGCTTATAAATATACGGTTGAGCATAGTATCTATATTCATCATGAACATCGCGGCTGTGGTCTAAGTAAAGTTTTAATGCAAGCGTTAATTCAACGAGCTCAACAGGCTCAATTTCATGTGCTCATTGGTTGTATTGATGCGACAAATCAAGCCAGTATAGGCCTTCATGAGAAAATGGGCTTTACCCACGCTGGTACTTTTAAACAAGTGGGCTTTAAATTTGGGCAATGGCTTGACGCTGCTTTTTACCAATTAATTTTGAATACTCCATTTGAACCAGTGGATGGATAGATTATCAGTTTTGAAAATAGGCAATGGCCCAGATCAAAATGGTAAAAGTGAACCGGGCTATAAACTAACTCTATAAAATACCTAATTGTTCTAAACTTTTATAAGTAATCTCTTTTCGAACAGAGCTAGGTATTCCTTTTTTCATTTCTAAGTTAAGGGAGAACGCTACAATATTCCCTTGAGGCTGAACAACCCATCCAGTTAACCAGCCTACTTGTGGGTCTACATCCCATCCCCAACCACTTTTTGCGTATATTTTATTTCCATTCTTTTCTTCTATGAATAACATGGATTGCACTTCATCTTGGACTTTTGGGCTAAATGGAAGCGTTTTATTAGCTAGCTTGTAAGCAAACTGTGCCTCTTGCTGAGGAGTAATTTTTAAAGGACCCACCAGCCAAAAATTATCGACTTGGGTACCGATATCTGCATTGCCATAACCAACACGCTTCACTTCCTTAGACATGAGTTCAAGTCCAATACGACGAGCTAAATCTTGATAAACCGGAATAGCGGAAGCTTTTATAGCATCACCTAGGGTCATGTCCTTTTCCCATTCTGGGAACAGCCTTTTTTGCCCGTCCCACTTAAATATTTCTGTGGTGGTTGCCTTATGGTGCTCAAGGCCGATCAAAGCATTAAGCATTTTGAAGGTCGAAGCAGGTACATACTCGGTCGAAGCACGAGCAAGATCATTACCATAGCTTTGTTGAGTTTGGCCTTGTTGGATAACTAAAACACCCGTAGTGTGTGCTTCGTTAAATAAATTTTTAATTTTCTCTGCTTTTTCATCAGATTTTGAAGCACTGTGATTTGGATTAGCAGACACTATATAAGGTGAGCAGGCTGAAATAAAAATAGCGCTTGTTATAAGTAAGAGGGCTTTAATGTTCATAAGACTTATAAGATTGAATTTGAAGTTTAGCTAATTAATGTAACTTGAGTAGATCAATTATTAGATATCAAAAATGTAAGTTAAATTTTATAGAAAAGCTGCTAATAGATAAAAGCATCGGCCAATTCATGAAAAAATTGCAATCTTGTAGAAAAAACACTTGATAAAGTTGATATAGCACTCATTAATAATAGAGTATGACTGTTTTATTAAGTTAGAATCAGTCTTATTTATAGTATTGCAGAACCTTAGTTTAGCTATGATTTTAGGTTACAACAAAAACATTGTCTAAGCTTCGCAACTAAATTTAATCCATGATTTCAAATGAAAAATGGATAAGTTTAGTTAAGTAGTAACAACTGCAATGAATTTTCTTTTTGAGATAGATAAAGTTTTACATGAATTTACTTCTTATTGTGGTTCTGGGCGCGATTGTTGAAATTGCCGTATGGATTGGCGTAGCACAGTTCATCAGTGGATGGTATGTGTTTTTCTGGTTCATTATTGCTTTCTTTATTGGTCTAACGCTTATTCGTAATAGTACGGCTGGTATTATGCCGCAACTACAACAAATGCAGATGACTGGACAATTGGGTAATGATCCGACTGTGACTAAAAAATTAGCTTATGCTTTTGCTGGTTTTTTATTAATGTTGCCAGGTTTGGTATCGGATGTATTAGCGCTCTTAATTCTTATTCCGGGCGTGCAAACTGCGTTTCGTAATATTGCAATGAGAACACTCGCAAAACGTCAGCAAGCCATGATGAACAAAATGATGGGCGGCATGGGTGGTGCAGGTGCTGGTCAAAACCCATTTGCAGATTTAATGCGTCAAATGCAGGATATGCAGAATCAACAAGGTGGTGGTAGCCAATATCATGATTCTAGTATTATTGATGGCGAAGCGAGAGAAGTTACTCCAGACCACAAGAAAATTGAGCATAAAAATAAAGATTAATTAATCTATTATACAAAAAGGGTCTAAATCTAAAAGAATTAGGCCCTTTTTAATTTATAACAATTAATCATCTGAAGTTTCAGAAATATCTGCTTTTGCTTGAATCATCTCATTTTGATTATCTTGGAGCTTAGTTTGAGGTTGATACTTGTTTGAAGGCAGAGCTACTTGCTTGTTTTCAGATTGTTGATATTTTCGGCTTCTATTGGCTCTTTCACGAAAGCCACCTTTATTAATGAGCTGTGTCATAAATTCGCCTAGAAAATAAAATATATTCCTATTTTAACAAATTCAACAAAATATCAAAATAAGAAAAATAGTGCTAAAAAAATAATATTTAGTCTATCTCTTTGTATAAATTAAATATTTGAAATTTGAACGGATTGTTCATTCAGATTGAATTATCTTTTCATTTCACATAGGATAAATATAAAGGATGTATAAATTTAAAAATGTAGCAAACCTATTAAAACAACAACGGTTGAAGTGAGGGAAGGAGGGTTACCTATGCTATATCAATATCATTGTGCTTGTTGCGACAAAGTTGTGGCATCAACTGATAAATCATGTCCATATTGCGGTTCACACCATATTCGTAGTCCATATGGCCTATGGATGTTTTGTGTGATGGCTTGTCTAGCAGTTGTTGTCGTATTCAAAGTTGTTCATCTTTATATCCAGAATCATCAAGATACACCTGTGCAATCGACTCTGTTAGATGTATTAAATGAAGGTGATAAGAGCACAAAACAATAATATTGCTTAATACTCACTACATGCCTTTAATAATGTATGTTGAAGGGGCTGTTGTTTAATTTTAATCAAATACAAAAATAATAAAAAAGCCCGCTGAAGAGCGGGCTTTTAATATAATCAGCTTAAAGGCCTGCGGCATCTTTAAGTGCTTCAACTTTATCGGCTTTTTCCCATGTAAATGCAGTATTTGAACCTTCACGACCAAAGTGGCCGTAAGCAGCTGTTTGTTTATACATAGGTTGAATTAAGTTAAGCATGCGAGTAATACCAAACGGACGTAAATCGAAATGTTCACGTACTAACTGGATAATTAACTCATCAGAAACTTTTGCAGTACCAAAAGTATTGATCGAAATAGAAGTTGGCTCTGCAACACCAATTGCATAACTCACCTGAATTTCACATTTGTCCGCAAGACCAGCAGCAACAATATTTTTAGCTACATAACGACCAGCATACGCAGCTGAGCGGTCTACTTTAGATGGATCTTTACCAGAGAATGCACCACCGCCGTGACGAGCCATACCGCCATAAGTATCAACGATGATTTTACGGCCAGTTAAACCACAGTCACCCACAGGTCCACCAATAACAAACATACCAGTCGGGTTAATGTGGAATTTAGTTGCTGCATGGAACATTTCAGCAGGAATGATCGGTTTAATGATTTCTTCAATTACAGCTTCTTTAAGCTGAGTTTGAGTAATTTCAGGATCATGCTGTGTAGAAAGTACTACTGCGTCTAAACGTACAGGTTTGCCATTTTCATAAGCAAAAGTTACCTGACTTTTTGCATCTGGACGTAACCATGGTAATGCGCCTGAACGACGAAGTTCAGCTTGGCGTTCCATTAAACGGTGAGCATAAGAAATAGGGGCTGGCATAAGCACGTCGGTTTCACGACTTGCATAACCAAACATTAAACCTTGGTCTCCAGCACCTTGATCTTCAGGTTTTTGTCGGTCTACACCTTGTGCAATCTCTGGTGATTGTTTACCAATCATGTTGATTACAGCACAAGTTGAACCATCAAAGCCTAAATCTGAATGGTGATAGCCGATACCGTTAACAGTTTGGCGAACAACAGCTTCTACATCAATATTCGCAGTTGTTGTGATTTCACCTGCAAGTACAACAGCGCCTGTTTTTACCAGTGTTTCACAAGCAACACGTGCGTATGGGTCTTCTTTTAAGATTGCATCCAAAATAGCGTCGCTAATTTGGTCGGCCATTTTATCGGGATGACCTTCGCTTACAGATTCCGAGGTAAAAACAGCGTACTCGCGCATGAAAGTCCTATCTTGGTTATTTCAAAAAGACATAATATGTTACATCGACTTGAGCTTGAGGACCAGTTCATACTGACTAAAAAGCATGAATTTCTTTCATTTCTACTATGTTTTAATTGATATGTGTATCAGGGAAATTGATATAGATAGATGAAAATTAATCATTTTTATATTAGAGTTTTAATAAAGTGTTTAAATTTTAAGCATTTGATTTTGTTAAATATTAACCAAGAAAATTTAGACTATGAAGTGAAAAGCTATAAATAAAGAAAATAAATACAACTCTATATGCTGATTAAGAGGAAGAAGCTTACAATCGTTGAGCATAGAAATAAGCATAAATACTATTGTTTTACACAGCTTAAGAATCTAAATGTTTTTTGAGTAACCAAGAAATAGTTAAAAATAAAGAAATATACAGTGTTGGGGTTTACCCCTAGGCGTTTTTTTAAGACAATATAGCGGCATTGAATGGTTATTCATCTTCTTCTTTTCATCAATCTATTAAAATTGGATTCTGATCTATGACGACCCCTTTAAACGAACGTCGTATTGCAAACGCAATTCGTGTATTGGCAATGGATGCTGTGCAACAGGCAAACTCAGGGCATCCGGGTGCTCCAATGGGGATGGCAGATATTGCTGATGTCGTCTGGCGCGAGTTTTTAAATCACAACCCAAATAATCCACAATGGGCAAACCGTGACCGTTTTGTTTTATCAAATGGCCATGGTTCAATGTTGCAATATGCTTTGCTTCATTTAACAGGTTATGATCTTTCAATTGAAGATTTAAAACAATTCCGTCAATTGCACTCAAAAACTCCTGGTCATCCTGAATATGGTTACGCTCCAGGGATTGAAACAACGACAGGTCCTTTGGGTCAAGGTATTGCGAACGCTGTTGGTTTTGCATTAGCAGAAAAAACTTTAGCTGCTCAGTTCAATAAAGATGACTTAAAAGTAGTTGATCACTTCACCTATTGTTTCTTAGGTGATGGCTGTTTAATGGAAGGTATTTCTCATGAAGTATGTTCTTTAGCAGGTACTTTACAGCTTGGTAAATTGATTGCTTATTATGATGACAACGGCATTTCGATTGATGGTGAAGTAGAAGGCTGGTTCAGTGATGACACTGAAGAGCGTTTCAAGTCTTATGGTTGGCAAGTTCTTCGTGTAGATGGCCACGATGCTGATGCGATTCGTCAAGCAACAGTTGAAGCTAAAGCAGAAACTCAAAAACCAACGATTATTATTTGTAAAACAATTATTGGCTTAGGTTCTCCAAACAAGCAAGGTAAAGAAGACTGTCACGGTGCACCACTTGGTAAAGATGAAATTACCTTAACTCGTGAAGCTTTAGGTTGGACTGAAGAAGCATTTGTTATTCCTGCTGATGTATATGCTGCATGGGATGCTAAAGCAAAAGGTAATGAAGCTGAAGCAGCTTGGAATGAAGTATTTGCTCAATACCAAGCAAAATATCCAACGGAAGCAGCTGAGTTACTTCGTCGTATTAGCGGTGACTTACCAGCAGAATTTTCAGCTCAAGCAGATGCATTTATTCGTGAAACAAATGCTAAAGCTGAAACTGTAGCAACTCGTAAAGCGAGCCAAAACACATTACAAGCATTTGGTCCTTTATTACCTGAATTATTAGGTGGTTCTGCGGACTTGGCAGGTTCTAACTTAACACTTTGGAAAGGTTGCCAAGGCGTTCAAGAAAACCCGGCTGGTAACTACGTGTATTATGGTGTACGCGAGTTCGGTATGACTGCAATCGCTAACGGTGTTGCATTGCATGGCGGCTTCATTCCTTACGTTGCAACGTTCTTAATGTTTATGGAATATGCACGTAATGCGGTACGTATGTCTGCATTAATGAAACAGCGCGTGATTCATGTGTATACACATGACTCAATCGGTTTAGGTGAAGATGGTCCAACACACCAACCAATTGAACAAATTGCTTCTTTACGTGGCACACCAAACTTAAATACTTGGCGTCCTGCTGATACTGTAGAAACAGCGATTGCGTGGAAATCTGCTTTAGAGCGTAAAGATGGACCTACAGCACTTATTTTCTCTCGTCAAAACTTACCATTCCAAACGCGTACTGAAGAGCAAATCCAGAATGCAGCAAAAGGTGGTTATGTTCTTGCTCAAGAGAAAGGTGAGTTGAAAGCAATTATTATTGCTACTGGTTCAGAAGTTTCTTTAGCAATGGAAGCTTATGCTCAACTTGAAGGTGTTCGTGTTGTTTCTATGCCATGTGCAGAAGAGTTCATGAAACAAGATGCTGCATATCGTGAAGCAGTATTACCAGCTCACATTCGTGCACGTGTTGCTGTAGAAGCTGCTCACGTTGACTACTGGTGGAAGTTTGTTGGTCTTGATGGCAAAGTAATTGGTATGACAACTTATGGTGAGTCAGCACCAGCAAAAGACTTGTTCCAATTCTTCGGTATTACAACTGAGGCTGTAGTTGCTGCGGTAAAAGAGTTAACTGCTTAATCTTTTGAGCAGAATAAAAAGCGTCCCGATTGGGGCGCTTTTTTATGGGCTATTTAAATGTTAAGTTCAGTTTGGATCGTAATATTAGAAGTTAAAAGCTTATGAATAGGGCAGTTTTCAGCAACTTTTAATAATCTTTTATGCTGATCCTCAGTAAATTCACCTTTTAGAGTAATTTTACGCTCAATATTATTTTGACCTGCTTCTGGATCACCATTTGGATTTAATGCTAAATCAACTTGTACATGCTCAATTTTGATGCCTTTGTGATTTGCATACATTTCTAGTGTAATTGTAGTGCAAGCTCCTAAAGCCGATAATAAAAGCTGAACCGGATTTGGAGCTGTATCTTGTCCACCTTTGTCGGTGGGTTCATCTGCAAACCATTGATGACCCGAAGGATCGGTAAGTGTTACTCGATAAGGAATTGAAGTACTTTGTGCTTGGGCAGTGTTAACCATGTTTTACCTTGTTATTTATCAATAAAATCGTAGTAAAAATTAATAGATCTGAAAGCTTCGAATAGAAGAATACCTATACTTTATAATATGGTTTTTGAATAACAACTGTAACGCTTTTATTGTTGCATGGATGAAACATATCGTTTTATAAAGAATAGTGAATTAAATTACTTGATGTATACACTAACGACTATATCAATAAAGGATACGAAAAATGCATCTTAAAACATTAAGCTTCGGTTTAGCAGTAACATTGGCAAGTACAGTTACATTAGCTGCACCAGTGGACTATAAAATTGATCCAACACACACAGCTACTGTTTTCTCGTGGAATCACTTCGGCTTTTCAACTCCAAGTGCTAACTTCTCGGACATCCAAGGTGTAATTAAAGTTGATAATGCTAAACCAGCAAACTCATCTGTAAATGTGACCATTCCTTTAAGCAGTGTGAATACAAACGTACCTGCTTTAGATAAAGAGTTCCAAGAAGAAGCTTGGTTTAATGCGGCTAAATACCCAAACATTACTTTCAAAAGTACGAAAGTAGAAACTAAAGATAAAAAACATTTTAAAATTACTGGTGATTTGACTGTTAAAGGTATCACTAAGCCAGTTGTACTTGATGCTGTCTTAAATAAGCAAGGCGAGCACCCAATGGCAAAAGTTCCAGCGATTGGTTTTAACGCGACAACTTCGTTCAATCGCTCTGACTTTGGTTTAGGTAACTATGTACCAAACGTGGGTGATAAGATCACTGTAAACATTACAACTGAAGCAACTGCGGCTAGTGCAGCTAAAAAATAAGTTGTAAGTTTTCTAAAAAAGTCCTCAACTTGAGGACTTTTTTAATTAGATAGTTTCTTTTTTATCTGGTTCTATAAAGACTAAAGGTGAGGTTGGGGCTATATTTCTTTTTTCGGCTTTTTCTCTTAGAAATTGATAAGTCGGAATATTCATTTTTGCCTGATCACGTAATTTCTTTTTAATATAAAGAACAAGAGCAAAGCAGGTGGTTGCTACGGTTAGCATCATGCCATTCATATAGCTCATGATTGAACTCACGTAACCAATGGTGGTTAAACGATGCATCATACGCTCAACTTGAGTACTACTTTCGATACCAGTAATCGCCCAACTGCATAAATGCTCACAATTATTAATAATCAAATGATAATGGTTTTCATGCATACGTGAACGCATACGTCGTACAACAACTTTTCCTCTGTAGCGTGGTGCATCGTAAGAACGTACATGAATTTTCTTGCCATGAGAAAAGGCATCTAGGGAAGTGATTTCAATGGGCCGTTTTTTGATGAAATGTGCGAGGCCCGAATAATGAATAACTCGACCTCTCCCAGCATAGATACCATGATGGCTATAGCCGAGATGTTTTACAATAAGATGAGCCCCTAAAGGGTAGCGTTTATTTGTTTGTTGCATATTCACGCTGATCCAATAAAGTTTAATCACTTTTATACAAAGCTGTGACTATTATAACGAATATAGTTGTGTTCTAGTGTATTGATTAGGTGGAATAAGCGACTTTCGGGTATATATCACTTCAAACATTTTTTATTTAATAAAGTGTGTTTATGAAAATAAAATGACATCTAAGGTTTGGCATTAATGAAAATACTAGTACTGTGTATCGTGAACTTCATAATCTTTACACAATCCGCTTTAGCACTAGAGTATCGACAGATTAGAAATACTACTGATGATCAGTTTGAGGTAATTGAAATTTCTAATTTAGAACAATTACGCTTATTTTTGAAAAATCCGCAAACTCATCAATATTATAAAAGTTTCGACAATATTCAATATCAACTTAAAGCATGTGAACAGCTTACTTTTGCGATGAATGGAGGCATGTTCCATTCCGGTTTTTCTCCAGTAGGACTATATATTGAAAACGGACGAGAGAACCAACCTTTAAATGAAGATAAAGGCTGGGGAAACTTCTTTTTGCAGCCTAATGGAGTTTTAGCATGGAATGACAAACAAGCCGTTATATTGACAACTGAACAATATAAAGCAAAAGTTTTTCAACCCGATTATGCTACGCAGTCCGGCCCTATGTTAGTGATTAATGGCAAAATAAATCCCTTATTCCTAGCAAATAGTGATTCAAAGAAAATACGTAATGGGGTAGGTATAAAAAATAATAAATTGTATTTTGTGATATCTAAAAATAGAGTGAATTTCTATAGTTTTGCTCAGTTCTTCCAAAAAAATCTTGAAGTCGAGCAAGCTCTATACCTTGACGGTTCTATCTCTAGTTTATATTTGCACAAGAATAATCGAAATGATAAAAGATTTAATATGGGGCCTATTATTGGATGGGTGGATCAGGCAGATTGTAGACCCAAGTAAAATATAAAAAAGCCAGTACAAGACTGGCTTTTTAATTAATGAATAGATGGTTTTTGAGTGAGTTCATTTAACTCTTTTCGGCTATAACCACGGGAAATAAGAACTTTCTTGATTCCCTTAATGACATCTTCATCAGTCGCTTGCGCAAGCGCACTTAGAAGTTGTTCATTAGTTTTACATGAGCAGTCATTTTCAACACAAGCAGTTTGGTTTTTATGCTCGTTATGCTGTTGATCTGCCAAGAACAGCTTTTGCCAAAAACTCATAGAGCCTTCATATACAACCTAACATAGCTCGAAATATAGCCAATATAAATTAAAATACAAGACTCTATATGTGATAAATCCACCAGTTGAACTAGAGAATTTTCGATAGTAATGGTCGAGTTAAACGAAATTATGACGAATAGATGACTTGATATTTTTTTTAAATTTAAATACTTAATTAAAAGACTTTGAAAAATAAGGAGATATTTTATCTCCTTATAAAATAGGGTTACATTGAAAAATTTTGTTTAAATCTTCTCAAGTAAGACACCAGACTCTACATGATGCGTATAAGGGAACTGATCAAATAAAGCAAACTTAGTAACGCGATGAGTTTGAGTGAGCGTTTTTAAATTTTCATATAAAGTGTCGGGGTTGCATGAAATGTAGATAATACGTTCAAAGCCCTGCAATAGTTTTAAAGTTTCATCGTCAATTCCTGCGCGTGGAGGATCAACGAATACCGTACCGAAGTCGTAGCTTTGAATATCAATATCTGCTTCTTGTAGACGGCGGAATTCACGTTCACCTTGATAGGCTTGAGTGAACTCTTCAGCCGATAGGCGAGCTACTTGAATATTATCAATCTGGTTCTGTTCGATATTCCACTGCGCCGCATAAACTGATGATTTTGCAAGTTCAGTCGCAAGTACTCTTTCAAATTTTAAAGAGAGTGGAAGCGTGAAATTACCATTACCACAATAAAGTTCTAATAGGTGTTTTTTTGATCCTTCAGCTGCATCACATGCCCATTGCAGCATTTTTTTGCAAACTTGTGCATTAGGCTGCGTAAAGCTACTTTCGATTTGTTTGTATTTAAATGAACGGTTTAAAAGTTCAAATTCTTCTACAACAAAGTCATCGCCAATAACAATTTTCTGGCCGCGGCTACGGCCCATAATTTTAATATTTAATTTTTCAGCAAGTGCTTTAGCTGCTTGTTCCCATTCCTGATTAAGCTTACGGTGATAAATCAAGGTAACTAACATTTCTCCGCTTAAAGTTGCGAGAAAGTCAACTTCAAATAAACGCTGAGAAAGTAAAGAGTTGGCCTTAAGTTCTGCTAAAAGAAGTGGCATTAAGTCATTAATGCTTTTATCTGCAATAGGAAACTCACCTATGCGTACAACGGTTTTTTGCTTGCCATCGTCATTACGTTCAAACATGGCATAAAACATATCATTTTCTGTATGCCAGATACGAAATTCAGCACGCATACGGAAATGTTGTTCAGGCGATTCAAACACTTCTAATGTAGGCGGTGTAAATTCAGAAAATTGAGTAGTAATGCGATCAATTTTAGCTTGAAGTTGTTGACGATAAGAAGAAGTCATAGACAAAGAAAATTTAGACAGAATCAAATGGTGAATGGTACCAAAAAATTGAGCTTAAAGGAGCCAATTTTAGTTAGTTATTCATAAAGAAAAAATACTTACACTAGGAGTGACTTAAAACGCGTTCAATAAAATTAGATTTTACTGCTCTATATTGGTCATGATCTAAGTGGGTGGACTGTAACTTTAATTGATTATATTCATTAACTAATGTTGGAGAAGCTATAAGCTTATCTCTAAAGGTTAAGAAAAATGTGAATATTGAACCGGTTACTACAACTTGAAAGGCAACATCATCGTTGTTGAGTGACTCGAGCATACAAAGCTCATTTGTTCTTAATGTATTTTGCTTTTCTATAAAATTAAGCGTTTTTAACTGTTCTATTGCAAACTCAAATTGATCGGGTAGAACCTCAATATAAATGTCTAAATCACCTTTTGAGAATGCATTAGGTATTGCAGATGAACCTATATGCTCAATTTGGGCAGATGGTAGCAGAGCGGAAATTTGTTTTCGGTATAAGCTAAAAAGCTGAGTGCATCTTTGTTGGTATTGTTCTGGTTCAAAAAAAATCATTATTAAAAACTCAAATTGATAAAATTTATATATTTAAGAATAGATTATTTTATTAAACAAAAAAGCCCAAATATCGTAATTTGGGCTTTTTAGAAAATTACTTAATTATTCAGACATTGTCATTAAGCTTGCATTACCGCCAGCCGCAGCTGTATTTACGCTAATTGCACGTTCAATTACCAAACGTTCAAGTGGAATCGACTCATTTGGTTCAACATGAGTAATACCAACAATTGCGCCAGAACGGCTAGCAATTTCTTGCTGTAATGAGAAGATCTCTTCGCGGTTGCCATGATGTAAAACTGCATCAAAATCATCTGTAGTGATGTTTTTAATGGTTGTAATCGCATCAAGTACATCTTTTGGCAACGTTTGTTTATGTTTTGCCAATAATGGACTATTTGGCATTACAGCAGCTTGGCTGCCAACTGCAAAGATTGCAAGTAACTGATGCAATTGATCTTGTTCTGTATCAGCAATTGAAAGAACACGATGACGCGGCAAAATAATATATTGGTTACTTTCCCCAGTAGGGCCTTGTAACTCATAAAACTTACCAACACCAAAAGGTTCAATTTCACGGTTTGCTTGTGGTAAATGTTGTTTTGCCCAGTTTTGTAAGCTTTGATAAACCTCACGGTTAAAGCCTTCAAAAACGGTTTGCTCATTTTTTACCGCAAATGGAGTTGCTAATACTTTGTTAGAACAATGCTGCATTAAGCGATACATATAAAGAGGGCCACCCGCTTTAGGACCTGTACCAGATAAACCTTCACCACCGAATGGTTGTACGCCAACAACAGCACCAACAATATTACGGTTGATATAAAGATTACCCACTTCAGCATGTTGAATTACGGTTTGGATGGTTTCATCAATACGGGTATGCAGACCCATGGTTAAACCATAACCTTTCGTATTAATTCTTGAGATGAGTTGCTCAAGTTCACCATACTTATAGGTAATGATGTGTAAAACCGGACCAAAAACTTCACGTTGTAAGTCATCAAGGTTAGGAAGTTCAATTGCTGTTGGCACAACAAAAGTTCCTTTATCTAATTCTGTTTGGCTTGTTGCACCAAACATCAATTGATGTACCGGATAACCCTTCGATTTCATTTTCTGGATGTGTTGGTCAATCGTCTGTTTTGCTTCATTATCAATAACAGGACCAATGTCAGTTTTTAAAATTGCAGGGTTACCTACGATCAACTGTTGCATTGCACCTTTAAGCATTTTAATAACGGTTGCAGCGCTGTCTTCTTGTACACATAAAATACGTAAAGCAGAGCAGCGTTGACCTGCGCTATCAAAAGCAGAACTTACAACATCTAATACAACTTGTTCAGTTAAAGCAGATGAGTCAACGATCATTGCATTTTGACCGCCAGTCTCTGCAATGAGTGGAATAGATTGACCATTTTCAGATAAACGTTTTGCAACGGTCTTCTGTAAAATTTTTGCAACTTCAGTCGAGCCAGTAAACATAATGCCATCGATACGGCTATCTTGGCTGAGCTGAGCACCTACTGTTTCACCGCGGCCAGGAAGTAGCTGTACAGCACCATGTGGAATACCAGCTTCCCATAAAATCTGAACTGCTTGGGCTGCGATCAATGGAGTTTGTTCAGCTGGTTTAGCAATAACACAGTTACCACTGACTAATGCCGCAGCAATTTGACCTGAGAAAATTGCAAGAGGGAAGTTCCATGGGCTAATGCAAAGTACAGTACCTAAAGGCTGAATAACTGTATTTGCAGGAAGATTTTCAACTTGGGTTGCATAGTAACGTAGGAAATCTACAGCCTCACGAACTTCTGCAATCGCATTGGCATAAGTTTTACCACTTTCACGGCAAAGTAATACCATCAACTCTTGAATACGGCTTTCCATGAGGTCAGCTGCGTGTTTTAAGTATTGAGCGCGTTGATCCTTAGGCGTATTTGACCATTCTGATTGGGTTTGTTCAGCTGCAGTAAGAGCGATTTCGACATGCTTAAGATCAGCTTCTTGTACATAACCAACAATTTCATCATTTTGTGCTGGGTTTGTAATTGCAACAGAATGACCTTGTTCTAAAGAATCAGCATTAGCCAACAACGGATGGCTTTGCCAAATACGATTACGTAATTCTTGAGCTGTGCTATCTAAAGCTGCAAGTGGGGTGTCATTTGCTAAGTCATAACCTGTAGAGTTTTTACGAAGCGTTCCGTACATATCTAAAGGTAGTGGAATTGATGGATGTTTTAAACCAACCGAACCTTCAAGTTTAGCTGCATTACGAATATCATAAATTGGAGACTGGATAAGATCTTCAACTTTAAGAGTTTTATCGGCAATACGGTTAACAAATGAAGTATTCGCGCCATTTTCAAGTAAACGACGGACTAAATAAGCTAACAATGTTTCGTGGTTACCAACCGGAGCATAAATACGGCATGGCACGCCTAATTTATTTTGTTCACGTGGACCAACAACTTGTTCATAAAGCGGCTCGCCCATACCATGTAAGCATTGGAACTCATATTGACCAGCGTAATATTTGCTTGGATCTGCTAAATGATAGATCGTTGCTAAAGTTTGAGCATTATGCGTCGCAAATTGCGGATAAATAAATTCTGGTGCTGCAAGTAATTTTTTAGCACAAGCGATATAAGACAAATCAGTATGAACTTTACGCGTGAAGACAGGGTAGTCATCCATACCTTCGATTTGTGCTTTCTTAATTTCGCTATCCCAATATGCGCCTTTTACAAGACGGATCATCAGACGCTTTTGGCTACGCTTAGCAAGGTCAATAATATAATCAACCACAAAGAAGCAGCGTTTTTGGTAAGCTTGAATTACGAAACCAATGCCTTTCCAGTTCGCAAGTTCTGGCTCAAAACAGAGACGCTCAAGTAACTCAAGAGAAATTTCTAAACGCTCTGATTCTTCTGCATCGATATTTAAACCAATATTGTACTGTTTAGCTAAACGAGCGAGCTCAAATACTTTGCCGTAGAGTTCTTTGTGAACACGTTCAATTTGCGCACGTTGGTAACGTGGATGCAAAGCAGAAAGCTTAATTGAGATACCTGGGCCATCATATACGCCTTTACCATTAGACGCTTTACCAATTGCATGAATAGCTTGTGTGTAATCATTAAAGTAGCGTTCAGCGTCATGGTCGGTTAAGGCAGCTTCACCTAACATGTCATAAGAATAGCGGAAACCTTTATCCTCAAGTACTTTTGCGTGGTCGACAGCTTCTTCGATGGTTTCACCAGTCACAAACTGTTCACCCATCATACGCATTGCAACGTCAACTGCTTTACGGATAATGCCACGGCCACTACGTGCTAAAAGGCCAGTAAGTACACTTGAAAGACTGGTTTGCTTTGGTGTTTCCATAAGCTTACCAGTTAACATGAGACCCCATGCAGCAGCATTCACAAACATTAAGCTGCTTTGGCCAACATGTTCTTTCCAGTTACCTTGATTGATTTTATCGCGAATGAGCAAATCACGTGTTGCTGTGTCTGGAATACGAAGCAAAGCTTCAGCAAGACACATCAAAGCCACGCCTTCTTGTGAAGAAAGAGAAAATTCTTGTAATAACCCTTGAACAATACCTGCTTTACCTGAAGAGGTCTTGCGTTCACGTAAATTATGGGCAAGGTTAAATGCAAGGTCATAAATTTTATGATCTAAATCATCAGATACCGCAGCAGCTTGTAATAGCTCTTCTACAGCTTCAGGTTCGGCACGTCGCCAAGCTGTATTAATGCGTTGTTCAAACTCACTTTTATCGTTGAATTCGGTGATATAGCCTTGGTGAGATTTATCCATTTGATGAAAAGTATCCATTGTGTTCATATCTATTTCCGCCAACCAGCTCTCGTAAACTCATCTTGAGTAGAGAGGTTTAGATAATTTATCATTACAGAAGAAACACCGAATAACTCACTATATTTTGCCCATTTTTTAGAGGAAAATTCAGATGAATGGCCCATTATTAAGCCTTGATCGCACCGATTTAAAAATTTTGGATATTCTTCAAACAGATGGGCGTATTTCCAACAGCAAATTAGCTGAACTCGTCAATTTGTCTCCAACAGCAGTTATGGCACGAGTGCAGAAGCTCACCAAAGATGAATTCATCTTAGGTTATGAAGCTAAATTAAATCCGGTTAAGTTAAATGCAAATTTTTTGGTTTTTGTTGAAGTCTTACTCGATAAAACCACACCTAATGTTTTAGATGAGTTTATTGACGCAGTCGTGCACTATCCAGAAATCGTTGAATGCCATATGGTCAGTGGGGGATTTGATTTTTTAATTAAATTACGCAGTGGAAGTATGGAAGAGTTTCGACGTATCGCAGGGCAAGTGCTATGGCAATTACCCGGTGTAAAAGAGACTCGTAGTTATCCCGTGATGCAAGTTGTGAAAGATAGTTCAAAAATTAAAATCAAAACTAAAAATAAATAAGGGGCCGAAGCCCCTTTATTTATTTCAATGAGTTATGTACTTTCTTTATAGAGTTTATCTGCTTGCTCAAAGCGACCAGTCACATCAGAGTTTGGCGCTTTGCTGATCAAGCTTACTACGATGATGCTGATAAATGCACAGATAAAGCCTGGAATAATTTCGTAAACACCAGTGCTTGCGAAAAGGTTTTTCCAACCGATTACAACAACAGCACCTACGATCATACCTGCTAAAGCACCTTCTAAAGTCATACGTTTCCAGAACAATGACAAGATGATGAGTGGTCCAAATGCAGCACCAAAACCAGCCCAAGCATAAGCAACAAGGCCAAGAACTTTACTGTCAGGGTTACCCGCAAGCACAATTGCTAGAACGGCAATTGCAAGAACCATGATACGCCCAACCCATACAAGCTCTTTTTGAGATGCATTTTTACGAATGAAGCCTTTGTACAAATCTTCAGTTAGTGCACTTGAACATACCAAAAGCTGACAGCTTAATGTACTCATAACCGCAGCTAAAATAGCAGCTAGAATGATACCGACAATCCATGGATTGAATAAAATTTTAGTCAATTCCATAAATACAGTTTCAGGGTTTTTGCTTACCACACCTGCAAGTTCAGGGTGTTGCTGGAAGTAAGCAATACCAAAGAAACCGGCACCGACAGCACCGACTAGACATAAAATCATCCAGGTCATACCAATACGGCGAGCAGCAGGAATTGATTTTACAGAGTCAGCAGCCATGAAACGTACAAGGATATGCGGTTGACCAAAATAGCCTAAACCCCAAGCCATGGAAGATAAAACGGCCACCACACTTAAATCAGAAATGATGTTAAATGCATGTGGACGAGCAGTTTCAATAAGCGTCACAAACTGAGTTGTGTCACCAATTGCGAGGTAAGTCACGATTGGGGTGAGCAAGAGGGCAAAAATCATTAAGCCAGCTTGGAAAGTATCAGTCCAGCTAATTGCTAAGAAACCACCAATACAAACATAACTGATTGTTGCAATAGCACTTAACCAGATTGCGGTGGTATATGACATACCGAATAAATTTTCAAATAAACGGGCACCAGCTACCATACCTGAAGCACAGTAAATAGCGAAGAAAACCAAGATAATAACGGCAGAGAAAATACGAAGTATCTTTTTCTGGTCATCAAATCGACTTGTAAAATAGTCTGGCAGAGTGAGTGCATTATTTTGGATTTCAGTATGAACGCGTAATCGACCAGCAACCAGTAACCAGTTAAGCCAAGCACCGATAATTAGACCAATTGCAATCCACGCTTCAGATAAACCAGAAAGATAAATCGCTCCTGGTAAGCCCATGAGTAACCAACCACTCATGTCCGATGCGCCTGCGGATAATGCAGTAACGAAACTGCCTAAACTACGACCACCAAGAATATAATCAGAGAAGTCGCTTGTAGCACGGTAGGCAAATAAGCCGATAAGTACCATTGCTACGATGTACACCATAAACATGATGAGGGTGGGATCAAAATAACTCATAATGGATGTGTGTCCTTATATCCATAATCCGTGATTGTAACCTAATCCAGGTCGCTGTTTTCTTGTACGGCATTTCAAGAGGTTGAGATTCAACCATAAAAGAATTTTTTTGCTCTGTTATCTTTGTGATGTATTTTATGTATCTTTGTGTAAACAAGTGTAAATTTGATTACATATTATATTTATTTTAATGAAATCAATTAATTATAAATTTAAAATAATATCAAAACTTATTAAAAAACTAATAATATAAAAAAACTAAGAGCTAAATTCAGTTTTTTAGTTACAAAAATAGTAATGACAGGGTGCCTTTTAAGAAAAGTTATTATTTAGATGAATAATTTCTCATCAATTTTACGCGAAAAAATGGTTTTAATAAGAAAAAAGAATATCAAAAGAGGAAATATTAACTCGTCAATTGATGAAATAACTCGTGCATACCTTCTGTAGCCGTCATATTTAATAATTTATATTGAGGTGGAACACGAGAATGATCTGCTTGGGGATCTATATAATACGCTTTGGCATAATGAGGAATCTCATGGACCAAGGCGGCAACTGGATATACGCTTAATGTCGACCCGATTACAATAAAAATATCAGCACTTTGTACTAAATGAATTGCTTCTTCATAAGCAGGTACAGCTTCACCAAACCAAATGACATGAGGTCGAAGCGGGTAGCCATTTGGACAAAAGTCCTGTTCTAAATCGAGCTTCCAACCATTAACTTCATAAAATTGAGTTGTATATTGTGCATCTGGCCCAGAACTTTTCGCTAGTCGAATATTGCCATGTAGATGTAAGACATTTTGGCTCCCAGCACGCTCATGTAAATCATCAATATTTTGTGTAATGACTTGTACATCATAATGGTCTTGTAGCTTAGCAATATATTGATGAGCTTCGTTTGGCTGGGCTTCTAAAATATTTTTACGACGTTCGTTATAAAAGCGTTGAACTAAAGCTGGATTTCTTTCCCATGCTTCGGGAGTCGCAACTTGTTGTATATCATAATTTTCCCAGAGACCATTACTATCGCGGAAAGTACGAATTCCACTTTCTGCACTCATACCGGCGCCGGAAAATACCACAAGTTTTGTCATATGAATGATCCATTATGAATTTGGTTTTTAAATCTGATCTATACATATATAAAAAAACCAGTTAAATCTAAACTGGTTTTTTTATTAAAAACTATATCTATATTATAGACCAGCTTCATACTCTGCATTTGTTAAAAGTTTTTCAACATCTGCAATATTGTCTGGTTTGATTTTATAAATCCAGCCTTTGCCATATGGATCTTCATTTACAAAATCCGGGTCATCTTCAAGATCAGTATTAACTTCTACTACTGTACCAGAGACAGGGGCATGAATATCAGAAGCAGTTTTAACTGATTCAACAACTCCGGCTTGTTCGCCAGCGGTTACTTGGCTACCCACTTCAGGAGTTTCAACATAGACCAAATCTCCAAGCTCATCTTGTGCATGGTCGGTAATCCCTGTAATAACAAGGTCTCCTTCAATTTTTACCCACTCATGTGTACGTGCATACTTCAATTCTGAAGGATGGTTCATGACAACTCCTTAAGCTTGTGTCCAATATTTTAATAACATTATAAATAGGGGTCTTTGCGCCAGTTGCTCGGACTACGACCGCTCCAGCGTTTAAAAGCGCGACTGAAATTTGCGACATCCGAGTAACCAAGTTCATCTGCAATTTGTTCAAGACTATAATCTGTACGCGAAAGCAGAGAGGTCGCATGACGATATCGAACTTCATCTACTAAAGTAGAAAATGAAGTACCTTCGGCTGCCAATTGTCGCTTTAAGGTACGATCTGACATATGTAAATATTCTGCTACACTTTCTATGCTTAAGTAATGTTGTTCCGAATTACTTAAAATATCACGTACACGCATGGCTAGACGTCGGCGTTCACCTAAAGCAGAGAGTTCAGCCTCGCATTGGTTAATAGCAATTTGACTTGCGATTGGATCGGCATTAACTAACTTAAAACCTAAATATTTTTTGTCAAAGCTAGAGATTAGATGAGGCTGGTTAAAGCGGATGGTGCTGCTTAGCTTGCTTCTATACTTATCAAAACCTTCCGGTTCTGGAAAGTCTAAATCAACATCGCCCGCTAAATCTTCAATACCCGTAATCGCTTTAGCCATGGTCATAATACCAATAGTTAAACCTAAAACGATCTCAGTACGAAGAGGTTCTAACTCAATATCACATTGCAATTGTAATGTGGCTTTTGGTCCGAAAGTAGAAAAATATAATTGTAAAAAAGGTAAGCGTAATTGGATAAAACGGGCAGCGAGAGCAATCGCTTCTGTAATATCTTTTGCTGTCATTATCGCGTAGCCAATAAATCCGTGAATGGAAATACGCATTTGAGTGCCAATGTGGTAACCCAGTGTACTTTCACCGGTAAGATTTAAGGCGTGTTTAACCAGCTCATTTGCTACGGGTGTTGAAATACGATACTCAGGATCGGCCAATTGCTCACTAGTAAGATGAAAAGGAGCAAATAATGTTTCATCGTTGTATCCCCAACGTGAAACTACATCTAATAGCAATAAGCCATAGACTCCTGGAATACCTTGATCTTGACGAGCTGAGGTAATTTTCATATGCGTTCCGTTGCTCTCATCAATTTTCTACGTGCATTTCTTACACATCTTGTCATGAAATATAATTTGAGTTTATAAAAACTGTTAGACAATCATATCAACGATTCATTAAACATTCTTTTTAAAGACAACGATTTTTGTCGTTGAAATAAGTAAAACATCCCCATGCTGATTTAAGGCTTGCGTAACGTAGCTTACAATACCACGATCCAATTTTGTTTTGGATGGCGTAATGGCGGAAATTTCAGCTTCAACATGAATACGGTCACCAGGCCGAGTAGGGCGTGGCCAACGTAGACTAGATTCTGAGCCTACTAGTCCACCATGAATCGGCATGCATTCAGTCCATAAGCGCATAGTAATTGCCGAGGTATGCCATCCGCTAGCGGCAATACCTTTAAAGATTGGATCTTCTTTGGCTAACTCTTCATCTGTATGGAAAGGTTGAGGGTCATAGTGGCTTGCAAATTGTTTAATTTCATCAAGTGTAATTTCATACTCACGACTGATAAAACGATCACCAATTTTTAAATCTTCTAAATAAAGCATTAATCTTGACCCTGTACTACTTTTTGCTCAATAAGAAAACCGCCCGTTTGACGTTTCCATAATTGTGCATATATACCATTTTTAGCAATTAATTCTTCATGAGTACCTTGCTCTGCAATTTTACCTTCATCAAGAACAATTAAACGGTCCATTTGAGCAATGGTAGACAAACGGTGAGCAATTGCAATAACTGTTTTATCTACCATTAGGTCATTTAAACTAGACTGAATAGCTGCTTCAACTTCTGAGTCTAAAGCGCTAGTTGCTTCATCTAAGATTAAAATTGGTGCATCTTTTAAGAAAACACGCGCAATAGCGATACGTTGTCTTTGACCACCTGACAGTTTGACACCACGTTCACCCACTTGTGCTTCATAACCTGAACGTCCTTTTAAGTCGACAAGTTGAGGAATAAATTCAGCTGCTTTTGCCTTATGCACGGCACTTTGCATATCTTGATCAGTTGCATCTGGACGGCCATATTTAATATTTTCGGCAACTGAGCGATGTAGTAGAGAAGTGTCTTGAGTAACTAAAGCAATATTTGCTCTCAAACTATCTTGTGTAACATCTTCAATATTCTGCCCATCAATTAAAATTGCACCTTCTTTAAGATGGTAAAAGTGTAGAAGTAATTGGATGAGGGTAGATTTACCCGCACCTGAACGGCCAACGATACCAATCTTTTCACCTGCTTTAATGTGTAAGTTAAAGTGATCGATGACATTTTTATTGTTATAAGCAAAGGTCACATCTTTAAATACAATCTCACCTTGTGTGACTGCAAGTGGTTTTGCATCTGGCTTGTCTTGAATATTGATTTTCTTACCAAGTGTTTGCATGCCATCTTGAATGGTACCAACATTTTCAAATAATGCTGACATATGCCACATCATAAACTCAGCCATGCTATTAAGTTTTAAAATCATGGCAGTAGTGGCTGCAATTACACCTAACGCTGCTAAGCCTTGAGTCCATAACCAAACTGCGGTACCAATTACCCCAACAAATAAAACAGCAGACAGTAAATTAATGCTAACTTCAAAAAGAGTGCCTAGACGCATTTGCGCATAGACTGTGGTCATAAACTCTTTCATTGACGCTTTTGCATATTGGCTTTCACGCCCAGCATGTGCAAAGAGTTTTACAGTTTGAATATTAGTGTAGGCGTCAGTTACACGACCAGTCATTACAGCGCGTGCATCGGCTTGTTGTTGTGATACTTTGCTTAAACGTGGAATAAAGAACCATGCGCTTAATAAAAATAACCCTAACCAAACCATAAGTGGAATAAGTAATGTGGGTGAGATTGCACCAAGAACAATACTTACGGTAATAAAGTAAATGCTGACGTAAGCCAACATGTCGCCTAAAATAATCCAGAATTCACGGACTGCTAAAGCTGTTTGCATGACCTTTGCAGAAAGTCGACCAGCAAAATCATTATGAAAAAAGTCTAGGCTTTGTTTTAATAAAAGGTTATGGAAGCGCCAACGCAAGCGCATTGGAAAAGTACTATATAAAATTTGATGTTTTATAATAGATTGAATATTAACAAATAAAATATTAGCAAATAACACGCTAATGAGAATAAGGATGTTTGAAGCATGTTGGCTCAAGAAACTTTCAGGCTGACTATTACTAAGCCAATCTACAAGTTGCCCAATTTTTGAAAAGAGCAGGGCTTCAAAGCTAGCTGCACCAGCTGTACATATAATAAGTAGCAATAAATATGGACGCACACCTTCAGTAGCTTGCCAAACAAATGGGAAAAAGCGTGTTGGTAAGGGCTCATCCAAGCCTTTGGTTGGATAAGGATCTACAAGTTTTTCAAACCACTTCAGCATGAATGACTACCTTTATACATCAGCTACTTTAGTAAAATTTCGCAATTTAATTTGCAATAAAGTCAGTTAGATCAAACTTAATTAAGGTATTGATCTGTTGGGTGTGTGGATACACGTCAAAGTTTATGTTGTATATCTTTGGCTAAAACTGACATGATTTAGTCAAGACATAAATTTGGAATCGGGAAGAAGCCTAAAAGGCATCGTAAAGACAAAAAAATGTTTTATTCATTATATCGATAATAATAGATGAAGTGGTGAATGAATTTGGCTTGAATGTAATTTTTAAAAATTTTTTTAATAAATGATAAAATATTAATATTTATTTTAAGCAGTATGAGCCTTTATCCGAATATTGATAAAGGCTCATAACAGTTACCACATTAAGTCATCCGGAATTACATATGCTGCATATGGATCTTCTTCATCAGTAGTTTGTTCATTTTTCTCAGCATTATTGATCAAAATAAATCCTTTCATTTTTTGATCAATTTTTTCAGCTAAGGCTTTAGGAAGGTAAGCATATTGATCTTGATCTTTAGCAATCACTAAACTGCCTGTAACAAGTGCATTATAAACTTGCTGAGATAGGTAAACCTTTTTAATCTTATTCTCGTCAATAAATTGATAAGCCACATCTCCGGCAAAATCTACAATTTTGTGTTGCTTGATCATTTGAATGATTGAAGCCTTTAATGCTTTTTCTTCGAGTTGCTGCTGCTTTTCTAGATTCAAAGCTTGATCTTTTGCTTGTTTCTCTTTTTGAGCTTTTTCAATATTAGCTTTAATTTCTGCTTCGTTGCTTTGACCAGTACGCTGCTCATGCTGAGCTTGTTTGGTAAGTTTTTTCGCTTTTTTATTGTCAACTAAACCAGCTTTGAGTAACTGAGCTTGTAAGGCATTTTTAACCATGACTTAATCCGAATTTGAAGAGGAAGAACTATGAAAGTAAACTGCCCAATACGAAATACTGAGAGTTAAGCTTAAAATTGCTGGAAGCAAAAATGATTGCAATTTTAAATAAGGGTGAACTAAAGCAGCAATTATACCGCCAGATAGAAAACCTATAAAAATAAGTAGATGCAAAATAATGCGGCGATTTTCTACTTTTAAACCTCGTGCTATATAACCAAGTGCAAGCCCAAGATCTGTTAAGACACCCGATAAGTGAGTAGTCCTAATAATGGTTCCTTTATAGTGGCTTACCATTGCATTTTGTAGCCCCATGGCGACACAGGCCCATAATAGTCCATATTTTGGAAAATAAGGCAGTAATAACCAACAGAGAAAAATAAATAGTGAAACTAGACTTAAAGGAAGGCCATACCGGCGGCCTAATTTGAAATGGCTATTGCCTAAAATAAAACCACTGTAAAATGACCCACATACATAACATAGTATAACTAGTACTAAATATATGATGTGTTCAAACTGCCAGTTTACCAAACTCATGGCTAGCATACTGACATTACCAGTCATATGCGACACCGATTGATGTAAAAGGGTGATAAGCCCTAATACATTAATCATTCCGGCATTTATTGCCAGTAAAAAGGCGCCAAGTTGGAACCAGTTTGGTAAACTTTGAAATGGCATGTTCTCTATGAGTTTTGTCTTGAGCGAATATCAACTGCGGCTGTAAATAAAACATCAGTAGATGAGTTAAGCGCCGTTTCTGTTGAATCTTGTAATACACTAATAATCATACCCACTGCAACAACTTGCATTGCAATTTCTGATGAAATACCAAATAAGCTACATGCAACTGGAATTAGAAGTAGGGAACCACCTGCAACACCAGATGCACCACATGCTGAAACAGTCGCAACTACAGATAAAATAATCATTGTTGCCAAATCAACATGAATTCCTAACGTATGCACAGTTGCTAAAGTAAGTACAGTAATCGTAACTGCTGCACCAGCCATGTTAACAGTAGCACCTAAAGGAATTGAAACGCTCGCAGTTGAAGGATTTACGCCTAAACGTTCAGCTAAATCAAGGTTTACAGGAATATTAGCTGCTGAGCTGCGTGTAAAGAACGCTGTGATACCACTTTCTTTTAAGCATTTAAATACTAATGGGTAGGGATTACCGCGAATTGTTAAACCTACCAGAATTGGGTTAATTACTAGAGCAACAAACAGCATTGTTCCTAATAGAACAGCAAGTAATTGGGCATAACTTTCAAGTGTTGCTAGTCCAGCGTCTGCAAAAGTTACTGCAACTAGACCGAAAATACCAACAGGTGCAAATGCAATAACTTTATGAATAATAGCGCTTACAGCATGTGAAACATCCTGCATTACTTGTTTGGTTGTATCCGAGCTATGGCGCATTGCTAAGCCGAGACCAATCGCCCACGCAAGAATACCAATAAAGTTCGCTTCACTGATTGCTTGAACAGGGTTTGCAATAAAACTTAAAAGCAGATTTTTTAATATATCAGCGAGACTACCAGGCGCTTGCAAATTATTATGTGAAACAGTGTTGAGATAAAGCGTACTAGGAAAAGATAAGCTAGCGATCACAGCACTAAAAGCAGCTAATAACATACCTACTACATAGAGTAGTAATACTGGGCGTAAATTTGCACTATGACCGACTTGGAAGTTGGCAATAGATGAGAGAACCAGTACAAAGACTAAAATAGGAGCAACCGATTTTAATGCTTTAATAAATAGTTCACCAAACAAGCTTAAGTACGGCGTAACGGTTGGAAATAATAGTGCGACGCCTATCCCTAAAATAATGGCGATAATAATTTTAGTGACTAAGCTTAATCGAGAAAAGAATTCAAGCATATAAAGGCCTTATTAACCTATTCATGGCTAAAGGTTGAACAAGCTGAGTATTTTATACGTAAGTGATGTGAATCTTAAGCTTTTTTATATCAAGTCATCAGTTTTATAAGGTTTGGTAATATTAAGTATTTGTTTTTAAATAAAGAAAATTGATTGGTTAAAGTTTGGCATCTGATGTTTTGCTTATATTACAGCCAGTAACCTTAAGTTCTTATTATTTGCCATAAAAATTAGTGAAGAGGGAGAAAAGATATAAAAAGAAATAGGAGAGGTTATTTTTGTTTTTTAATAGATTGGAATGCTAGAAAAACTACGCGAATTTTCAATCCTCTTTGCTTGGATAATTACCAGCTACCAAGTTGAAAAATCGCATATTTCAGGAATACATTAATATTATTATAATTTTATAAGTTTAGAGCAGTTATTCTATGCAGTATAACTGGTAAAGCATATTTAAAATTGAATGCATCTTATCATCCTTGATCGAATAGAAGATTTGCTTGCCATCACGTCGTGTTGAAACGACATCACTTTTACGTAGCATCATCAATTGTTGTGAAAGGGTGGGTTGGGTGATTTGTGTTTTCTCTTCAATTTGAGAGACATTTAACTCCTCATGGGCTAAGTGACATAAAATTAATAAACGGTCAGTGTTAGCTAAAGATTTTAATGTTCCTACGACTGAATCCGCCGCATTTTTCATTTCTTCAATTTGGAGTCCATCTTTCATACTTTATACCTATATCAATATGGCCGGCATAGTATAGATTGATCTTAAGAAAATGAATGTAGCAAAACTAATCAATCCAATTGTTTTTGTTGAAAAGGTTTATAAGTGTAATTGATAAATATATAACATTATTAAGGTAAAACAAGAATTTGTATTTGTTTTGTGTCAAAAGTGTTGCTTTGTGTGAGAAGCGTAATTGTTAAGTATAAATGAAACAAAGTCAAAGAAAATAAATTCTATTTTTCTCTCTATCAATAGTTAAATCTGATTTATATATAAAAGGGCAAGAAAAAAAGATTGTGTTTTTATTTTCTAAAGTTATAATCGACTATGTACAGACAGGTCTGTATATTCTAGTTTGGGATGATAATTTAAAAAAATGTCAAACTCTAAGCTAGAATGACTTTCAGACGCAGCGTGATGAATAAGAAGAAGATTCAACAAGATAAGAAGAATAATATCACGCTTTATTTTTTAATGTGCAATTTTTTCAAATTCAATGAGTTTCTCTACACGCTTCCAATAGTCATCAATTTTTACTGAACCATGCTCAACTTGAGCTTGAATGGTCATACCCTCTAAAATATTGACTAAAAGCAATGCCAAAGGTCGAGACTCTTCAATTTTATATTGAATAAGAAGATCTTGCATTAATTGTGTTAACCAGATTTTGTATAAAGTTGCTGGTTGATGTGTTGACGGGTATTGTTTTAATACTTCTTCTAAGGCTTTTTGGAACATGCAACCATTAAAGTCTTCACTATTAAACCAATCTGAATACCATAAAAAGATGGCTTTAATACGAGCTAGTGGGTTGGTTTCGTCTTCTTTAGAGATTGCTGCAGTAAGAGAATTTTGTAAAAGTGAGTTTCTTAATAATAAACACTCTTCAATAAGTTTCTCTTTTGAAGGAAAGTATTTATAAAATGTCATTTTCGCTACACCAGATTCACTGATGATACGATCTACCCCTATAGAATTATAACTATATGAATTAAAAAGTCTTAAAGCAGTGGTAATAATGTCATCTTTTTTTGACATATTTTAGTAGCCTCACACAAATATTTTGCTATTAGCCTAAAGGTCGAGTGTACAAATAAAAAGCACGAACGCGAAATTTTACATTGTATTGACTGTTATTGATAGAAAAAAATAGGTTTTTTAAAAATAATAAAAGGACAAAACTCAATGCTAAGCATTAATTTTTTTATAATTGAATAGCTATGTTTAGTAGTTAATTTTTTGATTTGGTAAGGTGGTTTTTACTATAAGTGGGCCTTTATAACTTTGATTTAAAGATTGGTATATTTAAACATGTATTTATAAAAGAAAAAAGGAGAAATTTTATAATTTCTCCTTTTATATATTTAGTTAGTATTACTCTGCAGGAGGTAACAACATAAGAATTGAATTATTCAATAATTGAACAATGTTTTCTAAAATATCTGTATTGTTAAGCTCACTATTGAAAGGAATGCTTTTCCCATCGGCAATCGATTTGAGTTGGGTGGCAAAAGATTCCACAATCGGTAATTCTTCTCCATTACCCCAAAACTTTAAAACGCCATTTTGTTCTGTATAAAGTAGACGCGAAGCAGGTTCGAGTAGCAGCTCATAGCCATCTGACAAAATAGCATTTAGGTCTTCAACCTCTATTTCATCTGGTTCTGGAATATTGTCTGGATATTTAGGCTCGCTCATGTACGACATGAGGGCAGCATCAAGTACTGTTGAATTTTTCAATTGAGCTAGCACTAAATCTCTTAAATAAGCCAACTCTTCCGTGTTTATTTCCCCAATTTGAGGAGGATTCTTACGGGTAATATCGACAACAGGATTTTGAAGTAATTCATCAGTAGCAAATTGATCGCTAATTCTATCGATCATGCCTGAAATATTAGGCATACGGAAACCAAAGGAGAAAGTTAAACAATCATCTTCGGCAACGCCATAATGTGATAATCCAGGTGGAACATATAATAAGTCGCCAGGAGCTAATACTTCATCAAAATGAACATCTATTTCTGGTAGCAACTTTAAAGGTTGATTAGGTACAAATTCAGTGCTTGCATCACACATTTGGCCGAGTTGCCAGCGACGATGACCATATCCTTGAACAAGAAAAACATCATAAAAGTCAAAATGTTTTCCTACTGAACCACCTTTTGGGGCATAAGAGACCATAATGTCATCACGGCGCCATTGCGGAATAAAAGGAAATTTCTTCCACAATTCAGCTATATCAAATGAATAATGGTCTACTGCTTGAACCAAAAGTGTCCATAACTTTGGTAGTTTTTGAAAATCACCTTTAGTTAAGGGAGATGATTTTACATGCCATTCATTTGGATTTTTATCTTTTTGACGGATAAGACGAGCAGTTACATGGTCTTCTAAAGCGAGTTCTTTTACATCATTCGGCTCTAACATACCCACAATTTCAGGCATAGCATTACGTACAAGTAATGGTTTTTTCTGCCAATACTCTGTTAAAAACTGTTCAGCAGTAATACCGCCTAAAACGGTTAAAGCTTCTGTCATGGAAATAACCTATAAATAAGCTAATAAATATTAAGGAATTTGAAGATTGAGTTGTCTTAAAATCTGACAAAGCTGAATCATGGGTAAACCCATCAGCGTGGTTTGGTCTTGGCCTATCATTTTTTCAAATAAACTAATGCCGAGACTTTCACACTTAAAACTTCCTGCGCATTGTAAGGGCAGATCTAAGTCGACGTATCTTTCGATTTCAGGCGCGCTTAAATTGCGAAACTTAACTTGATAATGCTCAACAAGCGTATGTTCAAAACTTCTTTCAAGGCACTGTACACTTAAAGCAGTACTAAAAAAGACTGTTCGGCCAGAGTTTGCTGCTAATTGAGCTTTGGCATTTTCAATTGTTAAGGGTTTGCCAATAAAATTATGAGGAGCATGCTCTCGCCATGCAACTTGATCTGAACCAATTACAATTGCTTCAGGATTTTTTTGTGCAATTACCTGTGCTTTAGTAAATGCCAGTCTTTTTGCTAAATCATCGGCATGCGTTTCACCACAAGGACTCTCGTCAATATCTGGGCTAATACAGATATATTCGATTCCTAAACGATTCATTAAATCTTTACGTGTCTGACTGCTTGATGCCAAAATAATTTTGGGTTGTTTCATTACACTGCAAATTCCATTAATACATCTAATGGAACATAGCTCAATACAGCCTGATGACAAGCATGAAGTTTAACAGGGGGTGCTTGACCAGCTTGATAAGCTTCTACCCAACGAGTTACACAAATGCACCAGAAGTCTCCCGGTTGTAGGCCAGGGAAGCCTGCTTCAGGTAGAGGAGTGATCAGATCGTTTCCGACTTTTTGTGAAAAATTTAAAAACTCAGAAGTCATTTGGGCGCACACCGTATGTTGACCAAGATCTGTTACGGCTGTATGGCAAAAACCATTCCGGAAGTAGCCAGTAATAGGGTCAAAACAACAGCTTGCTAAGGGTTCACCTAAAACATTTAAACGATTGATTTGTGGATCTGGATGAATAGACATAATGGATGAAATATTAGATGACTACCTCTATCATAATCAAAAGTTTGGCTTTCTACAGCTTTTATGCAAAAAAACTAACCTTTTTTGATGTAATCATTTAAAATTGGCGCGTTTTTAAAATCATAAAGAGAGCTTTACATGAATTTTCAGCGCATGACTGACCTTAATTTAGCAGGTAAACGTGTCCTTATTCGTGAAGATTTAAACGTTCCTGTTAAGAATGGTGTGATTACCAGCGATGCTCGTTTACGTGCCGCACTTCCAACAATAAAAGCTGCTTTAGAAAAAGGCGCTGCTGTAATGGTATTTTCACATTTAGGTCGTCCTGTGGAAGGTGAGCCAAAGCCTGAACAATCACTTGCACCAGTGGCTGCATATTTAACTGAAGCATTAGGTCAAGAAGTTAAATTATTTACTGATTATTTAAATGGGGTTGAAGTTGAAGCAGGACAAGTTGTTTTGCTTGAAAATGTTCGTTTTAATCCGGGTGAAAAGAAAAATAATCCTGAACTTGCACAAAAATATGCAGCTCTATGTGATGTGTTTGTAATGGATGCTTTTGGTACTGCTCACCGTGCAGAAGCTTCTACAGAAGGTGTAGCACGTTTTGCACCTGTTGCAGCGGCAGGCCCATTATTGGCTGCTGAATTAGATGCACTTGGCCGTGCAATGCAAACACCTGAAAAACCAATGGTGGCAATTGTCGCTGGTTCTAAAGTTTCAACAAAACTTGATGTGTTAAATTCATTATCTGGTATTTGTGACCAACTGATTGTAGGCGGTGGTATTGCAAATACTTTCTTGGCGGCTGCTGGTTACAATGTTGGTAAATCTTTATATGAAGCTGACTTGGTTGAAACTGCAAAACAAATTGCTGCTAAAGTAAGTGTTCCACTTCCTACAGATGTAGTTGTAGCTGATGCTTCACAAATTAACTTCGAAGATTTCTTAGGTTCTTTGGCAGCAGCGCAAGCAGTAATTAAGAAAGTTGAAGATGTCACAGCAAATGATATGATTTTGGATGTTGGTCCTGAAACAGCTAAAGCATTTGCAAATATTTTAACAACTTCAAAAACGATTCTTTGGAATGGTCCTGTTGGTGTATTTGAAGTTGATCAATTTGGTGAAGGTACTAAAGCACTTTCTCTTGCAGTTGCACAATCTGATGCATTCTCAATTGCTGGTGGTGGTGATACCTTAGCTGCGATTGATAAATATAATGTAGCTGATCAAATTGGTTATATTTCAACAGGTGGTGGTGCATTCCTTGAATTTGTTGAAGGAAAAACATTGCCAGCAGTTGCCGTTTTACTTGAACGTGCTTAAAAACTGTTATATTGAAATAAGAAGGGATTGAGTTATCAATCCCTTTTTCATTGATAAGTCATTAAATTGTCATATTCCTGAAATAATATAATGAGTACTAAATCACCAATTGTGGAAAATAGTGATGAATTTAAAACTTACCTTTGTTGCTTTGTTAATTGTCCCAATGATGTTGACTGCTTGTGCGAAAAAAGAAGAGGCGGCTCAAGCAGGCCAAGATGCGGCATCTACAGCTGTTGCTGACAAAGTAACTCCGGAACAACAAGCTGCAATCGATGCGCTTGATAAGCCAGTTTTAGATGAAAAGAATACAGATGTGGTTGAAGGTAGTGCATCTAGCGAGACGGCTGCTTCAGAAACGCATTAATTTGTTGTTTTTTGTTAAAAATTCCCTGCAAATGCAGGGATTTTTTTTGAAATACTGTGATTTGTTGCTGAATTGAAATAAATGACAAGGTAGAATAAGCCGCACTACCTGGGAGGATATTATGGCACTCATTTCAATGCGCCAGCTCTTGGATCACGCTGCGGAACATAACTACGGCGTACCAGCATTTAACGTAAATAACTTAGAACAAATGCGTGCAATTATGCTTGCCGCAGATGCTACCAATTCACCTGTAATTGTTCAGGCATCTGCTGGAGCTCGCAAATATGCAGGCGCTCCATTCTTACGCCATCTTATTTTGGCTGCAATTGAAGAATGGCCACACATTCCAGTGGTAATGCACCAAGACCATGGTACAAGCCCTGATGTATGCCAACGTTCTATTCAACTTGGTTTTAGCTCAGTGATGATGGACGGTTCATTAGGCGCTGATGGTAAAACTCCTACAACTTACGATTACAACGTAGATGTAACTCGTCAAGTGGTAGCAATGGCTCATGCTTGTGGTGTATCTGTTGAAGGTGAGATCGGTTGCTTAGGTAGCCTTGAAACAGGTATGGCTGGAGAAGAAGACGGTGTGGGTGCAGAAGGTGTACTAGACCATTCTCAGCTTTTAACCTCTGTTGAAGAAGCAAAACAATTCGTTGCTGATACAAATGTTGATGCTTTAGCAATTGCTGTAGGTACTTCACACGGTGCTTATAAATTTACACGTCCACCTACAGGGGATATTTTAGCAATTGACCGTATTAAAGAAATTCATGCGGCATTGCCAAATACTCACCTTGTAATGCACGGTTCAAGCTCTGTACCACAAGAATGGTTAAAAGTAATTAACGAGTTTGGTGGTAATATTGGTGAGACTTATGGTGTACCAGTTGAACAGCTTGTAGAAGCGATTAAACATGGTGTACGTAAAATCAATATCGATACTGACTTGCGTTTAGCTTCAACAGGTGCAATTCGTCGTTTCATGGCGGAAAACCCAGCTGAATTTGACCCACGTAAGTATTTCGCTAAAACTGTCGATTCAATGAAACAAATTTGTATCGATCGTTATGAAGCTTTCGGTACAGCTGGTAATGCTGACAAGATTCGCCCAATTTCTTTAGAGAAAATGGTTGATCGTTATAAATAATTCCCGTTAGGGTCTGATTTATAGAAACCGGTTATTCATATAACCGGTTTTTTAATGGCTGGGTTTTGTTTATAAAAAAACCTGTGATCAACACAGGTTTTAACGACAAAAGATTAACTTATTTTTGTAAGTTCTTTTTGTCGAGGCTTGGATCTTTAATTTCTACATAAGCATTTGCACGTACTTCACGCAACCAGCTATCAATTTCAGTGTTAAATTGACGCTCACCTAAAATTTGACGTGCCATACGCTCTTGATATTCATGTGTCATATCTTTTTCGCGTTTGTCTGTCACTTGTAAGATATGCCAGCCGAATTGAGTTTGGAAAGGTTCACTAATTTCACCTACAGGAATTTCCTGCATTTTTTTATCAAACTCAGGAACCATCATACCTGGCGTAACCCAACCTAGACTGCCGCCATCACGTGCTGAACCTGTATCGTTTGAATAAGTTGCAGCAAGAGTAGCGAAATCTTCACCCGCTTTTAATCGCTTGTAAATGCTATCAATAATTTGTTTCGCATTTTCAGGGCTTACCACTTCGGAAGGTTGAATAAGAATATGGCGTGTTTGATATTGTGGTACTAATGCTTTCTGTTCATTTTGCTTACGTTCTAAAAGTTTTAGAACATGTACACCATCGCGTACAGAAATTAAGTCAGTTGTTTGACCGTCTTGCAGTGGAGTAATACGAGCAGCAAGTTCAGCCGGTATATCAGAAAGAGGACGGAATCCCATATCTGCACCTTCAACTTTTACAGTTGCAGTTGAAAGTTTTTTAAGAGCGTTTAAATCATTGTTTTGAGCAAGTTGTGAACGAACTTCTTTTGCTACATTTTGAACTTCTTGAGGGTTATCTCCGGAAATTCGCATATGAATCACATGAGCTTGATTACCTAAAGCAGCTTGCCCTTGTGGTGACTTCAAGAAGTTATCTACATCTTGATCACTGATTTTAATGCGAGACATAACTTGCTGTTGACGCAGGCGATTAATTGCTAAATCTTCAGCAATACGGCTACGTAAGTTTTCATAAGTTCCAGGTGCAATCGCATCTAATTTTTGTTGAAAGGCTTCTAGGCTTTTGCTACCTGATTGACTTGCAACTTTAAGTACAGCCTCATTTAGACTTTTCTCATCAGGTTTGATGCCATATTTTTTAACTTGTTCAAGTTGTGCTTGACGTAAGATGAGTTGGTCTAATACTTGAAATTGTAAGTATTGTTGAGGTGGAACTTCTTTTTTTTGTGCTTGCAATTCATGAGCTGCTTCAGCCATTCCTTGTTCAAGGTCACTTTTTAAAATTACGCTATTGTCCACAATTGCCACAACTTCATCAGTAGGTTGGGCAAAACTATGCATTGATGAAGATATTAATACAGCAAGGGTCGTCGCTTTAAAAAACTGTTTAAGATGTTTTGTCTTCATTAACGTTGTGTCCAAGATTGATTAATTTTGTTAAAACCTAAAACGCGATTTTCAAGTAAAGACGCGAGTTTATTGTTTAAACCACCTAAACCTTTGAGTGTAATTTCGGCCATGATCGCGCGCTTTTCACTAACATCTGGAGATTTTGGATCGTCTAGATCGTTATAGTATGAGCGGCCATAGACAGAAATGCCCCAGCAACACGATTCATAATTAACACCTAGTAATAATTCACGGGCAACATCATTGTCCATGTCATATTGTACGTGCCCCATAATACGCCAATTGTCTTTAATTGGTTGTATAAACGATGCAACAACTTGGTCGTATGTATCTTGGTGACCAGGAATATCTTTACGGTAGAAATAGCCTAAATTATAGAGATTTCCTTTATCGCCTGTATAGTAAAGTTGAAAATCACGCTGTGCATTATCGCCATTTGACATCCATGCCGAATTGGCGGCAATGGTGAAGTTTTGATTAAGTTGGCTTGATAAGCTAACAACAGGACCTGTATTGCGTTCAGTATCAATTTCATCTTGTTGTTTCAAGGTGACGCGGCGATCTTCAAAATAATAGCTTTGGCCCACACTTGCGCGTAAACGCTCTAAGCCTACTGTGTCAAAAAGACTATAGCTTACACCTAACGATAAAAAGTTATTGTCTTCAAGGCGGTCATGTCCATAGAAGCGGTAAGGGTTAAATAACTGATCGTAACTAATTGACGCAGTGGTTGAGTCAAAGTTTGGGTAGCCATCTTGATTTTTGTATGGCGCATAGGCATAGAAGGCGCGTGGTGTAAGTGTTTGTAAATATTTACCCTCACGTTCAAAATTCAATCCAGTGTCCAATGTAAATTGTGGCACAACGACTGATTTGTTTTCAGAACCGCCATCTAAACCTTGAGAGGCGATACTGTCTTTGTCATAGAAGGTTTGAATAGAACGTACAGAAACCTCAGGAATTACAAAGGCTGCTGGTGTTCGATAGTTATAACGTGTTGCAAACTGGTTATAAATACGCGTACCGCTACTTTCTTGTGCAGAATCATCGTTAATTGATTTCTTAAAATAAGCAGTATCGTTATTAAATTCGTATTGTAGTCCTAGTGGATTACCAGTGACATAATTTAATAAAAATTGAGGTAAGCGGGCATATGGTTTATTGACGTCTTTTACTTCTGGGTCAAGGGTCTGGAAGTCTTCGACCTTAAGCTGAGCTTTTAACCCTGGTATACCATGCTGATAGTTAAGTTCCCAAGCTCTACGCAAGTTAAGATCTGTTTTAGAGTTAGGGCTACTATCTAAATCAGAGAAATAGTCTTTATCTGATGCGTAGTTATATTCAAGGTTGGTAGACCATTGGTCGTTGATATCCCAATTATGTAAAAAATGGAAATCTTTACGGTCTTTATCATCATATTCTTTATCAGATGGCAAAATGCCGCCCCAAATCTGTCCGGCACCAAACCCATCCGTCAAATATCGGAATTCACCTTGTAACATTGCCCCACGATCTGCTAAGTAACGTGGCGTAATTGTTGCATCGTAATTAGGCGCAAGGTTTAAATAAACAGGAACCGAAAGTTCAATACCACCATCGTTTGAGAAACCAAATTGTGGGTTGAGGATACCTGTAGTACGGCGGTCATCAATCGGGAAGTTAAAGTAGGGAACTGCTAGAACTGGAACATCTTTTACATATAGTTTTGTTCCGCGCGTAACACCGCGCCCAGTTTCTTGGTTCAACTCAATTTTGTTGGCTTGAATTTTCCAACCTGGTTTCTGGCCTGGCGGACAGGTTGTGTAAGTCGCATCATTGAGAACCATTACATTCGGAGAGGTTCTCTCGATCTTCCCAGCATGACCATGGGCATGTTGTTGTTCAGAAATATAAAAACTATTATCTAAATTTCCGGTTTGAGTCTTTAGATTGTAATCAATTTCATCACTTTGAGAGAGTAAGCCGCCTTGAGCTAACTGTACTCGGCCTTGTGCATGTGCAAATGTTTGAGTTTTATCGATGGTGACTTTATCGGCACGAACTGTACGGCCTTCCTGATCTATCACCACGTTTCCTTCCAACACAGAGTCGCCGGCAGGGTTGTAGTGCCCATAATCAGCCGTTACAACTGAAGTAGCCTTATCTGCATCTAACGCTTTAGTTTCAGGATTAATTGGTGTAATCCAAGTTCCTTGGCAGAATGCTGAACTCAAATATTTATTATTGCGCAATTGCGCCTCAGGAGCAGATTTATCAACATAATATTGTTGAAAGAATTCCTGCCCTGGATAGGCTTCCTTAATACTCGCCTTAAGTTGATTATTGTCTATGTTGGAGACAACACCAGCTGACTCAGCATAACTTGATTGTATGGAGCCACTACATAAGAGCGTAAAAATAGCGGTCGCTAAAGGATTAAATTTAAACTGATGCTTCATTGTCTCATTAACCAAGTATGCTAATTCACAATTAATTATTGTCGCATCATAGAGAAAAAGTTTATAAGTGGCTACACTTAACCCTTCAAAAATCTCAGCTTGTTTTAGATTTTATTGCAAATGAATACACAACGTGAACAATTGATACATACATGGCTTACATCTGTTCTTGAAAATGATCAATTTCAGATCGCTTATTTAGCAGGGGATGCAAGCTTTCGACGTTATGCTCGCATCCAGTTACAAAATAAAACGTATATGCTTATGGATGCGCCTCCTGAAAAAGAAGACTGTGTTCCGTTTGTGACCATTGACGAGTTTTTTGCAGGGCATGGAGTTCGGGTACCTCAGATCGTTGCAAAAGATTTAAATCAAGGTTTTTTATTGTTAGAAGACTTTGGTGATGTGCTGCTGTCTACATTGTTAAACGATGAAACAGTTGATCAATATTATGAACAGAGCTTTAAACAGCTTATTCATTTGCAATCGATTAATGGCGTTGAACATTTCCCGGTTTATTCTTATGAAAAGCTCTTATCGGAAATGCAGTTATTAACAGATTGGATGTTACCGTCACTTGATATCCATCCAACAGCTGAGCAAAAGAAAACTATTGATGATGCATTTGATTTCTTGGCTCAGGCAGCATTAGCTCAACCGCAAGTTATTGTACATCGTGATTTTCATAGCCGTAATTTAATGAAAATTGCTAATGAAGAAGAATTAGGAGTAATTGACTTCCAAGACGCAGTTATTGGTGCTGATACGTATGATTTGATCTCGATTACACGTGATGCATACGTGCAGTGGAATGCTGAGCGTGTTTATCAATGGTTTAAAGTGTTCTATGAGCTTTTACCAGCATCTTCTAAACAAAACCGAAGCTTTGACCAATTTAAACGTGATGCTGATTTAATGGCAATTCAACGCCATATCAAAATTTTAGGTATCTTTGTCCGTTTGTTTGAGCGAGATGGTAAGTCTGGTTATTTGAAGGATTTACCACGAGTCATGTGGTATTTACTTGAAGAGAGCCGTGGCTATCATGAGCTTGATGACTTCATGGCGTTTATTCACAGTTCAGTAATGCCTAAATTTATTGAAAAATATGGCCCTTATGAGGTTGCAGCATAATGAAAGCAATGATTCTAGCTGCTGGCTTGGGCAATCGTATGCGTCCACTCACACTATATACACCAAAGCCTCTGCTTGAGGTAGGTGGTAAGCCACTTATTGTGTGGCATATTGAAAAACTTAAGAAAATTGGTGTGACCGAAATAGTCATCAATTCTGCGTGGTTAGCCGACAAACTCATCAGTAGCTTGGGAGATGGTTCTCAATTTGGTGTGGAGATCCGTTGGACACGAGAAGAAGAAGGACTGGAAACCGCTGGTGGAATTATTAATGCTTTGCCACTGCTTGGAACCGATCCTTTCATTCTGGTGAATGGAGATGTATGGACTACAATGGATTTTGAAGCTCTACGCCATATTAAGTTAAATGATGATTTGGCACATCTTGTATTAGTTGATAATCCTAAACAGCATCCTGAAGGCGACTTTACATTATTAAATGGACGCGCTTTTACATTCGATCAAGATGTGAAGGGCGAGAACCTCACTTTTAGTGGTGTATCTGTTATCCATCCTAAGCTTTTTGATGGATTGGAAGCTGGTAAACGTCCGTTAGCCCCATTGTTGAAGCAAGCCATGCACAATCAAAAAATATCTGGTGAAAAGCTTAAAGGTGCATGGGTAGATGTGGGAACGCCTGAGCGTTTAATGGAGCTAGATTTGCAAATTCGTGAAGGCTTCTACGATTAACTGCGTAATCGCTAATCGTTAACTAGTGTTCCACGATGCATAAATGGGTATACTTTGTTTTAAATTTTACTTAGATGTTATCTGTTTATGCATCCGTTTTTTCAAGAGTTACAACAGGGTAGTCAAAAATTAGGTTTATCGCTTAGCGATGAAGCTTTGACATTATTGTTGAAGTATCAAGATGCTTTGGTACTTTGGAACAAAGCTTATAATCTAACAGCGATTCGTGATCCGAAAGAAATGTTAGTGAAGCATTTGTTAGATAGCCTAAGTATTTTGAAAGATTTGCCAGCAGGTCGTTTGCTCGATGTAGGTACAGGTGGTGGCATGCCAGGCATGATCATTGCTTTATGTCAGCCAGAACGCTCTTGTGTATTGCTTGATTCAAATGGTAAGAAAATTCGTTTTTTGAAACAGTTTATTGCTGACCTTAAGCTTAAAAACGTAATAGCTGTGCAAACGCGTGTTGAAAATCAAGATACAATTGATGAACTTGGCCAATTTGATGTAATAACAAGTCGTGCATTTGCATCATTAACAGATTTTGTTGAGGCTGCGCGTCCATATTTACATGAGCAGAGTATAATTGCCGCGATGAAAGGACTGATTCCAGTTGAAGAAATGGAAGAGCTTAAGCAGGAATTTTCATGTAAAGTGATTGAACTGCATGTACCGAGACTTGATGAACAACGTCATTTACTTTTACTTCAACGAATTTAAATAAAAAGTATTAGGGTTACCATGGCTCAAATTATTGCGATTGCAAACCAAAAGGGTGGTGTTGGTAAAACAACGACTGCAGTAAATCTTGCAGCGTCACTAGCTGTATTGAAAAAACGTGTGCTACTTGTTGATATAGATTCGCAAGGTAATGCTACGATGGGGTCTGGTATTCAAAAGAATGATCTACTTTATTCAATTACGGATGTGTTATTGGGTGAAGTGCCAATCGAAACGGCAATTCAAAAAGCTGAGGTTGGATATAAAGTTTTGGGTTCAAACCGTGAACTTTCTGGTGTCGAGCTTGCCATTGCCGAGCAAGAAGGTCGTGAGTTCATTTTAAAGAATGCTTTGAATGAAATTCGGGACTCATTCGATTACATTATTGTTGATTGTGCGCCTAGCTTAAGTTTAATTACCGTGAATGCTTTAGCTGCAGTAGATGGTGTAATCATTCCAATGCAATGCGAGTACTATGCATTAGAAGGTTTGGCAGATTTAACTCAAACGATCGATCGTATTCAAAAAGCGTTAAATCCAGATTTGGAAATTATTGGTGTTTTACGCACCATGTATGATGCGCGTAATGCCTTAACTCGCGATGTATCTGCTGAGTTGGAACAATATTTTGGTAAGAAACTCTACGACACTGTGATTCCACGTAATGTTCGTTTGGCTGAAGCTCCAGCACATGGTTTGCCAGTAATTTATTTTGAAAAAAGTTCGAAAGGTGCAGTTGCATACTTAAATCTTGCGGCTGAGATGTTAAAGAAAAGTAAAGTGAAGAAAGGAAGTAAAGTATGAGCATCAAAAAACGCGGATTGGCGAAAGGTCGTGGTTTAGATGCATTACTTGGTTCAATTCAAAAAGAAAAATTACAACTAGAAGCTCAAGCGCTTGATCATGGTCAGTTAAAGCAAATTGATGTGAAGTTGTTGAAACGAGGTGAATATCAACCACGTCGTTTTATCCATGAGCATGATTTGCAAGAGTTGGCATCCTCTATTGAAAAACATGGGGTAATGCAGCCAATTGTTATTCGTCCTGTAGATGATGAAGCTCATCCTTACGAAATTATTGCAGGTGAGCGTCGTTGGCGCGCAGCTCAAATTGCTGGCTTAACGGAAATCCCTGCAATTGTTCGTGATTTAAATGATCAGGTTGCTATTGCTTTAGCACTTATTGAAAATATTCAACGTCAAGATTTAAACCCGATTGATCAAGCGTTGGCGCTACAACGATTCCATGATGAATTCGGTTTAAGCCATCAAGAAATTGCTGATACAGTCGGTAAAGCAAGAACAACGGTAAGTAATCTATTACGTCTGTTGAGCTTGGCTGATGACATTAAAGAATTTATGCAGCAAGGCCAGCTTGATATGGGGCATGCTCGTGCCATCTTAACTTTAAAGGGCAAAGAACAACTTGAAGTTGCAAAAATTGTAATTGAAAAAGGATTATCTGTTCGTCAGACTGAGCAGTTAGTACGCGATTGGAACGAGCCTAAACAGGAAAAGGAAAAAGCTCCTGTTGCACCAGACATTGAGCAACTAACTCAGAAATTATCAGAACGTTTTGGTGCCAATGTTAAAATTGATCATAACCAGAAAGGTAAAGGTAAGCTTGTTATTCACTATCATTCACTCGATGAGTTAGATGGTATTTTGAATATTTGTTTACCAGATTAATTCTAAGTTAGGTCATATATTTCTAATTTATATTCTTGGGGAAGAAAATATGTGGGAACTTGTGAAAGCGGGCGGCTGGTTAATGCTGCCTTTAATTTTGTGTTCAATTTTAACCGTCGCAATTAGTATTGAGCGTTTTGTACGTTTAAGACGTTCACAAGTTTTACCTAAAGTACTAATGAATGATGGCAGTGCAGATATTTCTGTTGTTATAACAAATTTGGAGCAGGATACTAATGCGCAAAGCACGGCATTGGGCAATATTCTAAAAGCTGGTTTTGAGTATCAGGAACATGGCGAACAATTTGCGCGAGCACAAATGGAAGCTATGGCTTCTCAAGAAATTTCTTATTTAGAGAAAAATATTAACTTCTTAGGAACCTTAAGTGCTATTGCGCCTTTACTAGGACTGCTTGGAACAGTTGTGGGAATTATTGAGTCTTTTTTGGTTATTGATTTTGGTTCGGCAGGTAGTCCTAGTTTAATGATTCCCGGTATTTCCAAGGCTTTGATCACAACAGCAGTTGGTATGCTCATTGCAATTCCTGCGCTTATTTCCTATCGATATTTTCAAAGAGTAGTGCAAGATTATATTGCTGAGTTAGAGCAACAATCTACGCTATTTCATGCCTCATTGTTTTACAAACGTTCTTCAGTCATGCAAGAACATCGCCGCGTTGGTTGATGGGTAGATCGCAATATGAAGTTTAAACGTTCTCATGTTGAAGATATTCATATCAATCTAACACCTATGATTGACTGTTTATTGTTCATTCTAGTGTTTTTATTGTTATCTACCACTTTTAATCAGCCTAGTCGCATCAATTTAACTTTACCAGATGCACAAGGTGTTCCACCAAAACAGTACGATCATAAAATTGAAGTCGTGGTAGACTCTAGCGGACATTACGCCGTGAATGGTCAGGCGCTATCTAGCAAAGATGTGGCTGATTTGAGCACTGCAATTAAGCAGATTGCTCAAGAGCGACGTGACTTTATGTTTATCATTGCTGCTGATGCAAAAGCATCCCATCAGGATGTTATTCGTGTTATGGATGTAGCAGGACAACTCGGTTTTGTTAACATCAATATTAGTACCAAAGTTCCTTCTAGAGGTTTTTCTGAGTGAATCAAGATTTTAAGGTTTATTTGCGTCTCCTATCCTATTTAAAACCTTATTGGGGCGTGGCCTTATTAGTTCTTATCGGGTTCGGTATGAACTCAGCAACGGAGGTTTCTGTTGCTAAGCTCATTAAATTTATTATTGATGCAATTCAAAATGCGAGTAGAGCGGATCTAGATTGGTTCCCTTTATTAATCATTTTATTGGTATTCTTCCGTGGCCTTGGCCTATTTATGGGGGGGTACTATACGGCTGTAATCTCGCGTAGTTTGGTTTTTAGTATTCGCCAAGAAGTTTATGCAAAACTTCTAAGGTTACCGGCTCAATATTATCTCGATAACTCTTCGGGACATATTACTGCCAAAATTATGTATAACGTCGAGCAACTTACAGCTGCTTCATCTGAATCATTAAAGACCATTGTTCGGGATGGCATGATTACTTTGGGGTTATTAGGTTATTTGTTCTATACCAATTGGCGTTTAACAATTTGTATTATGGTGTTCTTACCTGTGATTGGGATTTTGGTGCGTAAAGCTTCAAAAAGAATGCGCAAGCTTTCGATGCAAGTTCAGGACACTATGGGTGATGTTAACCATGTAGTGCAAGAAAGTATTAATGGTAATGCAGTTGTTAAAAGTTTCGCTGGTGAAGAGTCAGAACAAGAGCGTTTTTATAAGTCATCGGAAGAAAACTTAAAACGTGGTTTAAAAATGGTGATTGTGCAAAACCTAAATAGTCCTGTTGTTCAAGTGGTGATGGCTTGTGCAATGGCTCTAATCGTATGGTTAGCATTAAGACCACAAATTTTAGGGAATACAACTGCTGGTGAGTTTGTTGCATATATTACGGCAGCAGGATTACTTTCAAAGCCTGTTAAAAACTTAACTGATATTAATGAGAAGTTACAACGTGGTTTGGCTGCAGCACATTCAGTTTTTGAATTATTAGATTTACCTGAAGAAGAAAATAGTGGTCAGCTTAAACCTCAGTTGCATGGTGCAATTCGTTTTGACCATGTTGTACTTAACTATGCTGACGGTACGCAAGCGATTAAAGACTTTTCTTTAGATATTCGTCCAGGCGAAACTGTTGCATTGGTAGGGCGCTCTGGTGCTGGTAAAACTTCTTTAGTGAACATGTTGGTACGTTTCCAAGAAGTCTCAAGTGGTCAAATTTATTTAGATGATTTACCAATACGTGATATTGAGCTTTCAAGTTTGCGTACACAAATTGCGATGGTAAATCAGCAAGTTGTTTTGTTTAACCGAACTGTACGTGAAAATATCGCTTATGGTCAGCTACATGATGCGAGCGATGAAGAAGTTATCGCAGCGGCAAAGGCTGCTTATGCCCATGACTTTATTATGAACTTACCAGATGGCTACGATACTGTTTTAGGTGCCCAAGGTCTAAACTTATCCGGTGGTCAACGTCAACGTATCGCAATTGCTCGTGCAATTTTGAAAAATGCGCCTATTCTCGTTTTAGATGAAGCTACAAGTGCGCTTGATAATGAATCTGAACACTTTATTCAACAAGCATTTGATGAGGCTATGCAAGATCGTACAACGATTGTGATTGCTCACCGTCTATCAACCATTGAAAATGCGGATCGTATTGTTGTGATGGACCGCGGACAAATTGTTGAACAAGGTACTCATCAAGAATTACTTGCTAAACATGGTGCTTATTATCAATTACATCAGCGTAATTTTGAGGACCATTAAGTATGTCTTTAGCCCAGCTGATCCAAAATGCATGGAATAAGCAATCAAGTTGGTTGATTGTTTTACGTCCTTTGTCTTGCTTGTATCGTGCTGGGTTTTTACTAAATCGTGGTTTTTATAGTTCAGGCTTTAAAAAAGTTTATACCGCACCTGTGCCAGTCATGGTAATTGGCAATATTACGGTGGGGGGAAGTGGAAAAACGCCATTATTAATAGAGCTCGTCAATTATCTAAAGCAGCATAATGTAAAGGTAGGGGTAATTAGTAGAGGCTATGGTGGAGCTGGCCCTTTTCCTGTGTTGGTAACATCGGCCAGTCAAGCAGCTGAAGCAGGAGATGAACCTGCTTTGATTGTACAGTCAACTGGCGTACCTATGGCAGTAGGACCCAATAGACAAGCTGCAATCGAGTTATTATTAGCATCGACTAAACTAGATTTAATTATTAGTGATGATGGATTGCAACATTGGGCATTAGATCGTCAGCTAGAATGGATCGTACTTGATCAAAATCGTGGCCTTGGAAATAGAAAGTTATTACCAGAAGGATATTTACGTGAACCTGCGGAACGTTTAAAAACTAGTACGGTAATCGAGCATACTTTCACACCAACAACTACATTGCATATGCATCTTGATGCAGGGCAACCTTACTTGTTGAATCCTTCTTCGGCAACTGAATTATCATTCAATATTCAAAATAATTACCATGCAGTAGTCGGTATTGGTTTTCCTCAGCGCTTTTACCAAACACTTAAAGGTTTAGGGGTGACACAACTTCAAGAGCATGCTTTTCGTGATCATCATGATTATGTTATTGATGACCTTCTATTTAATGATGACCAATCTATCATTACAACTGAAAAAGATGCAGTTAAGTTGTTACCATTACTTGAAAAGCATCCAGAATTTAAACGACCTATTTGGGTTGTGCCAGTTAAAGCTGTTTTGTCTGAAGAGTGCTATCAGGTTTTAAATCAGCAATTGCAAAAGCTTGATATTCAAATATCTTAGGAAGAAAAAAATGAAACACATCGTTATTCCAGCACGCTTCTCAAGTTCGCGTTTGCCAGGTAAGCCATTGTTACTTATTCATGATCGTCCTATGATTTTACGAGTAGTGGATCAAGCAAAAAAAGTTGAAGGTTTCGATGACCTATGTGTAGCAACGGACGATGAACGTATCGCTGAAATATGTCGTGCAGAGGGCGTTGATGTTGTTTTAACAAGTGCAGACCATCCATCGGGAACAGATCGTTTAAGTGAAGTTGCTCGTATTAAAGGATGGGATGCTGATGACATTATTGTAAACGTACAAGGCGATGAGCCATTACTGCCAGCCCAGCTTGTTCAGCAAGTTGCAAAGCTTTTGGTTGATAAGCCAAACTGTTCAATGTCTACATTATGTGAGCCTATTCATTCGTTGGATGAATTTCAGCGTGATAGTATCGTAAAAGTAGTCATGTCTAAACAAAATGAAGCATTATATTTTAGTCGTGCAACTATTCCTTATGATCGAGATAGTGCTAAACAAGCTGAACCAACTTTACATAGCCAAGCATTTCGTCATTTAGGTTTATATGCTTATCGTGTGAGCTTATTACAAGAATATGTTACATGGGAAATGGGTAAACTTGAAAAGCTCGAGAGTCTTGAGCAATTGCGTGTTTTAGAAAATGGACACCGTATTGCTATTGCTGTAGCAGAAGCGAATTTACCACCAGGTGTTGACACTCAAGCAGATCTTGATCGTTTAAATAATATGCCTGTTGAGTCTTTTGAGTAAGCGTTAATTTAATGAATCAGAATGTGACTTCTAAGGTTTATCCGTGGCAACAGACAATGTGGGAAACGTTAACAACACGTTTTCCTAATATTGGGCATGGCTTATTATTTTATGGTAAACAAGGTTGTGGTAAACATGCTTTTGCGAAGCATTTCTTAGCGTGGGTACTTTGTTTAAATAAACAACCTCAAGGTGCTTGTGGTGAATGTAGTAGCTGTCAATGGTTAAAATCAGATACGCATCCAAACTATGTTCATATCACGACAGATGAAGAAAATAAAAAACAGAATGCAAAAATTAAAATAGAAAAAATTCGAGATTTATTGCCATTTGTACAACAAACTGGTGAGGGATGGCGTGTTGTTGTTATTGAGCCAGCTGAAGCTTTAAATCTTGCGTCATCAAATGCGCTGCTAAAAACCTTAGAAGAGCCAGGTGAACGCGTCGTTTTAATCTTGTTGGCCGATCATTATTTGAAATTACCGGCAACCATTCGAAGTCGCTTACAGCATTTTGCTTTAGACCGTATTTCATATACAGAAGCCACATCTTATCTAAATGAACATTTAGCGGAAACAGCATCTGTACCACCTGAATTATTGCTAGGCCTTTCTAATGATATGCCGTTGCAAGCAGTTGAAATTGCGACTAGTGATTGGTTTGCTAAAAGACAGTCTTTTTTAGAAGATTGGACTAAAGTTGTAAATCAAAAAAATATGCCTTTATTTTATTCGGCTAAATGGCAAAAAGAACTCAACTTTAGTGATTTTATGATGCTTCTTGAATACTTGTTAGGGGATTTAATTTGTGTCAAGCTCAATCAACCACAGAAAAATATTGATTTACAGTTCGATCAATTAGCGCAAAACTATAATTTAGAAAGCTTATTCAGTCTTTATGAGGAATTACAGCAATCTAAAAGATTAGTTGAACAGAATGTACAAACACAACTCATCATAGATCAACTTTTTATAAAATTAATGAACGTTTAAGGGGAACACTAATGCAACCACAAATGGGTGGAATTATTCAGGTCAATATTCCAGATAGAGCAACATTGCAAGCAAGTTATATGGGATATGTACAAGGTGGGGGCTTGTTTGTACCATCGAAGCAAAAAGTGAAGATGGGTCAGGAAATTTTTATTTTAGCTACGTTACCAGAACAATCACAAAAAATTCCTTTAACTGGTAAAGTAGTTTGGATTTCACATAAGCAAAGTGGATTTAAACCGCAAGGTTTCGCAATTCAATTGAGTGGTGATAAAGGAATTTACTATAAAGCTGAAGCTGAGCGGATTTTAGCTGGTAGTATGTCTTTAGATCGCCCAAGTTATACCATGTAAGCAGATAGGAAAGAACAGTGTTTGTTGATACCCATTGCCATTTAACAATGTTAGATTTAACGCCTTATAACGGTGATTTAGATCTAGCACTTGCTGCTGCGCGAGCAGAAGGTGTTTCTAAGTTTATGGCAATTTCAGTTGACCTTGATGATTATATTGCTTTAGCTGAAATCGCAAAGCGTCATGAAGATGTGGGGTATACGGTAGGCGTACATCCGTGTGAGGATGTTGATACTATGGCTCGAGCAACGACTGAGTATTTGACTGAATTGGCTCAATCAGAAAAGGTGTGGGCTTTAGGTGAAACAGGTTTAGACTATTACCACAGCACTGACTTTATTAATGAGCAAAAAGATTGTTTTGCTCGTCATATTCAAGCCTCTAAAAATGTTAAAAAACCAGTAGTTGTTCATACACGTTCAGCAAAACATGATACGGTGGATATTATTCGAGCTGAACAATCTACACATGGTATTTTGCACTGTTTTACTGAGGACTGGGAAACAGCAAAAGCTGTATTGGACTGTGGTTACTATATTTCCTTTTCAGGAATTGTTTCATTTAAAAATGCTCAAGATCTACGAGATGTAGCCAAGCAAGTTCCTTTAGATCGGCTTTTGATTGAGACAGATAGCCCTTATTTGGCTCCCGTACCATATCGTGGTAAAACGAATGAACCAAAATATGTACCTTATGTAGCGAAAGCACTAAGTGAGGTATATGATAAGCCAGTTGAGGAAATTGCAAGAATCACCTCGCAGAATTTTGAAAATTTACTTAAAGCGATTTAACTTATAGAAACTATATAAAGAGAGTAATTGCGTGAAGATGGACCGTCAAGCTCAGTTCCGAGCAAGAGAAGCATTAATATTTCAAGTTGCGGAACAGTTGTTGTTAGAAAATGGCGAAGCCGGAATGACACTTGATGTGCTGGCTGCTGAGCTTGATTTGGCAAAAGGTACTTTGTACAAGCACTTTCAAAGTAAAGACGAATTGTACATGCTATTAATTATTCGTAATGAGCGCATGTTACTGGAAATGGTTCAAGATACTGAAAAGGCTTTTCCAGAACATTTAGCTTTCTTTATGTTGCATCATTTGCACCATCCGGAAAGAACAGTGCTGTTTCACCAAATTGAAGAAAAGCTTTCAATTACTGCCCAAGGTGTACACCATCTTTTTAATGAACTCTACCAAGTGAGAAAGCAACGCTTACGTATTATTATTCGTATGACTGATCACTATTTAGAGTCAATCCAGAGTCATATGACTACACGAGATTACTTGGCTTCAATCTGGTCACTCACTCATGGAGCTGCTGCAATTCTGAATTCAAGCTTTTATCAACGTTATTTGGGTTCAAGAGATACTTTGCGAGTAGCATACATTGACCAGGCATTAGCCTTACCCAAACAAGCAGTTGAGCAGTACGCTTAATAGGTCGATATGAAATCGAATCTACCATTTCAATCACAAAAAGGCTTTACCCTCATAGAAGTGATGGTAGTCATTGTGATTATGACAATTATGACTTCTCTGGTTGTATTAAATATAGGTGGCGTCGACCAAAAAAAGGCAATGCAGGCGAGAGAGTTATTTTTACTCGATTTGCAGAAAATTAATAAAGAATCGCTCGATCAATCACGTGTATTGGCTTTAGAAACTCATGGTGAGACAGATGTCTCACCATTTTCTTATGAACTTTATGAATATCACGATCAAAGCACTTTGCAAGTACAAGATATAAAAAACCGTTGGCAGAAATATACTGAGTTTAAAACACGGCAACTTCCTGCCCATGTTTCTTTTTCAGTACAACCCTTGGATGACCAGAATTATTCTAAAGCTAAAAATACAGATTTGATTGGAGGACAAACGCCTCAACTCATCTGGTTTGGCAATGGAGAAGCTAAAACCGTTAAAATACAATTTTATTTAGAACAAAAACCGATTGGTTCAGAAATACAAATAGATCACTTGGGTAAAATAAATGAAATCTAAAGGCTTTACCCTCTTAGAAGTTATGGTTGCTTTGGCAATCTTTGCAGTCGCAGCTGTCGCTTTAACTAAAGTGGCAATGCAGTACACGCAGTCCACTTCAAATGCAATTTTGCGAACCAAAGCTCAGTTTGTGGCAATGAATGAAGTTGCTATGATGGAGATTAATCAAGAATGGTTGCAAGGAACTCAAAGTAAGCAGGTAACTTCCCAAGGTGAAACTTGGCAAATTGATAAGTCAGCTCAATCTACAATTAGCCCAAATGTTCAAAAAATTGATTTACAAGTGAGTTTGTATGATCCGGATAAGGGAAAAGTACAAAATGGCATTACTCATATGGTTTTTTTTAATTATCCAGTGAAAGCAAAATAATGATAAAAAATAAATATATTCATATCCGCAGCTTTGCTTCTCGCCTTGCAGCACGATCGAGCAGTGCTCGATTAACTCGCGCCTCAGGATTTACTTTGGTTGAATTGTTAGTCGCGATCGCTATCTTTGCGGTTTTATCTTTATTGGGGTGGAAAATTTTCGATTACTTGCTCAAAGTTCGTGATCGTAATGCCGAACATGAAGTGCATTTATTTGAATTACAAGATGCTTATCAACAAATTCTTCGTGATACTTTGCAGATTATCCCTTTATCCGCAAACCAAGGTGGGCAACTTCATCCAGCTTTAGAAATCGATAATCAAATTCTACGTTTTAGTAAAGCTGGGGTAACAGATCCTTTAAAACAAGGCTTATCACCATTTGAACGAATTGAATATCGTTATGATGCAGATCAAAAAAAACTATATCGTCTTAAATATACAAATTTAAATACTTCGAACAGAGAGCAACCTTTATCGAGTACTTTGTTAAGTCAAGTCGACCAATATCAGATTATGGTTTTGACTCCGCAAGAAGTCACAAAATGGCCCGAGGTTAATATTGATCCAACGAAACCTAATGAGTTAAAAAAATTACCGAAAGGGATGAAAATCCAACTTACAGTCGCTGGTGTAAATTATGAGTGGATTTATAGCTTAAATCAGGGTGACTTATCGCTTTCACAGGAAGGTAATTCATAATGGCCGTTAGTTACAAACACCAACAGGGTGTCGCTTTACTGACAATACTTATTATGGTTGCCTTGGCTACAATTTTAGCGGCTTCTATTGCCAAGCATCAAAATAATACTATGGAAAATACAGCCTACTTAATGCGCCAAAATCAATCTTTGCTTTATGCAAAAAGTGCAGAAGCCTTTTTTTCAGAATTATTAATTCAAGATACAAATAATGCAGGTGGAGTAGATCATTTAAAAGAGACATGGGCACAACCTATGCCTCCGTTTCCTATTGAAGATGGTTTGGTATCTGGACGTTTGCTTGATGAGTCTGGTAAATTTAATTTAAATAATCTAACTAATGGGGAAGGCATTGTAAATGAAGATGCTAAAAGTTGGTTTGAACGTTTATTGGTACGTGTGGGATTACCAGCCGAATTAAGCCAAGCTGTGATTGATTGGCAAGATCCAAATGATGAGCCAACTGGGCCAATGGGGGCAGAAAGTAGTTATTATGAAGGCTTGGATCCAGGTTACATGGCTGCGAATACTAAATTCCACCGTATTGAAGAGTTAAAGCTAGTGAGAGGCTTTGATGGAAAAAAATTTGATCTAATCGCTCCATATATTTCTGCTTTACCAGAAAATTCGAAGTTAAATATTAATACTGCTTCGCCATTGGTTTTAGCAAGTATGGATGAAAAATTAGATATAGGGGCTATCGAAAGAGAATTACAGACACGCCAACAAAATTTAAAGTTCTTCCAAAATGTAGATGAATTATGGCAATTGAATGCTTTTTCAGCGGTTGATAGTCAAAAGAAAAATCAAGTAAATAGCCTTATTGATGTTAAATCCAGCTTCTTTCAAGCTCAGATTGAAGTTGTTCTAAATAATAGGAAGCGACAGTTTACTAGTGCTTTAATGAAAAAAGATAAACAAGTATATGTTTATTCAAGAAGCATGGCTCCATTTAACTAAATAAATTTATTGATATTTTTTCTGAGTCTGTAATACTTGAAACTTATTAATAAAAGGGATGAGGTCATACTTCTGTATAGGCAGTATTTAAAGTAAAAATCAATATCTTCAAAATTTCTTCACATCTCTTATCATACTTTTTGCTAATTGTTTCTATTTGAAAAGTGGTGCGAAGTTTTTATCTTTTGCTTTATAATAATGTTCTTAGAAGGAATGATCGATTTGGCACATGTTAATTCGTAAGTTATTTAAGTTTGAAAATGCACACGTTGTACGTAACTGTACATCGGATCGTTGTAAGCGATCCATTCATGGGCATAGTTATAAAGTCGAGTTATTACTTAAAGCTTCGAAATTAGATCATGGACAAATGGTATATGATTTTGGGCTGTTAAAAGGCGTAATTAAAGACCTTTTTGATAGCTTTGATCATGCGATTTGTTTCTGGGAAAAAGATGATCCTCAATATATTGATGCTTGTAAGACTTTTAGCGCGCGTTGGATCTCTTTACCAGTTTCGCCATCTGCTGAGCAATTTTCTCGAATCTTCTTCTATTTAGCTCAGCAAGTATTACAATCTACTGTTACCCAAAATGGGGAAGGTGATGTTGAAGTCTATTCAGTGATTGTTCATGAAACCGATACAGGTTATGCCCAAAGTTTTCTTGAAGATATTCAAAATGAACAAATGGGGCTGTTAAACCTTGAGGGAATTATTTTTTCAGAACAAGTCCAATCCGAATGGGCTGATCCAAATATGTATGAAAATTTAAAACAAGGGATTAAGTTTCATAATCCGCATGTTAACTTACAAGTAGAAGTGTAAGTTAACTTCCTTTTGTTTGTAGAAATGAAAATTGATCTAGGATGACATTAATGCAATTAACTGAGCAACAGCAAGACAAACTCAGTAAAGTTCAATTAGAAGAAAGCTGGAAAAGATCATTAACTCCATTTTTACTGAGTCCTTATATGGATAGTTTAAGAGACTTTTTGTTTCAACAAAAACAGGCTCAAAAAACCATATATCCACCAAGTAAACAAATATTTAATGCTTTAAATATTACGCCGTTAGATCATGTGAAAGTCGTTATATTAGGGCAAGATCCATATCATGGTCCAAATCAGGCAAATGGCTTAAGTTTCTCGGTTCAAAGAGGGGTTGCATTACCACCATCTTTACGTAATATTTTTCATGAACTACATACAGATTTAGGGGTGCCGGTTTCTCGTCATGGTGATTTAACCAAATGGGCTGAGCAAGGCGTACTTTTATTAAACAGTGTACTTACTGTAGAAGCAGGGCAACCCACATCACATCAAAAACAAGGTTGGGAAGAGTTTACTGACGCAGTAATTGATGTTTTAAATGAACAACGTGAACACATTGTTTTTATTTTATGGGGTGCTTATGCACAACGTAAAGGACAACGTATAAATAGAGAAAAACACTTGGTTTTAACTGCTGCACATCCATCGCCACTTGCGGCTAATCGTGGTGGTTTCTTTGGATGTAAAGTGTTTTCCAAAACAAATCAATATTTGAAACAACATGGCATTGAGCCCATAGACTGGCAATTGGACGCATGATGAACTCTCCCAATGTAAATAGCTATCATCCGGATTTGGTAGTTGAAGAAGCGAAAAATGGTTGGCGTATTGTACGTTTGAATCGACCTAAATCATTACACGCTTTAGATGAATCAATCGTAACGGCTCTATTACGAGTATTTGAAGACTTCCGTGATGATGAGCAAGTAAAAGCAATTTGGTTGGACTCGACTACACCAAAAGCATTTTGTGCGGGTGGAGATGTACGCAAATTACGTCAGCTGGTAATTAATCAGGAAGTAGAAACCGCAAATAAATTTTTCCAGCAAGAATATGCTTTGGATTTATTGTTACATAACTATGCTAAACCGGTTGTTGTTTGGGGCGAAGGCTATGTAATGGGTGGTGGTTTAGGCTTGTTTATGGCTGCACCTTTCCGTTTGGTTACACCATATTCACGTTTGGCTATGCCTGAAATTAATATTGGTTTATACCCTGATGTTGGAGCAAGCCGTTTCCTTGCTGACCGTGGGCAAATTGGTTTATTTACTGGTTTGACAGGTTCTATTATGACGGCTGCTGGGGCATATAGCATTGGTTGGGCGACGCATATTTGTGAAGCACAACGTGATAATGTTCTACAGAAAGTACTCAATATTAATTGGGCTCACTATCCGGCAGGTGATTTCCGTGCGATCGATGATACTTTAAATAGTTTACATCGCCCGGTTGCCGCAGGGCCATTACAAAATTCGTTAGACGTTATACATAGTGTTTGCCGTGGTTCAAGCTTTGAACAAGACTATCAAGCGATCGTCAGCTTGCGAGATGCAAGCAGTGACTGGTTGCGTCAAGCGAGTGAAAACTTACAAAAGGGTTCGCCTAGTACAGCAGCAATTACTTGGTTGTTATGGCAATGGGGTAAACAAGTTCATTCTTGGGATGAAGTTTTTGATTTAGAAGCGCAAATCTCTGAATGGAAAATTCGCCATCCTGACTTTGTAGAAGGTGTTCGCGCACGCTTAGTTGATAAAGATTTATCACCTGAATGGAAAGCATGTGAAGACCTTACATTACGAGGTATTTTGGCCGATGATCCACCGATCACGACGATTGATAGCTGGAATGCATTACTTAGACAATATGGTGTAGTGTCATAATCAATAATGTCTAAATTTAGTGATGAGTATTGGATGCAGCTTGCTTACGAGCAAGCTGAATTAGCAGCCGAGCAGGGGGAAATTCCTGTAGGAGCTGTAATCGTGAGCCAAAATAAGTTAATTGGAGCTGGTTTTAATGCTCCAATTGGTTTATCTGATCCTACAGCTCATGCAGAAATTCAAGCTATTCGTGCGGCTTGTGAGTCATTGAAAAATTATCGTTTACCTGAAGATGCGACTTTGTATGTTACGCTTGAGCCGTGCACAATGTGTGTGGGAGCATTAGTACATGCAAGAATTAAACATGTCGTATTTGGAACAACAGAACCTAAAGCTGGCTCACTCGTGAGTGCACGTCAATTATTAGAAAATGGTTATTACAACCATAAATTTACTTTTGAGCATGGATGTTTACATGAAAAATGTGCTCAACAGTTAAGTCTTTTTTTTAAGCAAAGACGTGAACAAAAGAAACAAGAGAAACAACAAAAAACGTCCTTAAATGATTAAAAAATGTCATGAGGTTATGGCACACTAACGCCGTTTCATTGACATGATTTATTTAAATAAGGAACTTTCATGCGTAATGTAATTACTATACAAAAAGAATTTAATGCTCCTCTTAGTGATGTCTTTAACCTGCTTTCTAAACATGCAGCTTACAACACTGCATTTGCTCCACTACAAGTTGTGCGTGTTAAAGATTCGGCAGATCCTGAAAGACCTGATGGAGTGGGTTCTGTTCGTCGTATGGGGTTTGGCGTGATTAAACCACTTAAAGAAGAAATCACGCATCTCGAAGAAAACAAACGTATTGAATATAAACTGATTGATAATCCTCTAGTGAAACACCATTTAGGTCGAATCGAGTTCTCAGAAATTACCCCTTATATTACTTTGGTTACGTATCGTATCGAATTAACCGCAAAAGCTCCTGTTGTAAGTAAATTAATTCTTGCACAGCTAAAACTAGCGATTACACTAGGCTTTTCGAGATTAGCTAAAGCATTTGCTTCTTCGTGAGAGTTCAATGACAGTTCAAATTATTACTATTGATGGTCCGAGTGGTTCGGGTAAAGGAACATTAGCGGCGAAACTTGCTGCGTATTATCAATTTCATTTACTTGATTCGGGTGCCTTATATCGTTTGTTAGGGTTGTCATTACATAAACATGATTTATTGGAAAAATTAGATAGCCATTTAGATGAGTGTGTTAACTATGCTCGTCAGCTTAATATTAAGTTTGAAACCTCGGCAGAGGGAACATTAGTTTTCCTCGATGGGGAAGATGTAACCCAAACTATCCGTACAGAGCGTGTTGGAGAATACGCATCTAAAGTTGCAGCAATACCAGAGCTCAGACAAGCACTCTTTGAACGCCAAAGAGCATTTGCACAAACTCCGGGATTAGTTGCAGATGGTCGAGATATGGCAACATCAATTTTCCCGGAAGCTAATGCTAAAATTTATTTGACTGCTTCAGCTGAGTCGCGTGCTGAGCGAAGAGTAAAACAGTTGCAGGGTATGGGGCTAGATGCTAAAATAAACGACATTTTAGCTAATATACAAGCGCGTGACAAAAGAGACATGGAGCGAGAAGTAGCTCCTCTCAAGCCAGCCGCAGATGCTTATATTATTGATAGTTCGGAATTAACGATCGATCAAGTATTTAAGTTGATGGTTGATTACGTCAATAGCCGTACTGTTAGCAACTAAGATTATCAGTTGACGCATAGCTTGATCAGTCTATAAAGACTATGTTGATACTTAACTAAACCGGCCTTGTCTGATCCAAGACCGCTGACTTTATCAGGTATATCATGACCGAATCTTTTGCAGCCCTCTTTGAAGAAAGTGAATTAAACCTCAACGTTGAAAAGGGTGCAGTCATCCAAGGTGTTGTTGTAAACATCGATAGTGACTGGGTTACTGTTGACACTGGCCTTAAATCTGAAGGCATTGTTGACCGTGCTGAATTTTTAAATGAACAACGTGAACTTGAAGTTCAGGTTGGCGATACTGTTGACGTAGTTGTTGAAGCTCTTGACAACGGTATGGGTCAAACAGTTTTATCACGTGAAAAAGCTAAACGTGCTGAAACTTGGACTAAACTTGAAAAAATCTTTGAAGATGGCGAAATCGTTACTGGTGTTATCTCTGGTAAAGTTAAAGGCGGTTTCACTGTTGACATCGGTCCTGTTCGTGCGTTCTTACCAGGCTCATTAGTTGACACTCGTCCTATCCGTGACACAACTCACCTTGAAGGTAAAGAGTTAGAGTTTAAAGTAATCAAGCTTGATGCTAAACGTAACAACGTTGTTGTATCTCGTCGTGCTGTTATGGAAGCTGAATCTTCTGCTGACCGTGAAGCATTACTTGCTCAACTTGAAGAAGGTCAAACAGTTACAGGTACTATCAAAAACCTTACTGATTACGGTGCATTCGTTGATCTTGGCGGTATTGATGGTCTTCTTCATATCACAGATATGGCTTGGAAGCGTATCAAGCACCCTTCAGAAGTTGTTGAAGTTGGTCAAGAAGTTACTGTTAAAGTACTTAAGTTTGACCGTGAACGTAACCGCGTATCTTTAGGTCTTAAACAATTAGGCGAAGATCCATGGTTAGCGATCATGAGCCGTTACCCTAAAGGTTCTATCGTTAAAGCACGTGTTACTAACTTAACTGACTACGGCTGTTTCGCTGAAATCGCTGAAGGCGTTGAAGGTTTAGTACACGTTTCTGAAATGGACCACACTAACAAAAACATCCACCCATCTAAAGTTGTTCAGATCGGTGACGAAGTTGATGTTATGGTTCTTGAAGTTGACGAAGAACGTCGTCGTATCAGCCTTGGTATCAAACAAACTCGTGCTAACCCATGGGAAGAGTTTGCTAAGTCTCATGAGAAAGGCGAAAAAGTTTCAGGTACAATCAAGTCTATCACTGACTTTGGTATCTTCATTGGTTTAAATGGCGGTATTGACGGTCTAGTTCACTTGTCTGATATTTCTTGGAACGAACAAGGCGAAGAAGCTATCCGTCGTTACAAGAAAGGTGACACTGTTGAAGCAGTTATCTTGTCTGTAGACGCTGAAGGTAACCGTATCAGCCTTGGTATCAAGCAATTGAACAGCGATCCGTTCAATGATTTCTTAGCTGCTAACGAACGTGGTGCTTTAGTTAAAGGTACTGTAACTGCAGTTGATGCTCGTGGCGCAACTGTTAAGTTAGCTGACGAAGTAGAAGCTACTCTTAAAGCTTCTGAAATCAACCGTGACCGCGTTGAAGACGCAACTAAATTCTTAGAAGTTGGTCAAGAAGTTGAAGCGAAAATTATCAACGTTGACCGTAAATCTCGCTCTATCAACTTGTCTATCAAAGCGAAAGACGAAGCTGAAGAGAAAGAAGCAGTTGCTAACTTGCGTACAGCATCAGCTTCTCAAGACAATGGTCCTAAGACTATTGGTGACTTGATCAAAGCACAAATGAAGTAATAAGTTAACAAAGTACAGTTTCATGTAACGAAATTGTACTTTTTATACAAATTACTGTAAACGGTAGCGTAGTATTCAACATACTGCGCTACCGTTTTGTATTTAAACAGGTTATTATCAAACGACTTAGAGTAGTAATAAATAACGAGGTCGTAGATGACTACTGAAGCTCTTAATAAGTCTGATTTGATTGAACGCATTGCGCTAAAAAATCCACACTTGGCTGAACCATTGGTGGAAGAAGCGGTTAAGATTATGATTGACCAAATGATCGAAGCTCTTTCGTCTGACAATCGTATTGAAATCCGTGGTTTTGGTAGCTTTGCATTACACCACCGTGAACCTAGAGTTGGTCGTAACCCTAAAACAGGTAAGTCAGTAGATGTTGCAGCGAAGGCTGTTCCACATTTTAAACCAGGTAAAGCACTTCGTGATGCAGTGAATGAATCTGGAAAATAAATAAAACTCATAAGTGGGGTGCCTATGCGTTATATTCTAATTGCATTACTCATTATTGTATTTGGCTATTCTTTAGCACTTGTTTTGCAGAACCCAACAGAACTTCCTGTTGATTTATTATTTACTCAAGTTCCTGCAATGCGTTTAGGTTTATTATTGTTGCTTACCTTAGCGCTTGGAATTGTAGTTGGGCTTTTATTAGGTGTACAAGTTTTCCGAGTTTTCCAAAAAAGCTGGGAAATCAAACGTCTTCGCAAAGATATTGACCATTTGAGAAAAGAACAAATTCAAAGTGCTCAATTGGCTGCAGCAGAAGCAGCTGCAAATGTAAGACATGAAAAAACTGTTGTAGATATTTATCCGCAAGATAAAAACTCTACTCCTTTATAATTTTTGGTACTACTCTTTATCTCGTCATAAAGAGTAGTATTTTCCCTTCTATATTCCTCATTATCCTTCTAGTAATCACTATTTCCTCATTTAAGAACTTGGTTCAATAGATTTCTTTATTACTGGCTGACTTGTCTATTATAATAGCGCTGATTTTATGTGATGGAAGAAAGTCTCTTGAGTATCATTGTTGCGTTGGACGCTAAAAGCCAATATGACGCTTTAAAAATTGTTGAACAACTTGATCCTACTTTATGTCGCGTAAAAGTAGGTAAAGAGCTTTTTACTCATGAAGGCCCATCTGTTGTAAAAAAACTTCAAGAAGAAAATTTCGAAGTTTTCCTAGATTTAAAATTCCATGATATTCCAAATACGACAGCTCAAGCTGTATGTGCTGCCGCAGACTTAGGTGTATGGATGGTTAACGTACATGCATCAGGTGGCCGTAAAATGATGGAAACCTGTGTAGAGCGTTTAAAAGCAGGTAATTATCAAACACAATTAATTGCGGTAACAGTTTTAACTTCAATGGGCCGTGAAGATTTAAAAGATATCGGGTTAGATATTGAACCTGTAGAACAAGTTAAAAGATTGGCGAAACTTACTAAAGAAAGTGGTTTAGATGGTGTAGTTTGTTCTGCTCAAGAAGCTAAAATTCTTCGTGAGTTAATCGGACAAGATTTCTCTTTAGTTACTCCGGGAATACGTCCTGAGGGTAGTAATGCAGATGACCAAAAACGTATTGTAACTCCGAAACAGGCAATGCTTGATGGGTCTACACATTTAGTTATTGGTCGTCCGATTACTAAAGCAGAAAATCCAACTGAAATGTTGAAGTCAATTCTTGCTTCAATTGCTTAAAAGTTTAAAAACACAGTAATTAAAAGTGGAGCGAGTAGACTTAAGAGTAAGCCGCTCATCATGGCATGTGGTACATAATGTGTACCACATGACTGTTTTACCATTGCTAATGTTACATCCATTGAGGTAGCGCCAGCACTTGAAATTGCTGGACGTGGAAACCGCCAACCCATGGTATACATGAGTAAAATTGCAACTATCTCTCTAAATAGATCTGTGAGCAAGGCAATCCCACCTAACTCAGCTGAATGTAGCTGTGTAAATAAAATACCTGACATTGAATACCAACCATAGCCTTGGCCCAAAGCTAATATTTCATTAAGTGTAAACTCATGACCAAGTAAGGAATAGTTGAGAAACCCAGCTAAGCACGAGCCTATAAAGGCGGCTAAAGGTACAATAAGAATTTTCCAGCTTAACCATGTGCGATTAAAATGAGTAAAAGCAAGTTCGATTCCGATTAAAAAAATAAAAAGTAATAGTAAATACCAGCTATTAAAGGGAATATGTGTATGTAATTGGGTAAGAAGAATTCCTAAAATCACGCCTATTGTTAAAGCTAAAAATGCCTTGGCAATATTTTTTAATGCATTCATAAAAAGTTGAAGTGAAATTTTCCCTTTAACACTCTCTTTATCAAAAATTGTATAGGCGAATAAGCAAGTAAAAAAAGAACCAAGAGAAGTGGTTAATGCAATTAATAGAGCAGGTGGAAGTATAGTAGAAGGATTATCAATTTGATCAAGGGCGAGTGTTAGTTCTAAAGCTACACTGGTTAGTAAAATATAAGAAAAATAAGGCAGGATTTTAAAAATAAAATGCCGAATATTTAGTGAGAGTTTAGGACCTAGAAAATAACCAAATGCTAATACAAGAAAAATTTGAATAATGAGACTAATGGACTGCATATAATAATAGATAGATTGTTATCAACCTATCTATTATGTATTGAACATTTTATGCTGCATAGCTCTGTGAGCATTTATTTAATAACAAATAATCTTTAGGATTAACTTTACGAGTGTCTAGCCAATATTTCCATGTATAAGTTGGCCATAAAGAAAAGTTCTTTCCATCGGCAGCTTGATACCAGCTGCTACATCCGCCAGCTTGCCATACAGTACCTTGAAGTTGTGTTTGTATTCTTTTATTGAAGGAATCCTGAACTTCCGGTTTAACTTCTATAGCGTGCTGTCCAGATTTTTCAATCAGATCAATAAGCTGTAAAATATAATTAACTTGTGACTCAATCATAAATATAATCGAGTTATGGCCTAAAACGGTATTTGGCCCGACCAGTTGAAATAGGTTAGGAAAATTCTTGGTCATAATTCCATAATAACTTTCTGCACCATTTTTCCAAGCCTGTTTCAATTCAATTTGATTGCGACCAATACAAGTAAAATGTTTTAAATAAATACGCGGATCGGTAACAAAACCAGTTCCATAGATTAAACAGTCAATTGGTCTTTCTTTTCCATCCTTTGTAATAATACTGTTCTCTTTAATTTCTTGAATACCCTCGGTCACTAATTCAACATTTTTTCGGTTAAATGTAGGGAAGTATTTATTTGAAATAAGAATGCGTTTACAGCCCATCACAAAGTCTGGTGTAAGTTTCTTGGCTAAATCTTTATCTTTAACTTGGAAACGTATAAATGCCTCAGCTAATTTTTGCCCATATTTCATGATTTGCGGCTGAACTATAGGAACAACGCGAGATTCATTACTCCAATAAAGGCGGCTGCGATGAATTTGTCGATAGAAGTTTGATTTTTTAAATAGAGCTTTGCTCAAATTAGAGTATTTACGCTCATCTCGTGGGATAACCCAAGCTGCTGTACGTTGGAATACATATAATTGCTTAACGTCTTTTGCGATTTCTGGAATATATTGAATTGCACTACCACCAGTACCGATGGAAGCAACTGATTTACCTTCTAGACTGTAGTCATGTTCCCATTGGGAAGAGTGAAAAACTTTACCCTTGAACTTTTCAATACCTTGAATATGAGGGATTTGTGGAATATGTAGCGGACCTGATGCAAAAACTACAAATTGTGCTTCGAGAGAAGGTTGGTTTGCAAAATCTAGTGTCCATATATGGCGCACTTCATCATACTGTACATGAGTAACCTCATGGTTAAACTTACAGTAGTTTTTAATTTGATATTGATCGGTTATATCTTGGATATAATCAAAAATTTCAGGAGCTTCTGCATAACGTTTTGACCAGTCAGTTTTAGGTGCAAAAGACAAAGAGTACATATGTGATTGAACATCACACGCAGCTCCTGGATAGCGGTTTTCACGCCAAGTTCCACCGACATCATTAGATTTTTCTAAAATAAAAAAATCTGATTGTTGGCTTTGTAACAGACGAATAGCCATGGCAAGGCCACCGAATCCAGCACCAATAATTGCGATTTTAGTTTTTTGAATAGCATGTTGTTTTGCGTTTAGCATTGGAAACCCTGCATATGCGGTAAAGAGGATTGCAGGCAAGACTAACGTTTTTTAAACAGTTTAAACATGATTGTATCGACGTGAAAATTGATAGATTCGGCAATTAATTTTATCACTTCTTTATAGTAAAACATTTCAGTCTAGGGAAATTGATAAAAGAATGAAACGATCGGCACTTGGTTTAATCTATTTAATTCAAGGAATGCGCAATGCGGGCATTGATGTCGACTCACGTTTGGCAGATATAGGTATTAAAGTAGATTCCCTGGACCCAAGCTCAACAATTCATGACAGTTTGGAATGGGATATACAGCAAATTATTAGTGAGAATGTTGACCCAGAGAAAGGATTATTTATTGGACAACATTACGCATTGGCAGGTTATGGTCCTTTGCTCATGTTACTTGTGACCAGCCATGATATACAAACAGCCTTAAAAAAAGGCATACAGTATCAAAAACTTACTCATTTATTTGGTACTTTGAGCTTACAAGAAACTGAAAATCACATCATTTTGAACTATTTACCGGTCGATTTAAAAACAGAAATCGGTTTACTCCGTGCCCAATGCGAAATTTCGGGTACTTATAAGTTTATTCAGGATATTTATATCATGATGGGCTTAAAAATGCCTGACATGCGTATAGATTTACCATTTCCGGAACCCTCTGATCCAGATACCGTTGCTCAATATTACGCATATTATGGAGATGATCTACATTTTAATTCTACACATGCAGCATTTAGCCTAAGTAAGAATGTGCTGGAAATAAAAATTCCTTCAGCAGATATTATTACTCATCGTATCTATGAGGCTAAATGTATTAAAGAAATAGAAAGATTAAATGAACAAGATCATCAAATACCGCCTATTATTCAATATGTGCAAGATTATTTAGAGCTACAACAAGGAATTATTCCGAGCATGGCGGAAACCGCTTTTGCTTTGAAAATGCCTGAAAGGACATTAAGGCATCAATTGCAGCAGCTTAATACGAGTTATAAACAGATTCGTGAACAGATTATTAAGAATAAGGCGCTTAAACTTATGGAATATAAAGAGTATTCAATAGAAGTTATTGCAGAAGCACTTGGTTATTCTGAACCTGCCGCTTTTAATCATGCATTTAAAAGATGGTTTGGGCAGAGTCCTCGGCAATATGGAAAAGAGTTTTACTGAGTATAACTCTTGATGCTAAAAGCTAATGTGGTCGGACAAAATGTTCGCTATACTCTCTTCAGTTAAAATTGAAATAAAATGATATGTTAAATTTAAAATCTTCTCATAGTACTGCATTTACTCCGTCTTCCCCAGCAGAGCGCTATGCTGAGGCATTGGCTTCAGGCCAGTTTATGGCAGATGAGGCACAAGCACAGGCAGTGCAAGAATTAGATCGTGTATGGAAAGAACTTTTAAATCGTTATAAGGCTTCTAAAAAAGCTTTCCGTCGTTTCCGCCGCCAAACTTCTCCAAAAGGTGTATATATGTGGGGCGGTGTAGGACGTGGCAAAACTTGGCTTATGGACCAATTTTATGAGTCTGTACCATTTCGCCGTAAAACACGTATGCATTTTCATCACTTTATGCAACATGTTCATAAAGAGTTAAATAAACTTTCGGGTCAACGTAATCCACTCGATATCGTAGCTGATCAAATTTATAAAGATGCTGTCGTTATTTGTTTCGATGAGTTTTTTGTCTCGAACGTAACTGATGCAATGATTTTGAGTGACTTATTCCAAAAGTTATTTGTTCGTGGTGTAACACTCATTGCAACCTCAAACATTGCACCAGACGGTTTATATAAAAACGGGATTCACCGTGATCGTTTTATTCCTACAATTGAAATGGTTAAAAAGAACTGTGTCGTTTTAAATGTAGATGCAGGAGTGGATTACCGTTTACGTGTTTTAAAACAGGCTCAATTGTTTAAATCACCATTAGGTAATGAAGCTCAAAGTTGGATATCAGAGCGTTATACTGCTTTAACTCATACTCAAACCAATTCTCATGAACCGATTGTGATCAATAACCGTGTTGTTGAAACCCTAGGGCATACGGAAGATGTTTTATGGTGTGAGTTTTCTGAACTTTGCTTAAAGCCCCGTAGTCCAGCAGACTTTATTGAAATTGCCAATATTTATAATACGGTTTTGGTCAGCAATGTTCCTCACTTAACAGACTTCTTGTCTGAAGGCACACGTCGTTTTATTTATCTAGTCGATGAATTTTATGATCGTGGAGTGAAACTACTTTTAACCTCTCAAGATAGTATTATTGATATCTATCAAGGCGAGAAATTGGCTTTTGAAATTGAGCGTACTCGTTCACGTTTATTAGAAATGCAGTCAGATGAGTATTTGCATTCTGAACATCGACATATTGATGCGACTAAAACTTCTTAAGAAATCAGATATGAAGAGCGCTCTAAATTGAGCGCTTTTTTTACAACAAAAAAAGATAAATTTAGCGAAATAGTACTTTTTCATTGTGCAAAGTTTGATATAACTAAATACGCTTTAGAAAAAACAAGATAGTGAAATTTTTTGTCTGTTAACAAAAAGTCTAGTTTCAGTATCTTTAAATATTGAATAAATTGTTGGGAATCCTAGTTAGAATTTTAATATTTTCCTAAATAGAAAAATTTATCTTTGTCAATAGTTATGCAAGGGAAAATGCTTACTATTTAGGAATGTGATATTAGTATTCAGCTTAATTTAAATCGGTATACTAGGATTCTCTTGGTATAAAAAGTAGCAACTTCAGGAAAGACAATGACTGCACGTATTCAAAAAGGCAAGTTAGCGATTGCTAAAGAACTTTACGATTTTATCGAAAATGAAGCTTTACCAGGTTCTGGTTTAGATAGTGAAACTTACTGGAAGAACTTTGAGCAAGTTGTTGTCGACCTTAGTCCAAAGAATAAAGCATTATTGGCTAAGCGTGATGAATTACAAGCAAAAATTGATGAATGGCACCGCAACAATAAATTTGAATTAGGTGCTTACAAAGCATTTTTAACTGAAATTGGTTATTTATTACCAGAAGTTGAAGACTTCCAAATTACTACTGAAAACGTAGATGAAGAAATTGCATTGTTAGCAGGCCCACAATTAGTAGTGCCTGTACGTAATGCACGTTATTGCTTAAATGCAGCAAATGCGCGTTGGGGTTCTTTATATGATGCACTTTACGGTTTTGATGTAATTTCAGAAGAAGGCGGTGCAGAAAAAGGAAAAGGATATAACCCTGTACGTGGTGCGAAAGTTATTGAGTTTGCTAAAAACTTCTTAAATGAAATTTTCCCGCTTGCGCAAGGCTCACATGCTGATGCAACTAAATATGCAATCGAGCAGAATAAACTCGTTGTGACTTTAAAAGATGGTACTAAAACTGGCTTAGCTCATGAAGCTCAGTTTGTGGGTTTCAATGGTGAAGAAGCGAACCCTTCAGAAGTTGTTCTTTTGAGTAATGGCTTACATGTCATTATTGAAATTGATGCGAATAGCCCAATTGGCCAAACTGATTTAGCGGGTGTTAAAGATCTAACACTTGAAGCTGCGGTTACAACAATTCAGGATCTTGAAGACTCTGTAGCAGCTGTTGATGCAGAAGAAAAGGTTGAAGGTTATCGTAACTGGTTAGGTTTGATGAAGGGTACTCTTCAAGAATCTATCGAAAAAAATGGTAAAACAATTGTCCGCGCTTTGAATAAAGACCGTGAAATTAAAAATTTGATCGGTGGCACAACAAAACTTCATGGTCGTTCACTTATGTTACTTCGTAACGTAGGTCATTTAATGACGAATCCAGCCATTTTAGTTGATGGTGAAGAAATTTTCGAAGGTATTATGGATGCGTTGGTAACGCCATTGTTATCAATTGCTGACATCCGTAGTGAAAACGAAAATAAAAACTCTCGTAAAGGGTCTATGTATATTGTTAAACCAAAAATGCATGGTCCTGAAGAAGTTGCTTTTGCTGTTGAGTTATTTGAGCGTGCTGAGCAAGCCCTAGGATTACCACCTAAATCGTTAAAAATCGGTATTATGGATGAAGAACGCCGTACATCTGTAAACCTGAAAAACTGTATTGCTGCTGCTAAAGATCGCACAATCTTTATTAACACTGGGTTCATGGATCGTACTGGTGATGAAATCCATACTTCTATGGAAGCTGCTCCAGTTGTTCGTAAAGAAGCGGTTAAAACACAAAAATGGATTGCTGCATACGAAAACCGTAACGTTGCAATTGGTTTGAAATGTGGTTTACAAGGTAAAGCTCAAATTGGTAAAGGCATGTGGCCAAAACCAGATAGCATGAAAGATATGTTGGCAACTAAAGCTGCTCATCCAAATGCTGGTGCTTCATGTGCTTGGGTTCCATCACCAACTGGTGCTGTACTTCATGCGATGCATTACCATCAAGTAAATGTAAAAGCACGTCAAGATCAGTTAAAAGCTGAAGAAATGTTGTCATTAGATGACTTGTTAACTCCTCCATTTGCAACTGATACAAACTGGTCAGCAGAAGAAATTAATAACGAACTTGAAAATAACTGCCAAGGTATTTTAGGTTACGTTGTTCGTTGGGTTGACTTAGGTGTAGGTTGTTCAAAAGTTCCTGATATTAACAATGTGGGCTTAATGGAAGACCGTGCAACATTACGTATTTCTTCTCAACATGTTGCCAACTGGTTACGTCACGGTATCGTGACTCGTGAACAAGTTGAAGAAGTGCTTAAACGCATGGCAAAAATTGTTGATGAACAAAATGCGAATGATCCATTGTATAAACCAATGGCAGCTAACTTTGAAACTAATATTGCTTTCCAAGCAGCTTCAGATCTTATCTTTAAAGGTTGTGAACAGCCTTCTGGTTATACTGAGCCATTACTACATGCGGCTCGTTTAAAATTAAAAGGTTATACAGGTGACTGATTTTAACCTGTTATAAAAAAAGCCTCTTCGGAGGCTTTTTTATTTTCGGTATATTTTGTGCTTATAGATAAGGCGTGAATTTATAAATAAAGGATTTCAAGTTTGATTAACTTAAAAACTCTCGATCGTGAGAATTGGCTTCTATGCGCAAAATTATCATTAGATAATTCTCAAAAGGACTACATCGCACCAAATGTATATTCTACTGCTGAGTCTAAAGTTGAGGAACACTTTAAAAAAAACGCTAACTGAGAATTCAAGTTAGCGTTGAAGGAAATGGAATTAACTAAAGTTAAAAGCGATATTAATTGCTACTCACAATCCCAATTTTAGTTACACCTAAACGCTGCGCCGTAGCCATGACCATCGCTACATTTTTATATTCAGCCATTTGGTCTGGTTTAAGTTTGATTTGGTCTTGATCTTTTTTGGCGACAACACCTTGAAATAAAGTCTCTAGTGCCTTGCGGTCAGAAACCTGTTGGTTATTCCAAAATACTTTGCCTGCTGCATCAATTCTTACATCAATGATTTCAGGTGGTTTTTCATTTGTTGGTGGCGGTGTGCCATTTGGCAAATTAATATTAATCGCATTGTTTGGTGCAGGTATAGTAATAATAAACATAATAATGAGTACCAGCATGACATCAATAAGCGGTGTCATGTTCACCTCTAGCATTACATCGTCATCATTATTTGAGCCAACATTCATACCCATAAAATTCTCCTTAAAATCATTACGGGGAAGCTGGAGGGGTAGTAACAAAGGCAATTTTGCCAATACCAGCTTGTTTGGTCGTACTAATGACCTGATCTATCGCTTCAAAATGGGTAAGCTGATCTCCTCGAATATGTACTTCCGGCTGCGGTCTTTTTTGTGCCACAGCTTGTAATTTTGCTAACAATATTTCTTTATTTGGTACATAACTCTCGTTCCAGAAAATATCGCCTTTCTTATTAACTGAAAGTTGAATATTTTCAGGCGTGGTCGCGTACGGAGTATTTTTTTCTTCTGGTAGTTTCACCGGAACTGTGTGTGTAACTACCGGAATAGTAATAAGAAAAATAATAAGTAAAACCAACATGACATCTACGAGAGGTGTCGTGTTAATCGTTCCAATCATTTCGTCATCATCTTCAGAACCAACACTCATACCCATAATGTCTGCTCCTGATTATTTAATGCTGCGATTAATTGAATTGTTGGTATTAATTTCTCCGCTTAATAAAACTGCATGTAAATCTGAACCAAATGAACGAACATTTTCCATCACTGCTTTATTACGACGAGTCAACCAGTTGTAACCCAATACAGCCGGTACTGCGACTGCAAGACCAATAGCTGTCATAATGAGAGCTTCACCAACTGGGCCTGCAACTTTATCAATAGATGCCTGACCTGAAATCCCGATTGCAGTTAAAGCGTGATAGATTCCCCATACTGTTCCGAAAAGACCTACGAAAGGTGCTGTAGAGCCAACTGTTGCTAAAAAAGCGAGACCGCCGCCTAAATGGTTTTGTACTTTTTCGATGGCACGTTGTATTGAAATGCTCACCCAAGTATTAAAGTCAATGCGTTCAAGTAGAGAGCCGCCGTGTGATTTAGTCGAGTTAATGCCTTTTTCTGCAATAAAACGGTATGCGCTACTTTGTTCTAAACCTTCTGCAGCATTATCAAGCGAAGTTGCCTCCCAGAAATGTTTTTCAGCTTCTTTACCTTGGCGTTTGACTTTACCTTGTTGTAATAATTTAGAGATGATGATGTACCAAGTACCAATCGACATGAGTACTAAAATAAATAAGGTAGACTTAGCGACTAAGTCACCTTCACGCCAAAGGGCTTCTAGACCATATGGATTTTTAACAGTTTCACTTGTTGCAGGCTTTGGTGGTGGAGTTGGAGTAGTTGTATTTGAAGTAGCTTCAGTAGTTGCTGTTGCCACAGGAGCATTGCTCGTTTCTTCTGCGAAAACTGAGCTTAATGGAAGTAACGAGCAAGCTGCGATTAAACTTGCAGAAGCGAAATGTACTAGTGGTTGAGTTGATTTTTTCATCATATATCTCCAATATTTTTTAATTTCTTGCTAATTCAATTGTTTATTCAATTACGAATGGATATTCAATTTCATACCAGTCTTGCTGAGGCACGCCATCTTTCATTGCTGGTTTGAACGTACATAAGCTGTAGGCTTTAGTTGCTGCTTTATCTAAAATTTTGCTGCCACTCGATTTTTTTACTTTGGCATCAATGACTTTGCCGGATGTATCAACCAAAACACGTATACGCACCGTTCCTTGCTCTTCGTTCATGAGTGCTTCGCGTGGATATTCTGGTTTTTCACAGCCCGCAGAGCCTTCTGAAACACCACGAGTTACACCAGCGGGTTTAGGTGCTGGTGCAGCAGCTGCCACTGGAGCTGGTGCAGCAACAGGACTCGGAGAAGGAGTACTAGGTGCAGCAGGAGCCGGAGTAGCGACTTTAGTCGGTTGAGCTACTGGCGTCGTTTTTTGTACTGGTGTTGCTACTTTCTCTACTTCTTTTGGTGGCTCAGGAACCTTGGCAACTTTTTCTACCATTTTTGGTGGCTCAGGTGGTTTTTCCTTTGGTTTCGGCTCTTCCGGTTTTGGTGGAGGAGGTGGCTTAATATCCTGAATAATTTGTAATTCCACAGGTTTTTCTGCTGGTTTTTGAATATTGTTTGCTAAACCTGACATCAGAATATAGGCAACAAGAAGATGCAGAAAAATGACTGCAGCAATACCAATTAGGCGTTTGGCAGATTTATTTTCTATGTCTGTAAAAGTCATGCCCATAGTTACTCCTGAAACTGTAGACAAACAATTTATATTGAAATGCTTGGTTAAAGATTTATGCATTTCTTGTTTGGCTAAGTGAGAATTTTATTCTGCAAATATGGTCCATCAACGTTATGGAGCCATATTTGCAAAAACACCCATTTAGAATTTGTAAGTACCACGTAAAAAGTACGTACGGCCTGTAGGGTCGCTATAACGGGGGTCATAACCCATTTGAAAGTTGTCCTCAACATTAGTTGCAGCGGGTTCTTCATCAAAGATGTTCTTGATACCAGCAGTTAACTCTAAATTTTTAAAGCCTTTGTATGTGCCCGAAACGTTGTAGAGTGTGTAGTCACTGACTTTATGGTTTTGATCATTGGCGTTTTGATCGTCATAACCACGAGTGAACTGTTGTTGGAAATTGAGAGCCCAGTCTTGGTAATTCCAGTTTAGATTGGCCACATGTTTCCATCGAATGATTGGACCAGTACCTTCGTAGCTGCCTACGTTGTGAATCCATTCGCCATCTTTTTCATTTTGGTAGTCATATTTGATGACATAAGTACCATCAATACCAAAGCTATAACGGCCTGTTGCTGTCATTGGTGTAGCATAGTTTAAGCTGACATCAATCCCGGAAGTTTTTAAATCTCCCATATTTTGTTGAGTAGTGATGATATATGCGAGTGAACCATCAGAATTACGTACAAACTTATCTGCATATTTAGTTGGATTGTTAAAAATATCGCTTTCTGGCAGAGCTGAAATTTGTTTTTCAACTTCGATATTGTAATAGTCTAAAGTTAAGACTAGGTTTTTGATTGGTTCTAACACGAAGCCGGCTGTGAATGATTTTGATTCCTCTGCATCTAAATCTTTGTTACCACCATTTTTACGGTCAAATTGCATATTACAATCGCGGCTTTTATCACCGCCAGCGGCTTCGTTTACTTTTCCACCTGGGCAGAGAATCGGATCATCATAGCTGGCAGATGTATTAGTTACAGAGTTTGGTGCATTCATTTCCCAAAGAGTAGGGGCACGGAAACCTGTACTATAAGAAGTACGGAACATTAATTGTTTGATTGGTTCCCAACGAAGTGCAAATTTAGGATTAAAAGTATCGCCAAAGTCACTGTAATCATCATAACGTGCGGCAAGTTGAGCTTCTAATGTTCTATGAAGTGGAATGTGCAGCTCGGTAAAAGCAGCTTTGATTTCACGTTTCCCTTTGTTGACTGGTTCATCTGGATCTACACCAGTACTTGGTGCGAGACTTGCGATTTCTGAATTTACTTTCGATGTCCAGTCATCACGACGGTAACTAGCCCCGACTGCGAAGCCAACGTCGCCTGCTGGTAATGTATAAATTGGTCTGCTTGCTGTGAAATCAACTGTGGTTGAATCAACATCGGCATCCATATATTTACCAGTTACGCCTAAAGTCCCCCATAAACCAGCATCTTCAGGTTGTTGTGCACCAAAAGGGTTAAGTTTCCCTGCAAGTAGTGCTTCAGAAGTCTTACCGTAGTTTAAGTAGCCGCTGTCTAATGCATCTGAGGCTTTACTTTTCGCATAGGTAATGCCTGTATTGATATCCCAACCATAAGCTTCGCCTTCTAAACCACCAAAGATACGATGGGATTCATTGACACTTGTACTTACACGATTGCCAGCTTGCGAGCGTAGAGATAGGGTAATGTCTTGTCCATTGACGCCTGCTAATGCAGGAGTAATGCCGTTACCTGGATAGTATTTACTATTTCCTTCAAGTGGTAAGTCAAAGAATACATCTGGAGCAACCGAGGTAGTTACTTCATTACGTGCATATACATATTCAGCTATAGCATTAAAATTATCATTGAGTTTGAAGGTTGCACGTCCCATTGCTGAGATGTCTTCTGTTTTTGGAACAATACCGATTACCGCTTGGCTATTGAAGCGGCAGGTATTTTCATCAACGTAAACAAGAGGATTATCTCCACAACCTGTTGCAGCGTAAGGATTTCCTAAATTTTTTGAAATATTTGCAGGAAATGCACCGCTACTACTTCTTTTAACACCTAGCTCAGGTAGTAAGCCACCACGTTCACTGACTTTACGGTCTTTTGCCATGATGTCATTACCATGACGATAATCTACAACACCAAAAACGTTGAAACCATTTTCATCAAGATCACCAAAACCACCAAAAACGCTAATATCTTGCGTATCTCCACCAGTCTGTTCTGGCTGAGTTAACCCGGCACTAATATTTAAACCAGTGAATTGTTTTTTGGTAATAAAGTTAATAACACCACCAATCGCATCTGTACCATAAATTGCTGATGCTCCATCTCGTAAGACCTCAATGCGATCTAACATAGCGAGTGGAATAATATTTAAATTAGTGACACCACTATCATAAGCATTAGCAGCTAAACGACGACCATTAAGTAAGATTAAGGTTTTATTGGCGCCAATACCACGTAGGTTTGCTGTTGAACCAGCTGTACCGCTTGCTCCTACATTTTGTGCCGTAACAAATCCTGCTTGGTTTGCGGTGATTTTAGATAATGCTTCCTCTGTTGTTGTTACCCCTTGTTTTAATATTTCATCAACTTTCACCACGGTAATTGGCGAAGCACTTTGTGCCGCAACCCCTTTAATTGAAGAACCTGTAACGGCAACTTTTACGACTTTTGTTGGTTTTTCATCGGTACTTGATTGTTCGGTTTCTGCTGCTTGTGCCATGGTAAGACACATCATGCTTAAACTAAGGGTGCTTAATTTAAGAATTGTTTTGCCAATCTTGGGGGTTGCCTGAGATCGAACATTGTATTTTTTTTTCATCGTGGACTTGATCCCTTTTTGTTGTCGTTAGCGATATTGCTGGAAAGTTTTTAAGCAAAGCAAGTGCCAACTATATATTTTTCTTTTTTTAGTTTATGCAAAATATTGATAAATATTGATTTTATTATGATTGAGTATGATGCTTTAGCTTTTTTGATATAAAAATAAATTTTCCATTTGGAAAATTTTTTTCATGTTGGCGAAAAGTTTCAAATTTATTTGTATAAAAAATATACATTACTGGACTCTTCACATGCTTATTAAATAAAAATGTATCGTTTTAGAGCCTTTTAATATGTAATGTTATAATATTTATCACTCCATGGTTGAATTATATTTTTATTATTAATCAATATATTGTTTTAAAATATCTATAATTTAGGCTTGATCTAATGTGGATCATAATTAATTTTTAATGTATTTTATTTGTGCATTTAAGGTATTAGATGATTAACTTATATGAATATAATATTTGGCAAAAAGTTACTTTTATTTATATAGTTCAAACGTTTTTAAGTATCTAATAAAAATATGAATTTTTAATGTTTTTAAATATTTTAAGATGGATATTAATAAATGGCATGAAATTCGCTTTATATTCAATGGTTACAAAACACTAGGTATTTGAGTTTATTTTTTCCATTTGATCAAAACGAAAGAGGATAAAGGAAAGTAAATTTTAAATCCTAAATAGGCCTATCTGTTGAAAAAGAACTTTTCTTATGCAGATTTAGATGTTACTCAAAAGGATAATATCTTTTAAAAAAACTAATTACGTGGGTATGAACTTGAAATTAAAATTTTTTAAGCTCGCCATTTTAAGTCTGGCTATTACATCAGTTCCTTGTGCTTACGCAATTACGCCAGCGCAACCAAACAAAATTTTGCATGTTGCCTATGAGGCCCCAGATGATGGCTTCGATATGGTCAAAACCACCAATTTCTATAGTGCTAATATTGCTGAGGCAATTTTTGAGCCTTTACTCAAATATGACTATCTAGCGCGTCCACTACAGTTAGTTCCCAATACTGTAGAAAGCCTGCCCAAAGTGGAACAAGACGGTAAAGTTTATATATTTAAGATTAAGCCGGGTATCTATTTTACCAATGATCCAGCTTTTAAAGGTAAACGCCGTGAGTTGGTGGCTGAAGACTACGTCTATACAATTAAACGTATTTTAGACCCTAAAAATAGAGCGCCTTCTGTTTCTTTTATTGATGGTAAGTTACAAGGTGCCGATGCGGTTGTAGCTCAAGCAAAGAAAACTGGAAAATTTGATTATGCTACTCCAATTGCTGGAGTTAAAGCTCTTGATCGATATACTCTACAATTTACTTTGACTCGCCAAGACTATAATTTTCCTTATATTCTTGCCTATATTGCATTTGGTGGTGTTGCTAAAGAGGTTGTTGATTATTACGGTGATCGTATTGGCATGCATCCAGTAGGTACTGGTCCTTATATGTTAAGTAAATATGTACCGAGAAGTAAGGTCGAGTTGGTTGCTAATCCTGATTATCGTGGTTTTGTCTGGAATTTTAAGTCAACAGGAACACCTTGGGATAACCAACTTGTTAAGGAAATGTCTGGAAAGAAAATGCCACAAGTTGGCAAGGTGGTGGTCAGTATTATTGAAGAAGAGCAGTCACGATGGTTAGCTTTTCAGTCTGGACAACTAGACTTTGATAAACTCACAGCGAATGCTGTTCCTCAAGCTTTAGATGGAAATCAGCTTAAAGCTTCTTTTAAGAAGAGAGGAATTAAGCACTATCCAAATAAGGATCCTGAGATTACCTATACGATGATGAATATGCGTGATCCGGTGATCGGTGGTTTTAGCCCAGAAAAAATAGCGCTTCGTAGAGCAATTACTCTGTCATACAATCAAAAAGAAAGCATACAACAAGCTTATAAAAATCAGGCTGTTAGAGCACAAATGTTTATACCTGAAGGTGTAAACGGATATAACCCTAAATATAGAAGTAGTGTAGGATATAATCCGCTGTTAGCAAATAAACTACTTGATTATTATGGTTATAAAAAAGCAGCTGATGGCTATCGGACTTTACCAAATGGCAAACCTTTAATTTTAAAAATCAATACAGAAAATAGCTCAGCATCGGTTATTCATTCAGAACTCTGGAAAAAAAATCTAGATGCGATTGGCATTCGAGCTGACTTTAAGGTAAGTAACTTTGCAGATAACTTAAAAGCCGCTACTCAATGTAAATATATGATCTGGAGCGGTGCATGGATTGCTGACTATCCTGAAGGAGATAATTTTGCACAATTATTATATGGACCAAATGCTGGGCAGGGAAACCATGCTTGTTATCAGTCTAAAACCTATGATGCTCTTTATACTCAGGCCATTCATTTACCACCTCAACAACGTCTACCATATTACGAAAAACTTAACCGTCAGATAGAAGCTGATAACCCTTGGATTATTCATGTAACACGAATTCGTAATTGGTTGATACAGCCTCAAGTTCAGGGGTTTAAAGCTCACCCAATGATGAATACAAACTGGCAATATCTTGATATTACCCCTATTAAAAAATAATTTTAGATAAAGATCATCATGACCGAAAATTTAAAACAAAAGCTTAAGCACTGTAGTGTCGGCCTATTCTTTGCCGGAATGGCTTTAACGGGTTCTATATCTATTTTTGCGAAAAGCCCAGCCGATCCAAATAAAGTTTTGCGTTATGTATTCCCAACAGCTGAAACAGGCTTCGACCCAGCTTATGTACATGACTTATATTCAGCGCATGTACTCACATCTATATTTGAAACTTTATATACCTATGACTATTTGGCAAGACCAGCAAAATTAATCCCACACGTGGCTACGGCTATGCCAGAAGTGAGTGCAGATGGTCTGACTTATACCATTCATATTAAGAAGGGTATTTACTTTACAGCCGACCCAGCGTTTAAAGGTAAACCTAGAGAGTTAACAGCTTACGATTATGCATATTCTTTTAAGCGGTTATTGGACCCAAATTTACGCTCACCCAATAGTTGGTTATTGGAAGATAAAATTGAAGGTATGAATGCTTTAGTCAAAGCAGCCAATAAATCCGGAAAATTTAATTACGATCAAAATGTAAGTGGTTTACAAACACCTGATAAGTACACTTTGGTGATTCGGTTAGTAAAACCAGACTATAACTTTCCTTTATTACTGGCCCATGATCCGACAGGTGCGGTGGCACGTGAAGTCATCGAGAAATATAAAGATAAAGCTGGTTTTGTTATGGGGCATCCAGTAGGAACCGGACCTTATATGCTCAGTAAGTGGATACCTGCCTCACGTATTGTTTTAAAAGCAAATCCTGAATATCGAGGTTTTACCTGGAACTTTAATGCCAGTAGCCCCGGGGATGAAGCAATTGTAAAGCGCCTTAAAGGTAAACAAATGCCTCAAATCGGCACAATTGATATTCAGGTGATGGAAGAAAACCAGTCACGATGGTTAGCATTCCAGCGTGGTGAGGTAGATATCATTCAGCTTGAAGGACAATTAGTTTCAAAAGCGATTAAAGACGGTAAATTAAGACCCGAGCTTGCAAAAGAAGGCGTGCAATTATCTCGTATTGTTGATCCAGAAATTAGTTATATCTATTGGAATCTCAAAGATCCCGTTGTTGGAGGAATGAGTAAAGAAAAAATTGCCTTACGCCGTGCTATTGCGATGTCCCGTTCAATAGATCAAGAGATTAAATTGGTAAGGAATAGTGATGCAGAACGTCTTCATTTCCCAGTTCCACCTGGTGTAGTGGGATATGACCCACAGTATAGAAGCAGTACACCATATTCAGTAAAAGCAGCCAATCTGCTGTTGGATCGATATCACTACAAAAAAGATGCTTCTGGTTGGCGTACACAACCAAACGGCAAGCCGCTCGTGGTCGAATATAAAGCGCGCAATGACAGTATTGGCCAACAAAGTGCTGAACTTTGGAAGAAAAACTTCGATAGCCTACATATTCGCATGGTGTATAAGCCAATGCTTTTTTCAGACTTACTTCGATCACAAAAACAATGTGAGGGAATGTTTGGTTCTTCTGCTTGGATCGCTGATTATCCGGATGGGGATAATTTTATGCAGAATTTTTATGGCCCAAATACTCATATGACTAACTGGTCTTGTGGTTCGATACCAGAGTTCGATGAGTTGTACCGCCAGTCTCAACAAGTGAAGCCAGGCCCAGAAAGAGATGCGTTATATCGAAAAATGACGCGTTTGTTAGAGGTTTATATGCCTGTGCAAATGTCTTATGCACGCTATCGCAATATGTTGGCCCAACCACGAATTATTGGATATAAGAAGCATCCGATTTTACATGCTGAATGGATGTACTTCGATATTGATACAAATACGAAATCTAATCATTAAATGAAAAAAATTGGAGATACGATGAAAAATAATACACTGAAAATGACTACATTATGTATGTTGACCATAGGTATAAGTCAATTTGCATCGGCTGAAGCGACGCGTGCGACATTACCATTACTCAAAGCAGAGCAACTCCCAGCATGGTGTGATTCTAATTTAAAAAAAATTCAGCAAGAGATTTCTAGTTTTGAAAAAACGCCTGTTAAAAACGATGCTGCCGCTGCTCCGATATTAGCCAAGTGGGATAAAATTTTTGCTCATCTTGAAGATTTTTCGGGACCCATAGGTCTATATAGTAATGTAGACCCAGATGCGAAATTACGTAAGGCAGCAGAAGACTGCGAAATCAAAATTAATCAATTTCATACGGATATATTCCAAAACTCAAAACTGTATAACGTAATTAAAAATACAAAAGCGACTGATCCGATTGACCAGAAATACCGTCAAGATATTCTGGATCAATTTGAAGACACAGGGGTTCAGTTAGAACCAGCAAAACGCGCAAGAATGAAGGCTATTCTGGATGAGTTGACTAAACTTGAACAAGAATATAACCGTAATATTCGTGATAACCCGGAAAAACTTGAATTTACTCCTGAAGAGATGAAAGGCTTACCGGAAAGTTATATTTCGGGGTTAAAGAAAAATACGAAAGGAAATTATCTATTAGGTTTTGAGTATCCGGAATATCGCCCATTCATGGAGCTAGCGGATAATGATGATGCTCGAAAAAGATATCAAATCGCTTTTACGCGACGTGGGACTGAACAAAATTTAAAACTACTCAAACAGGCAATAGATTTACGTTATGAACTTGCACAGTTATTTGGAAAAGCAAGTTATGCAGATTGGGCTTTAAAAGACCGAATGGCAAAAACACCAGAAGCTGTAAACAAGTTTTTGGCAGAAGTACAAAAAACTGTAGCACCACTTGAACGTAAAGAAGTAGAAGAGCTTCGTGCCTTTAAAGCACAAACTTTAAAAACACCACTAGATAAAACCGAGATAACGCGCTGGAGTGAAGCTTACTGGAGTGAAAAACTTCGTAAGAGTAAATATCAAATTGATCAGGAAAAGCTTCGTGATTATTTTCCGACTTTAGCCGCACAAAAATGGTTATTTGCTATTTCATCTGATCTTTACGGTATTGATTTTAAACCTGTCAAAGTTAAAGCATGGCAGGATGAAGTTGAATATTACGATGTAGTTGATAAAAAGACAGGAAAACTCCTTGGTGGCTTATATATGGATAAATTCCCTCGTGAAGGGAAATATGGCCATGCAGCAGTTTGGGGAGTATATGGTGGAAGCACTTTAACCAACCGATTACCGATTTCAGTATTGGTGACCAACTTTAACCGTAAAGGTTTAAATAGTGATGAGCTTGAAACTTTTGTACATGAGTTCGGTCATGCTTTACATGGCATCTTATCAAATACCCGCTATACCAGTCAGTCCGGAACTTCTGTAGAGCGTGATTTTGTAGAAGCACCTTCTCAAATGTATGAAGAGTGGGCACGCCGTAAAGAAACCTTATCTAAAGTGGCCGATTATTGTGATCCAGCTTGTCCACGTGTTGACGATGAATTAATTGCCCGTTTAAAAGCAGTACATAATTATGGCCGTGGCTTGCGTTATGCCCGTCAGACGCTTTATGCACAATATGACATGGCACTTCATACGGCAGATGCCTTAAAAGTAAAACCTTTAGAAACTTGGCAAAAAATGGAAGCTGCTACAGCCTTAGGATATGTGCCAACAACTGAATTCCCCGGGCAATTCGGGCATTTAATGGGTGGTTATCAGGCAGGTTATTACGGTTATATGTGGTCTGAGGTTTTAGCGCTAGACATGCTTTCTGCTTATGGTGACAACCTGAACAACCCACAAGTGGGACAACGTTATCGTCAGACGATTTTATCGCAGGGTAGCCAAAAACCGGCAGCTGAATTGGTTAAAGATTTCCTTGGTCGTGATCCTGACAATAAAGCATTCTTTAACGAAATTACCGGACAACGGGTTAAATAAGGAATTATCACTATGCTGGCATATGTTATTCGGCGTTTATGGCAGATGATTCCGACCATGTTGGGAGTAGTGCTGCTTATTTTTATCTTATTTAATTGGGTCGGTGGAGATCCTGCCTATATTCTGGCAGGTAAGATGTCTAACCCTGAGCAGATTGAAAATATCCGTAAACAGTTAGGTGTTGATCAACCTTATTATGTTCAACTTTGGATTTTTATTAAGCAAATTCTTACTTTTGACTATGGCGCAAGTTGGAGCACAGGTGAATCCGTTTCACAAATTATCTTAACCCGATTAGGACCGTCGCTCACACTTTTAATTCCACTCACCATTTTACAAACAGTTATTTCAATTATTTTAGCATTGGCTGTAGCGGCGGTACGTGGCTCTCTAACTGATCGTATGGTCATGATGTTATGTACCATCGGGATGTCGATTAGTATTTTGGTTTACATTATTGTTTTTCAATATGTTCTGGCTTATCAACTGAGCTGGTTTCCAGTACAGGGATGGAGCGATAGTTTTACCGAAAATTTATTTAAGTTTTCCTTACTACCAATTCTAATCATGCTGGTGGTGAGTATTGCACCTACTTTACGTTTATATCGTAGCTTTGTGCTTGATGAAGTAAATCAGGATTATGTGAGAACCGCACGTGCTAAAGGTGTAGGGGAAAGCCGAATTTTAAGTGTGCATGTTCTACGGAATGCCTCAATTCCGATTATTACTGATGTGATGTCAAATTTACCGGCATTATTGATAGGTGCATTTTTAATTGAACGCTTTTTTGGTATTCCCGGTATTGGTCGTGAAGTGATTATTGCTGTAGAGCGTAGTGATTTTCCTGTCATCAAAGCCATTACTGTATATATTGCAGCTGCAACCATGATTTTTAATTTGATTGCGGACTTGGTCTACAAAGTGGTTGATCCACGTGTACAGTTGAAGTAGGTGGGTTATGCTGAGTGTTTTACCAAAAAGAAAGTTAGAAACCCAGACCGCTCCTGCTTCAGCGGGGCTATGGCGACTTGCCATGCGTCGCCTTCGGGCCGATAAAATTGCAATGGCATCGCTCATTGTTGTGTTGTTCTATTTGATCGTATTAATACTATCTCTAACGGGTGTGATTGCATCTGATTGGAATAAAGAAGTTGCTGTCAGTTATGCGCCTCCTACATTTATAGGTGCAGATAAGACAACGGAAGCTTTGAAAAGTACAGCCGCTGTAGATGAGGAATTACCGGAAAATCCAGTCGATCCCTTAAAAGATGTAATTCACCAACTCAAGGCTGAAATCAAACAAGAAAAGAGCTCTGGAAGTGCAATTGATTATTATGGTGTAGTTGATCCATTAGCTGATGATATGAAAGCAATTGATCAGCAACTCGGTGGACATTTACTTGATCAGCAAAGTGAACTAAAAAGTACCCTAATTTTTGGTGCTGACAAATGGGGGCAAGACGTCCTTAAAAAAACCATTAAAGGCGCTGAAACTTCAATTATTGTAGGGCTTGTTTCTGCCTTACTGGCAGTCACATTAGGAACGCTTTTAGGGGCAATTTCAGGTTATTTTGGTGGTTGGGTCGATGATATTCTCAACTGGTTTTATAATATTTTTACTTCTATTCCATATTTATTATTAGTTCTTGCGATTGCTGCTGTACTACAACAAAAGGGCATTTTATCTATTGTTCTGATTTTAGGTTTAACGGGCTGGACAGGTGTCTATCGGTTAATTCGTGCTGAATATATGAAACATACGGCACGCGAATATGTACTTGCAGCTAAAGCCATTGGTGTCGGGCATTTTCGCCGTATGTTTATTCATATTTTTCCTAACGTCAGCCATATTGCATTGGTCCAAATGTCTATTTTGGTGGTTTCTTTTATTAAATCGGAAGTGATTTTGAGTTTCTTAGGGTTCGGTGTGCCAGTAGGTGTAGTGTCTTGGGGCAGTATGTTAAATGAAGCACAAAGTGAACTTCTTTTAGGTAAGTGGTGGCAGCTTGTCGCAGCCTCTGTCGCAATGGCGGTTTTGGTTACGGCATTTTCAATGTTTACTGATGCGCTACGCGATGCATTAGACCCGAAACTAAAATAAAAGGAAATCCAAATGACAGAACAAGAAAAAAAGACGCCATTACTCCACATTGAAAACTTACGTGTAAGCTTTAAAGGTGAAGATAAACAATATATCGAAACTGTGAAAGGAATTTCCTTTGATATTCCGATCAATACGACTGTAGCTTTGGTTGGTGAATCGGGTAGTGGTAAGTCTGTTACTTCTTTAGCAACTATGGGTTTATTACCTGTGGGCCAAAGCAAGATTGATGAGAAAAGTAAGATTATTTTTGAAGGTAAAGACTTGCTTGGCTTATCGCGTACAGAGATGCGTAAAATCTGTGGTAAAGATATCGCCATGATTTTTCAGGAACCGATGTCATCATTAAATCCGGTTTTTACGGTTGGCAATCAAATTGCAGAAGTGTTGTGTTTACATATGGGTATGAGCCGAAAACAGGCGCGGCAACGTGTTTTAGAGTTGCTTAAAGAGGTCGGTATACCTTCACCAGAAACGAAAATTGATGCTTATCCTAACCAGCTTTCGGGTGGTCAGCAGCAACGTGTCATGATTGCAATGGCAATTGCTTGTGAACCTAAGCTACTGATTGCCGATGAACCGACTACAGCGCTTGATGTTACCATTCAAAAGCAAATTATTGATTTACTTGAATCACTACGTCAGCGCCGTCAAATGTCGATGCTTTTTATTACTCACGATTTGGCTTTGGTTGGTGAAATTGCAGATCAAGTGATTGTGATGCGACATGGTGAAATTAGAGAGCAAGGTACCGCTGAACAAGTTTTGGAACAGCCTAAAGATGTATATACCCGAGCCTTACTTTACTGTCGTCCTCAAATGTCACAAAGACCTTATCGTTTGCCTGTAACCAGTGATTTTATGCGACAAGAAAACAATATATTGGTAGAGCAAAGCTTTGATGTTTCAGAAATTCCTGAGCGTAAACGTGGTTTAAATGGCGATGAGCAAATTATTTTAGAAGTAAAAGATCTGAAAAAAAGTTTTTATAGTCGTAAAGGATTGTTTGGCAAAGAAGAATTTCAGGCGGTAAAAGGCGTTTCTTTTAAATTGGCTAAAGGGAAAACGCTTGGTTTGGTAGGAGAGTCGGGCTCTGGTAAAACGACTGTCGGGTTATTACTCATGCGCTTACATCAAGCCTCTGGGGGGCAGGCTTTAATTGAAGGTAAAGATATTCTTTCTTTAACTGAAAAAGAGTTTGCCAAATATCAAAGGAAGATCCAAATCATCTTTCAAAATCCATATGCTTCACTAAATCCACGCTTTACGATTGGGCAGATCTTATTGGAACCTATGCAAATTCATGGAATTGGTAAAGATGATGCGGAACGTAAGCAAATTGCGCTTGGTTTACTTGAGAGAGTGAATCTGCCTGAACAAGCTTATTATCGATATCCGCATGAGTTCTCGGGCGGTCAACGCCAACGTATTGCGATTGCGCGCTGCTTAACGCTAAAGCCTGAAATTCTAATCTGTGATGAATCTGTTTCGGCGTTAGATGTTTCAGTTCAGGCACAAGTACTTAATTTATTACAAGACTTACAAGATGAGTTTGGGCTTAGTTATATTTTTATTTCACATGATTTGTCGGTTGTGAAATATATCTCCGATCAGGTTATGGTCATGAATCATGGTGAAGTTGTTGAAATCGCCAACTCGGATGAGCTCTATGCACATCCGCAACATGACTACACCAAACGACTATTGCAGGCCATTCCACAAGGAATTCAGCACGTTTCGTAAGCGTAAAGTTATGTCGTTAAAGGTACTTTCGAGTGCCTTTTTATTTGGTTTATAGAATAAATACTTATAAAATAAGAGATGTAAAAGTACAGTATTTTATTCCTGCTATGTGTGCCAACTTTAAGCCTTTAACTCTTGCCCAATTGCAGCAACTCCAGTTGCCTGTGGTCGGCTTTAGCTATGCCGATGAGGTTTATCCGGGGGGGACAATGCCATTACTATTCAAATCACCGCAAGGTTTTGAGTGGCGTGAAGTCATGTTCGGTTTGGTTCCTAAATGGGCAGAAGATACGAACATAGCAAAACATACTTATAATGCCCGTCATGAAACGATTTTCCAAAAACCGAGTTTTCAAGAAGCTGCTCTTAAATGTAAGTTCGGTGTAATACCCGTCACGGAGTTTTATGAGAGTAAATATATAAATGATAAACCTGAGCGGTGGGGCGTACGCCGTAAAGATGGGCAGGCTTTTTTTATCGCAGCAATCTATGAAATTTGCAAAATGAATGAAACGATTGTGCGTTCTGCGAGTATGTTAACCATGGATGCGATTGATCATCCCATGATGAAAGACTTCCATGAACCGGGTGATGTTAAAAGATCAGTCATTGTGATTCCACATGACCGCTTAGATGAATGGTTAAGTTTAGAAACACCAGATATTTCAAGCTTTATTGAAGGTTTTCCTGTTGAGGAATTTGAATGTTTACATGTTCCTAAAGAGAAGATTATAAAACCTACACCTCAATTAAGTATGTTTGAATAACTGCATTGGAGTTAGGTTATTGGCTTAATTTTTAAGTCAATAACCTTTGATACTTAATCAATATTCTTACTTAAAGTTTGTACCTGCTCATCTTGCGCCAGATAAGCCAATTCAATCGGTGAGATTACAAAAGTTGAGTTATCTGAGGTTTGTTTAAAAACAAATCCATATTCAAAAGATTGCGTATTTTTACTTGGTAACCAAAATAAATAAGGACAGCCTGTATAGCTGCCATCCCAACCCATTTCTTTAGCTAAGGCCAAAGCTGTATCGGATTTAGCAATGATTTCTTTAAGTGATTCTTTATCTCTTTGGGAGACATCACCATCATCATCTGCAAATGTTTGTAAAAACTCATTTAATGGAGTTAAGTCTTCCCAGTTATTTTCAATTGTTGAGAAGTGATATCCATATAGCATCATATTTAGTCTTCCATTTTGTTATTGTGCTATTGAACATAGCAAGAAATGCGTGAAAAAGAAATGGTTGAATTTACTTTAAGTTGTTTATTTTTCATAAGTTATAGCATATTTTCTATACAAAAATTAACTGAGCTTTCTCTTGAGTAATAAGCGTCTAATCAAGTTAAAATATAAAGATTCAGCTGTTGAAGGAATAATAGTGCTCTTAATAAAAAGTTAAGTCTTTTTGTAAGGATACTAGACTGTTGGTGAATATTGAATTTGTCATAATTCACTTATAATGAAAAGGAAAGTAAATAGAGCTTATTTATGTTTATAACAACAACTCGCCCCAATGATGCTTTAATTGAACAGTTACTACCAATCTTGGAAGAAGCTAGCCAAATCTTATTACAAGAATATCAAAATTATTCGGCTGGATATGAATTTACGATTGAAGAAAAACATGATGATTCACCTGTAACGCAAGCAGATTTAAAGGTAAATCGTTTTTTATTAAAGCATCTTGCAGAAATTACACCTGAGTTACCAGTTTTATCGGAAGAAAGTGACTATAGCGCTCGCCATGCTTGGTCTTCTTGCTGGATGCTAGATCCACTTGATGGTACGAAAGAGTTTATACATGAGCGAGATGAGTTCACGATAAACTTGAGTTTGATTGAAGGGCGTGAAACAATTTTTTCGGTGATTGTTGTGCCATGTGAGCAAGTTGTTTATTTAGGTTATTTAAAAGATTTACCTTTTAAATATAGCTTTAGCCAACAACAATGGTATCAATATCAAAAAACACCTTATTCAACACAAGCACCTGTACAAATCGGTTTAAGTCATAGTAGTAAAAATCCAAAATATCAGAAATTCATTGAACCTATTGAAAAGATTCGTACCGTAATTCGACGTGAAGCAGGTAGCGCTTATAAGTTTTGTATGATGTTAGAAGGCGAGATCGATATTTATCCTAGATTTCATCCGACATCAGAATGGGATACCAGCTCAGGTCAAGGATTATTAGAAAGTATAGGTGGAGGTTTACTCACTCTAACAGGTAAACCCTTTGAATATAACCAGCGTGATACCGTATTAAATGGGGGCTTTATCGCATTTCGTGATCAGGAAAGCAAAAAAATAGCATTTGAAGCTTTAGCTCAATCAGGTGTTTTGGATTGAGAGTTATTGTAGACATGCTATAGTGGCAAAATATTGAGAAAAGATGACAAGATAAAAATGGCACTCGATTTATTGCCTAAAAGCATGTTTGAAGCAATTGATTTATTGCCTGATGCTTCGACCCCTGTAACCCTTTTTACACGTCACTCCTTAAGAGAGTTGGTAGATGGGCAAGGCTTGGCAGGATATGATCTTCAGCTTACACCGCAAGGACGTGAGCTTGCTCAGGAATGGGGTAGCTATTTAATTAAAAACACGGATCGTGTAATTCAACATTGCATTTCTAGCCCAATTCAACGTTGTGTAGACACTGCTGCACTTATGATTGAAGGAGCAGATGGGGTGAGTCCTGAGCCGAATACACATACAATTGAAATAGTTGAACAAGGTTTGTTGGTTGAACCTGGTAGCTTTGTACTGGATATTCAACAGGCGGCGCCTTATTTCCGTAAACAAGGGGCACTTGGTTTTATTAATAGCTTTGTGAACAATGCCTTGCCAGGTATGAAACATCCAATTACTGGCGTATTAGATGTATTAGAGCTGATTTATCAAACTCATCCTAAAACAAAAAGTGGTCTAAGTTTAGCTGTAAGTCACGACACAATTATTGCAGCGATTGTTGCGGTAATTTCAGGCAATAACCAAATACAAAAAGCAGATTGGCCTGCCATGATGGAAGGGCTGTTTGTATGGTTTGAAGGTGATGAATTTCCAAATTGTAAATTAAAGTGGATTTGGAGAGGCAAAACTTACGAGTTAGATGTTTCTGAGTTCCATAAAGTACAGTAAACACAAAAACATAGACAATAAAAAAAGCCCTGTTGGGCTTTTTTTACATGCTTCAATTAGTTAGCTAAAGCTTTAACTTGAGCATTTAAACGGCTCTTATGACGAGCAGCTTTATTTTTGTGGATGATGCCTTTATCAGCCATGCGGTCGATTACAGGAACAGCTTTTTTGTAAGCTTCTGTAGCAACAGCATAATCACCACCAGCGATTGCACTTAAAGTACGTTTGATGTAAGTACGAACCATAGAACGCAAGCTTGCGTTGTGTTTACGCGCTTTAACGTTTTGGCGCGCACGTTTTTTAGCTTGAGCAGAGTTTGCCACTCTTGCACTCCTTGAAAATAAGTTGGTCTGGGCGGGCTGTGGTCAATCCAGTAAACTGGTGTAACCATCACCAGCCCGTAAACAAGTGCCATATTGTGATGAATCAATACCGTGAAGTCAAGCCTTGAGAGCATTTTAAGCGGTTTTAGGGGCTGCTAAAACCGTAAGAAAAGGTTAAATTTGATACAAACTTAAAGAGGGTTGGATAAAAAATGACTATAAGTACGAAAAAAGCAATTGTAGTAGGTGCTACAGGACTCGTTGGTTTAGCGCTTGTTGAACAACTTGAGCAAACACCAGAATTTGAGGCCATTACCGTTGTAGTAAGAAAAGAATCACAACTACTTAATACATATAAGAAAGTTACTCAGCTCGTTATAGACGATTTTTTATTGCTCAATGATGAAGATGTGAATGGTCATACTCATGCATTTAGTTGCTTAGGTACAACTTTAAAAATAGCGGGCTCAAAACAAGGCTTTTATGCAGTTGATTATGAGATAAATGCTCACTTTGCAGACTTAATCCAAGATAAACATATTCATTTTTTAATTGTTAGTGCACTTGGGGCAAATGCTAATTCACCAATTTTCTACAATAAAGTAAAAGGCGAATTAGAGAATTATATTCAAAGTTTAGGAATCGAAAAATTGTCTATTTTTAGACCTTCTCTATTGATTGGTAAGCGTAGCGATGTGCGTTTTATTGAAGATTTAGGACAAAGTCTATTTAAACTTATTGAAAATAAATGGACTAGGCCTTTCAAATATAAACCAGTTACAGCAGAGCAATTGGCTCATACCATGGTCGTAGCGGCACTAACGCAAATTGAAGCTTTTAAACGATATGATAATCTCAGCATACAACAAACTCGATAAGGGAGAATAAAAGTGTCGACAGTACCATTTGTGACATGTGATTTATTAGATGACAATCCGGAAAAAGATTTGCAAGTAGTCACGCCATCAATGGACGGTAAGTTCTTTAAAAGCTATGGTGCACGTCAAACTTTTGGCGGACAAGTTGTGACTGTAAAGTGTTTTGAAGATAACTCGCGTGTAAAAGAGTTATTGGCTACAGATGGTACAGGGAAGGTATTGGTTGTGGATGGTGGTGCTTCAATGCGCTGTGCACTTATGGGAGATATGATTGCTGAATCGGCAGTTAAAAATAACTGGAATGGTGTGGTTATTTATGGCTGTGTACGTGATGTTGATGCACTTGCAACCTTAGATTTAGGTGTACATGCATTGGCTGCAATTCCGCAAAAAAGTAACCGTAAGGGCATTGGTGAAGTAGATATTCCTTTGTATTTTGGTGGAGTCACAATTCAATCTGGTGATTTTATCTATGCAGATAATAATGGAATTGTGATTGCTAAAGAAAAACTAGTCTAGCTCCACAATTAAAGGAATGCATAATGGTGAATCATCAAATTAAAGTACTGCAAGCATTAGCGTCTGCAATTGCTGAAGGTGGTAGAGGGGTTACAGGTACAGCATTTCCTAAACAGCCTGTTAGAGCTCTTAAACTTTATGAATTTGAGGGTTCACCATTTTGTCGCCGCGTTCGTGAAGTAATTACACTTTTAAATTTGGATGTCGAAATTTATCCATGCCCGAAAGGTGGATTAAAATATCGCTCCATCGTTAAAGAAATTGGCGGTAAATTACAGTTTCCTTTTCTTATTGATGAAAATACTGGCGATCAACTATATGAATCACAAGATATTATTCATCACTTATTTAAGTACTATGGCAAGACAGGCCAAACTCCTGATAAGTTTTCAAATTATCCAAAAATGCCATATCTGGCGTTTGCCGGAACATTATTAAATGGTGCTCGTGGGGTCTGGATTAATAAAAAAATAGTAAATAGAGCTGCGCCTGAGCATAAACTTGAACTATGGAGCTTTGAAGCAAGTCCGTATTCAAGAGTAGTAAGAAGTGTATTAAGTGAGCTTGAGCTACCTTACATTTTACATAGTGTTGCCAAAGAAAGATGGCAAGATATGGGGCCTGCGATTCTTCGGTTAAAACCGGGCAAATATGAACCTTTAAAAGAGGGAAAGCGAGAAAAATTGTTGCCGGTCATGCAAGGTAAAATGCAAGTGCCTTATTTAGTGGACCCAAATACAGGTGTTAAAATGTTTGAATCTGCGGAAATTGTAAAGTACCTAAAAAAACAATATGGCAGTTAAAATATAAATGAGAAAAACACGCTAGAGCGCTAGAGATTGAGATAACTCAGTCTCTTTTAAGAAGCGACAACAATAAGAAATCATACGATAAAAACATGAATATGCTAAATTACTACCTTAAATTACCAAAATAAGGCCTGTTTTATGGAATGTATGAGAATTCAGCCTGTAACGAGTCATCCTGGAGAAAATGCTTTATTTATTGTATTAGGATTAGCTCAAGGTGATTCTGTTGTAGAAAAAGTAAAAGATTTTGCTGGTAAATTCTCTGCGTTAACCAGAAGTTTGTCTAACCGTTATCCTGAAACTAAATTTAATGCCATATTAGGTTTTAGCTCAAACGCGTGGGATATTTTATTTCCACAGCAAGCAAAGCCTCAAGAATTAGAAACATTTCAAGAAATCAAAGGCCCAAAATACACAGCCGTTTCAACACCCGGGGATTTATTCTTTCATATTCGTGCTGATCGACAAGCTTTATGTTATGAGTTAGGAAGTATCATCAATGAACAGTTAGGTAAAGTAACTTACCCAATTGATGAAGTGCATGGTTTTCGTTATTTCGATGGTCGTGCGATTATTGGCTTTGTAGATGGAACAGAAAATCCTGAACCTGTAATTGCTGCACAATGGGCATTAGTGGGTAACGAAGATCCTGACTTTACTGGGGGAAGTTATGCATTTATCCAAAAATATACCCATGATATGGAAAAATGGCGTGCATTAAGCGATGAGGAACAAGAAAAAGTTATCGGGCGTAAAAAGTTCAACGATATTGAGCTTGATGATGACGAGAAGCCTTTAACAGCACATAATGTAGTAAGTAAAGCGCATGATGCAGAAGGCAATGAACTAAAAATTATGCGTGCAAATATGCCTTTTTCGAATCCATCCAAAAATGAATATGGTACTTTTTTTATTGGTTACTCACGTAAATTTAGTACGACACGTCAAATGCTTGAAAATATGTTCTTAGGAAATGAGCAAGGTAATCTTGACCGATTACTTGACTTTAGTACTGCCCAAACAGGTACTCTATTTTTCGTACCGACAGTAGATTTTCTAGATGGCTTGGGTGACGAGTAGGCATTAAAAATAAACTTAGATGGTAGAGGTGAGTAGATTACCTCTACTATATAAATTGAAATTAATATGATGTGATGAGATGTTTAAAAAATTAACCCAACTTTTTCAAGGTTCGAAAGAGACACCAGAACAAATTTATTTACAAGAGAATCAGCTCAGTTTTGATTCAGAGCGTGGTCCAGTTATTAAAGATGTCGTGATTAATGAAAAGTGGTCAGAGCACCTTGAGTATTTTTCAAATCGTAAATTACAGAATTTTGATAACTTACCTAAGCTATTTCAAATTACACCACAAATTAATGAAAAGATTGATTTAGAGATTGCAACGCAACGATATGTGGAAAGGTTAGGTAATACACAAGAAAAGTTACTTGAGCTTAAAGCAATCATACAGGTATTAAACCAATATTATGTGATGTTTTTACGAGACAAATAACTTCAAATGATTGTTTAAGAACTATAAAAAAGTATCACAAAGTAGTAGCTTGATTGCAGAAAAATAACTCAATTCACTAAAAACATCATGCTACTATTAACCTCATATCTTTTTAGCTCATAAAAGCCATATACATGTTTCAACAAGAAATCTCTCAATTGAATTTGCAACAGCTCAAGGCCGGTGAAAAGCGTTGGGTGGGGTCATTATTAGGTTCATCAGCAGCTTTATTACTTAAAGAAATTGCCACTCAGCATTCTTCTTTATTGGTATTAGTTGCTAGAAACAACCAACATGTTGCTCAATTAGAAAGTGAACTTGAGTTTTATGGAGTTAAGCCGACAATTTTTCCGGATTGGGAAATTTTGCCTTATGACCGTTTATCTCCCCATCAAGATATTGTGTCAGAACGTCTTGCTATTTTATCTAATATGCCTCAGCAAGGCGTATTACTGATTTCAGCAAGTACCTTGGCTCAACGGGTTGCACCTTACTCATGGGTATTGGGAGAACACTTTGATATAAAAGTGGGTCAAAAATTTGATTTAGAACAACAAAAATTAAGGTTAGTTCAGGCGGGCTACCACTTAGTAGATACAGTTTATGACCATGGTGAGTTTGCTGTACGCGGCAGTATTATGGATATTTTTGCATCTGGGCAAGAATCTCCAATCCGCATAGATTTATTTGACGATGAAATTGATTCTTTAAAATTCTTTGACCCAGAAACTCAAAGAACAACAACCACGCTAAAAAGTTTTACGGTTTTACCCGCGAAAGAATTCCCTTTAAAAGAAGGACGTTCAGTTTTTAGAGACCGTTATTCTGAGTTTTTTCCTACTGCCAATCCTAAGAAAAATCCAATTTATCAGGACGTTTTAGATGGTATAGCATCGCCTGGTATTGAATTTTATTTACCGCTATTTTTTGATAAAGAACAAATGCAGACACAAAGTATGTTTACAACATACTTACCAAAGAATTGCATTGTAATTACAACTAATGATATTGACACTGATTTAACAAACTTCTGGAAAGAAGTTATGCGTCGTTATGAAGACCGACGCCATAATATGGATCAACCTATTCTTGCTCCAGAAGAGCTATTTATTTCTCCAAATCATTTGTTAAGTGCTTTAAACCAGTTTCCACGAATGCTTGTAAGCGCAGAAACTATTGAAGAAAAAGCTGGTGCACTTAATCTTAAAACTGAACAACCACCCAAGTTGCCAGTCGATCCGAAAAAAGAAAAACCATTTAGTGCCGTAAAAAAATATATTGATGAAGCAAATCATCCTGTTCTATTGGTTGCGGAAAGTGCAGGACGTCGCGAAAGCTTAAAAGATGCGTTGCGTTCAAGTTTAGGTGAGATTCCGAATGTAGAGAATTTTGAGCAATTCCAAATTAGTCAGTTCGCAATTGCTATTACTAATGCACCTTTAGATCGTGGTTTACTTTTAACTGATCAATTAACGGTTATTTCAGAAAATCAGCTTTACGAGCACCGAGTTGTACAGCGTCGTCGCAAGCGTCAACAGGAAGTTTCAGAAGAGTTTCTGATTCGAAGCTTAACTGAGCTAAGCATTGGTGCTCCTGTTGTACATATCGATCATGGTGTGGGGCGTTATGCTGGTTTAATTACACTCGCGATTGAAGGACAAGACTATGAGTTCTTACAACTAGATTATGCCGAAGATGCAAAAGTCTATGTTCCAGTAACGAACTTGCATCTAATTAGCCGTTATAGTGGTGGCGACCCGGATTTAGCACCGTTACATAAAATCGGAACTGATGCTTGGAGTAAAGCTAAGCGTAAAGCATTAGAACAAATTCATGACGTTGCAGCCGAGCTTTTACATATTCAGGCACGTCGTCAGTCAAAACCTGGCTTTGCTTTTGAACTGGATCAGTCGCTCTATATGCAATTTGCGAGTGGCTTTGCGTATGAAGAAACCCTTGATCAGGCTAATGCAATTGAAGCCACACTCTATGATATGCAGCAAGCAAAACCAATGGATAGGTTGGTGTGTGGTGACGTAGGTTTTGGTAAAACCGAAGTGGCCATGCGTGCAGCATTTGTAGCGGTACAAAATGGCAAACAGGTCGCTGTTTTAGTTCCTACGACTTTACTAGCTCAACAACATTATGAGTCTTTTAAAGACCGTTTTGCTGATTGGCCAGTACGTATTGAAGTGCTCTCACGTTTTGGTTCAAACAAAACACATTTGAAAAATATTGAAGACTTGGCAAATGGTAAAGTCGATATTGTGGTAGGTACACATAAGCTTCTACAAGAGAATGTTCAGTTTAAAGATTTAGGCTTAATGGTTGTAGACGAGGAGCATCGCTTTGGTGTGCGTGATAAGGAGCGTATCAAAGCTTTACGTGCCGATGTTGATATGTTGACACTTACAGCAACGCCAATTCCTCGTACGCTTAATATGGCTTTTTCGGGTATGCGTGATTTGTCGATTATTGCGACTCCGCCAGCCCGTCGATTAGCAGTAAAAACCTTTGTGCAAGAGCATACAGATGCTTCAATCAAGGAAGCGATTTTGCGTGAGTTACTTCGTGGTGGACAAGTTTATTTCTTACATAATGAAGTAGAGACCATTGAGCGAGCTGCCGAAAATATTCGTGTGCTTGTACCCGAAGCACGTGTAGCGGTAGCACATGGACAAATGCGTGAACGCGAACTTGAGCAAGTTATGCAGCAGTTCTATCACAAAGAATATAATGTGCTGGTATGCTCAACCATTATTGAGACAGGTATCGATGTTCCAAATGCCAATACAATTTTAATTGAACGTGCGGATAAACTTGGTTTAGCGCAATTACACCAGTTACGTGGCCGTGTAGGTCGTTCGCATCACCAAGCATACGCCTATTTGTTAGTACCTTCGATTAAACACTTAAAAGGTGATGCCGAAAAACGCCTTGATGCGATTCAACGTGCTTCGACATTAGGTGCAGGCTTTATGCTCGCTACGGAAGATTTGGAAATTCGTGGGGCAGGCGAATTGTTAGGCGAGCAACAAAGTGGCTCAATGCAGGCGATAGGATATAGCTTGTATATGGAAATGCTTGAGAAAGCGACTAAAGCAATTCAACAAGGTAAAACCCCGAATTTTGATGCTCCATTGTCGTTAACTGCCGAAATTAACTTACATATTCCTGCACTTATTCCAGATGATTACCTAGGTGATGTTCATCAGCGTCTATTATTCTATAAACGTATTAGTAATACCGATACACAGGAAAAACTAGATAACATCCGTATGGAGCTTATTGACCGTTTCGGTATTCCACCGCAGTCGGTTAAGCACTTATTTAGCGTGCATCAAATCCGTTTGAAAGCAGAACATTTAGGTATTACGAAAATTGATATTAATACTCAAGGTGGAAATATTGAGTTTTCACCAGATACGCCAGTTCAGGCCATTAGTATTATTCAGTTAATGCAAAAAAATCCGACCTATTACCGTATGGAAGGCGGACAACGTTTGAAGGTGATGGTGCAGCTTGAAGAGTATGAAAAACGAATTCAATTTATCAATGATTTATTGCAAAAATTGATGAGTGAACTACATGCCTGAGACCTGTTTTTCTAACCAGCGCTAGCTAATTAGGACATTTGTTTTGATGTAATCGGATTTTATGTACTATTTATACCTTGAGATATGAATAAGTGCATAAAATCATTGTTATTTGTAAGCAAACGGGCTACTAATAATATTCACATCAAAACTGATGTGATAGTATTAGCCATTATTGTTTATTGTCATTTATAAAAGATATGTTTAGTTTGCATCCACAACTTGCTCAAGATACTTTTTTTGTAGGCGATTTCCCGCTTTCAACATGTCGTTTAATGAATGATATGCAATTTCCTTGGTTGATTTTAGTACCACGCGTACCAGGAATCACGGAACTATACGAATTGAGTCAAGCTGACCAAGAACAGTTTCTACGTGAATCAAGCTGGTTATCTAGCCAGTTATCTCGCGTTTTCCGTGCTGATAAAATGAATGTAGCAGCTTTAGGTAATATGGTGCCTCAATTGCATTTTCATCATGTTGTCCGCTATCAAAATGATGTAGCTTGGCCGAAACCTGTATGGGGTACACCAGCGGTGCCATATACAAGTGATGTTTTAGCTCATATGCGTCAGACTCTTATGCTTGCTCTACGTGGCCAAGGTGATATGCCTTTTGATTGGCGCATGGATTAAATCAATGTAATGCCACATATCAATGTGGCAACATTGAAATGTGGAGGATAGGGTGCAATTAGAGAGGTTTATAGATCGGGAACCTAAGCAGTTTGCATATTTTCATCGTTTGATGGGATATTCAATTCTGTCATTAATTTTAGTGATCTATGCCTTTACCTCACCGAATACTAATTATCAAATCTATATTCCTCCTTTTTTTCTTTTTTTACTTTTTGTCAGTTCTAAACTAGAACACTGGTTGCAGTACCAGTTTGATAAGAAAACTCAAAAAAGTGTTTTTTTCGCAATAGATGCGATTGTAGTGGCTGTTACTCTGGCAGGAGTGCACCTTAATCTCGTTCCAACATTTATTGCACTTTTTGCATTGTTTTACTCAGCAATTAATAGTCGTATTTCCTTTGCAGTTATTTGTTTAACGAGTCTGCTTGGGGCGATTATTTTTTATTTAAGTACATTTTTCCTATTTGGTTTTCATCCATATTTCGAAGCCACAAGCCAAGAATTAACAGTAATTACCTTACTTGGTTTGGTAATGTTTATCACTATCGGAAATTATTACCAACACCGCTGGGTTAAAAAAATTAGTCAGCAACGTCAGCATTATTATGACCAGATGACACGTTATATTGCTTTTGCTAATCAGTTAAGCCGCTATGCTCCATTACAATTATGGCAGTCGATTATGCGTGGGGAAGCTGAAGCAAAAATCGAATATAAACGTAAAAAAATGACCGTATTCTTTTCTGATATTCAGGGGTTCACCGAACTATCAGAAACTTTAATTCCTGATGACTTAGCTTTCTTGCTTAACGATTATTTAAGTCATATGACTGAAATTGCAAAGCAATATGAAGCGACGGTCGACAAATTTATGGGAGATGCGATTCTCATATTTTTTGGAGATCCGAATTCACAAGGAGTTGAGCAAGATGCCAAATCGTGTGTAGAAATGGCAATTGCTATGCGACAGCAAATGAAGTTATTGCGCGAACGATGGAAGAAAATGGGATATTCAGCCTTACATATCCGTATGGGTATTAGTACAGGTTATTGCCACGTAGGGAATTATGGTGCAACCCATCGTATGGCTTATACGATTGTAGGTCGTGACGTAAATTTAGCGGCACGTTTACAGTATGCTGCTGAAATTGATGAAATACTCATTTCTGATGATACTTATCAATTGATCAAAAGTGATTTTCTATGTGCGCCTAAGACCCCAATTTATTTAAAGGGTATTCAAGGGGCAGTAAAAACATGGCAAGTCATGGAAAAATACACAGGAAATAAGTCAGACCATCAACAATGGTTTGATTATGAATATAAAGGTTTCCATTTAGTTTTAAATTTAGAAGAAGTACAAAACTACGAATACCCTGAGTTGGTTGAAGTGCTTGAAAAAATGATTCAGCGCATTAAAGTTCAACAAACTTTGGTCAATACTCAAGGTGTTGCTCAGCTTAGACTTGAGGATGAAGTTAAGCCTATAAATATCGATGAAGAACAAGATCAGGTATAAATTATATAAATAAAAAAAAGCTGCCTAAGCAGCTTTTTTTATTATTTATTAATGATTTTCCGAAGCGTGGTTAATTGTGTATTTCGGAATCTCAATTTCAAGATCTTCATCTACAACTTTAACCTGACATGAAAGACGTGAGTCAGGCTCCAACCCCCAAGCACGGTCTAGAAGATCGGCTTCAACATCATTCATTTCTTCTAAGCTATCAAAGCCTTTACGAACGATCACATGACAAGTTGTACATGCACAAGACATATCACAAGCATGTTCAATTTTGATTCCTTTGTTGAGCAAACTTTGGCAAAGATTTGCATTTTGTTCAACCTCAAATTCTGCCCCTTCTGGGCAAAATTGAGCGTGAGGAAGTACTTTAATACGTGGCATATTGATCACCTATACCTTTTAATTTGATTTTGACCAATCATCGAGCTTCGTGCCTTTTAAGGCATGGTCAATATGTCGATTCATCCGTAGTGCTGCAAAAGCATCACTATGTACTTTAAGTTGTTGAACTGCGTGCTCAATTGCTTGAATATCACTGCCTTCAAGCTGAGCTTTTAATGATTCCTTAGCAGAGTTGAGTGCGTCAAGCTGCTTTTCATCAAGTAAATCCGCATCTACTTTTAATGCTTGCTCAAGAGCCTCAAGCTCACGTTCTGCTTCAACTTTAGTTTCTTTTAAATGACGAAGATTTTTGTCCTCTTCGGCATGTTGGAAACCTTCAATTAATAAGCGTTCCGTATCTGCCTCAGATAAACCATAAGATGGTTTGATATCAATATGAGCTTGCACGCCAGAAGTTGCTTCACGAGCAGAAACGGTGAGTAAGCCATCTGCATCAACTTGGAAAGTGACTTCAATACGAGCTTGGCCTGCAGTCATTGGTGGAATGCCATGAAGTACAAATCTACCTAATGAACGGCAATGTTCAACTAAATCACGTTCGCCTTGAACTACATGAATTAACATAGCAGTTTGACCATCTTGATAAGTGGTGAACTCTTGACGACGTGCAACAGGAATCGCTGTATTACGAGATATCAGGCGCTCAACGAGTCCTCCCATAGTCTCTAGACCAAGAGAAAGAGGAGTTACATCTAAAAGAAGAGAGCCATCTTGGCTATTACCGATTAACTGGTTGGCTGTAATAGAAGCGCCAATTGCCACCACTTCATCTGGGTTGATCGTGCAAAGAGGTTCTTGGGCAAAAACTTCCCGTACTGCTTTTTGAACAGCATAAGAGCGAGTAGAACCACCTACCAAAACAACATTTTGAATATCGGTTAACTCGAGTTTTGCATCACGCAGTACACGCTTACAAACACTAATCGTTTTGTCTAATGCTACTTGAATAATGCTTTCAAATGTAGGGCGATCTAGTGTGAGAGTTGCTTCGAGTAACTTTAATTCAACTGAATCTTGAGTTGATAATTGTTCTTTAGCTTGACGTGCTGCCACAATAAATACGGCATAATCTTCATCACTTAATACATCAATATTAAGTTGTTTTTTAGCCCATTTTACGATTAGACGGTCTAAGTCATCACCACCTAAAGCAGTGTGACCACCAGTCGCTAAAACTTCGAATACGCCTTGTGAAAAACGTAAGATAGATACGTCAAAAGTACCGCCACCCAAGTCATAAATTACATAATTACGGTCGGTCGCTAAATTACTTTCTTGATCTAATCCATAAGCTACAGCGGCAGCTGTAGGCTCATTTAATAAACGTAATACATTTAAACCTGCAAGTTGAGCTGCATCGCGAGTTGCTTGACGCTGAGCTTCATCGAAATATGCAGGAACGGTAATTACTGCTCCATTAACAGGATTTTGTAAGCTGTCTTCAGCGCGATCTTTTAATTGTTTTAAAATTTCAGCTGAGATTTCTACTGGTGTTTTGCGTCCAGCACGGGTTTCAAAAGCAGGCATTTCATTTTCTGAGCCTACTAACTCATAAGGGTGTTGAAATTTAATATCTGCCTTTGATCGGCCCATAAATCGTTTAACAGAAACAATTGTATTTTTTGGATCTGCAATGATAAAGGGTTTAGCTTCTTCACCGTAATGAGTTGTATTGTCCCCGTAATGAACGATAGAAGGAAGTAATCTTCTATTTTGAACATCATTGAGTACTTTAGGTTTGCCTGATAACACTGTCGCAACTAATGAGTGTGTTGTTCCTAGGTCAATACCAATCGCAATGCGATGTTGGTGTGGGGCACTGGATTGACCCGGTTCAGCAATTTGCAAAAGTGCCATGAGTTAAATCCCTTGAAAATAAAGTAGAGAAAGCAAAATTAAAAATCGTCGTCTAAATCAAAACTGTCTTCATCATCTAACAGTTGATCTTCTGCTTTATCAATATCGTTTAAAACACGTTGAAAGAAACGTAACTTACGTACGGTATCGCGTGCTTCTGCCCAATCTTCTTCACTGTAATCAATTTTGAATTCACGGACCAAACCATCAATCCATTGTTGTACTTCTAATCTTAAAGTACGTAAATGTTCAGATGATGTCGCTTCATCAAGTTGTTCACGAAGTTCTAAAGCGGATTGTAGAAATTCGAAATCACTAATAGATTGATCAAGATGATGATCTTGCTTTTTAAGAGCTAAAAGATAAGCAGCGCGGCTATCAACTTGAGAAAGCGTTTTAAAAGCTTGATTGATTTCACTTGATTTGATCAATGCTTGATCTTTATCTGCGGCTTTATCTGGATGATATTGTTGTTGCAAACTTAAGAAATTTGATTTCAAGCTTGCCAAATCGATATCGAGTGCCACAGGTAAATTGAACAACTCAAAATGATTCATTAGAAATGAGGTCCACATTAATTAAATACATTAAAACAGTGCTGTTAAAAGGCACTGTTTTAATGAGAAAAAGGAAAGGAGAGGATTAAACAGTGAATGACTCACCACAACCACATTCACCCTTTTTATTAGGATTGTTAAATTCGAACCCTTCATTAAGGCCATTTTTAACATAGTCCATTTCTAAGCCGTCTAAGTAAACTAAGCTTTTAGGATCTACAAAAACCTTAACGCCGAATTGTTCGAAAATTTGATCATGTTCATCGATATCATCTACAAATTCGAGAACATAAGCCAACCCAGAACAACCAGAAGTTTTCACACCAACGCGAATGCCTTCACCCTTACCTCGGTTTTTAAGGTAATTACTAATATGAGTCGCAGCATTTTCAGTTAAATGAATCATGAAAACTCCAACGTTTATAATGGTAACAAATTAAGCTTTTGATTTTTTACTACGATAATCTTCAATCGCAGCTTTAATTGCATCTTCAGCTAATACAGAACAGTGAACTTTTACTGGCGGAAGAGCTAGCTCAGTTGCAATATCAATGTTTTTGATTGCTTGAGCTTCATCAAGAGTCTTGCCTTTTAACCATTCTGTTACAAGTGAACTTGATGCAATTGCAGAACCGCAACCATAAGTCTTGAAACGTGCTTCTTCGATTACACCGTTGTCATTTACTTGAATCTGTAAACGCATTACGTCGCCACATGCAGGTGCACCCACCATACCTGTACCAACATTCTCAGAGTTTTTGTCTAAAACACCAACATTACGTGGATTTTCGTAATGATCAATTACCTTTTCGCTATAAGCCATTTCGCTTCTCCAAACCTCGGGGTCAGCCTAATATTAATATGAGGGTTAAAACACTAATTTCAATAATTAGTGTTCTGCCCATTCAACTGTAGAAAGATCGATACCTTCTTTGTACATATCCCAAAGCGGAGAAAGTTCACGTAATTTCTCAACAGCGGCTTTGGTAATTGTAAGCACGTGGTCAATATCTTCTTCAGTCGTGTATTTACCAAAACTAAAGCGAATTGAGCTGTGTGCTAGCTCATCAGATAAACCTAATGCGCGAAGAACATATGAAGGCTCTAAAGTAGCAGAAGTACAAGCAGAACCACTTGATACAGCAGCGTCTTTAAGCGACATCATTAAAGATTCACCTTCAACAAAGTTGAAGCTGACATTTAAATAGTTAGCAACGTTTTGAGTTGGGTGGCCATTTAAGAACACTTGTTCAAGGTCTTGTAAACCGTTCCAAAGTTTGTCACGAAGTTTACGAATACGTTCTTGTTCTGCATGCATTGTTTTGCCTGCAAGTTCAAAAGCTTCACCCATACCAACAATTTGGTGAGTCGCTAAAGTACCAGAACGCATACCACGTTCATGTCCACCGCCATGAATTTGTGCTTTTAGACGAACACGTGGGCTACGACGTACATATAATGCGCCGATACCTTTTGGACCATAAATTTTATGAGCAGAGAAACTCATTAGGTCAATTTTCATTGTAGATAAGTCGATATCGACTTTACCAGCTGCTTGTGCTGCATCTACATGGAAAAACGTTTTATTTGCACGTGTTAATTCACCGATCGCTGCTACATCTGTAACTGTACCAATTTCATTGTTTACCATCATAAGAGAAACAAGAATAGTATCTGGGCGAAGGGCAGCCTTAACCATTTCAGGAGTAATTAAACCTGTTTGTGGTTCTGGCTCTAAATAAGTGATTTCAAAACCTTGTTCTTCCAATTCACGGCAAGGATCTAGAACAGCTTTATGTTCAATTTTACTTGTAATGATATGTTTGCCTTTAGATGCATAGAATTGAGCAACACCTTTAAGAGCAAGGTTGTCTGATTCAGTTGCACCAGAAGTCCAAACGATTTCACGTGGGTCAGCTTTAATTAAGTTTGCGACTTGCTCACGTGCATATTCAACTTTTTCTTCTGCCTGCCAGCCATAAGCGTGGGAACGAGATGCAGCATTACCAAAGGTACCGTCGAAAGTTAAACACTCCATCATACGTTCTGCAACTTGCGGATCTACTGGAGTGGTTGCTGCGTAATCAAGATAAATTGGACGTTTCATATCAAATACCTGTACCCGATAAAAGAGCTGAATCTGTGCCAGTTACATTTTGGCGTAATGCAACAGTTTGAACGTTGTCTCGGCTAATGAGGTTGGCAAGAGTGATTTTAGCTAAATAGTCGGCAATATGATGAGAGAGTTCTTGCCATAAATCGTGAGTAAGACACATTGCACCATTTTGGCAGTTGCCTTTATGGTCACAACGCGTTGCATCAACAGTTTCATTTACGGCTTCAATGATTTCTAACACAGTAATTTCATCAGCGTTTCGAGCCAAATGGTAACCACCATTTGCACCGCGAACACTAGAAACTAACCCATGACGCTTAAGTTTTGCGAACAACTGCTCTAAATAAGCAACTGAAATAGATTGACGTGCGGCAATTTCGGCGAGCGTGATCGTTTGTTCAGTTGGCTGCAAAGCTAAATCAAGTAGAGCAGTCACTGCGTAGCGACCGCGAGTTGTAAGGCGCATGATTCGATACACATGTTAAGACTAGATAATAGGATTTTATGAATCCCGACTAAAATAGTCAAGTTTTTTTATTTTTAATTCAAGTGCAGGATCAAGTTAGAAAAAATAAGTTAAGCTACCCACAAATTATATATGAAATAAACAATAAATATTAGGCTAATTATACCAAAGCACAAGTTAATGTTCCGTTGGCGCTGTTGTAAACGTGCAATTCGGTTTTGATACTGTTTAATTTCGACATGCAACGAATTTATTTCTGAGCGTTGTTGGTCGATTTTTTCAAGTAATGGAGCAATTTTTTTGCGAGAGGCTAGGGCTTCGGCTTCATCATCTGGTGCGTTGAACCACTGTTTCCAGTCTGCTAGAAGCTTAGGTAAAGTGAGATGCGAAATTAAATCGATAAGTTCTTTTTTAGTCTCTGCATCCCCATCAATTCGCATGTTATTCAGGCTACGTTGGTTTGAAAAAACAAAAATTTTGATAAGGTCAACGAGAGTACTATTAATTTCTAAATCAATCCGACGGTCATATGAGTGAATATCAAATAGCAATCCTTTTTCCGTAAACTGCACATAGAAATCGAAAAATGGCAAATAGCTATTAATACGGATTGTTATTTTATTGGCGATAAACTTTTTCGCTTGCAAGCGAAGAACACCATCGTGGGTGAGAATAAATGAGAAAAAAGTTTCTAAAATAATTAGAACAATATTCAGCAACAGACGTGGATGTTTTTGTCTTTGTTGCGTTTCACTCATAAAAGTTTATCCTTAAATATTAGAGATTAATTGAGAGAATGAGACATCCTATCTCAAACTTAACACAATGTCCTGTTAAATATATTTACATGACATGATTGTTTTGTAGAACAGTTTCATAAATGTATCAAGTCTTGACTTTGTTATTATAAGAATATTTTGTGGTTAAATAACACTTCGTCTCTCTCATCCGATCAGGAGCTTAGATCAATGGATAATGCAAACATAGAAACACAAGCAGAAGAGCAAGGAGAAAAAAATAAATCAAAATCAAAAAGTTCTAGAAAATCTGCATTAGATTTTAGAAAGTATACTAAACAAATCTGGTTGGCAGGTTTGGGTGCTTTTTCTCGTGCCGAAGAAGAAGGGAATAAACTATTTGACTCATTAGTCAAAGTAGGAGAAGAGTTAGAATCTAAAACAGGTGATTTAGCAGATACAACTGTTGGTAAAGTAACCGAAAAAGCAAAAGAGTCGGTTTCTGATACAAAAGACAAGGTCGAGAAAATTTTAGATACGAGTGTAAACCACTCTTTAAATAGAATTGGCTTGGTCACTCCGAAGGATTTACAGCACATTGAACAACTCCTAGTTCAACTGCATATAAAGGTAGATGCTTTAATTGAAGAAAATCAGAAATTGAAGGCAAAATTGAATGAAAAGTAAAAAAATGTAGGGATTTAGCAAATATATAACAGTTTTTTAGCATTTATTTTTGCTAAAAGCTCTGCTCTAGTATTGCGTTTTCCCCCAAAGCATTGCTATAAAGGCGTCATGGCCTTTTAAACTATAGCCTTGGACCTTAAACAAACGATATTAAGAGGATGTTTTATTCATGAATAAATCAGAATTAATCGATGCAATTGCTGAAAAAGGGGGAGTATCTAAGACTGATGCAGGCAAGGCACTCGATGCGACAATTGCGTCAATTACTGAAGCACTTAAAAAAGGTGACACAGTAACTTTAGTTGGTTTTGGTACTTTCAGTGTTAAAGAACGTGCTGCACGTACTGGTCGTAACCCTAAAACTGGTGAAGAGCTTCAAATTAAAGCAACAAAAGTACCTAGCTTTAAAGCTGGTAAAGGTCTTAAAGATTCAGTTGCTTAATCTTTTAAGATGATTAAACGCGCCAATATAGGCGCGTTTTTTATTAAAAATCTGAATTGACCAATATTGCTCATTCATTCATTGTGGTTTTTCAGTTAAAATTCTCCTCGAAATAAAATATTGGAATACTTATGGAATCGTTTCGTACAGTCATTAAGGGTTGGCTCGGCAAAGTCCTTTTAGTTTTGTTTTTGACCCCTTTAGCGCTTGTAGGTATTGAAGGATATTTTAATAGGGGAAACAAGGCAGATGTCGCAAAAACTGTAAATGGACAGGACATATCAAAAAAAGACCTTGAAACTTTAACGCAAAGGTACAAAGAACAATATTTAGCTGCTGTAAAGGGTGATGAAAGTTTACTTAATTTACCGGTAATTCAAGCCAAAGCTCTTGATATATTGGTATCCCGTAATTTGCTCATTCAACAAGCTGAAAAATTAGGTATTTCTTTAAGCGATGCTCAAATCGAGCAAATGTTAGCTCAGCAGCCAAGTTTGCAAGAAAATGGCCAGTTTTCACAAAAATTATATGAAAATTATTTGCGTTCGATTGGTATGACAAGCGAAGGCTTAATCGCTAGCTTACGTCAAGATCACGCTTTAAAAATGTTGACTTCAACTTTTGCAGATTATTCTTTAGTGAGTAAAGTTGATTTAATGCAAATTGCGAATTTGCAAACTGAACAGCGTACATTGCATTTGGCTAGTATTAAGTTAGACCCTTATAAAGCTGGTTTAACTGCATCGAACCAAGAGGCTACTGATTACTACAACAAACATCAGAATGAGTTTAAACAGCCTGCTTCTGTTGATGTAGATTATGTTGTTTTATCTCCGTCTTTAATGGCTAAGCCAGCTCCAGCCACAGATGCCGAGCTTAAACAAGCTTATGCAAAGTTCGTAGAAACTCAGCAAAAAGATGCTAAACGCATAGTGAAACATATCCTTATTACGACAGACGCTCGTGATGATGCGGCAGCTCAAAAACTTGCTAAAGATGTATATGCAAAAATTCAGGGTGGACTTTCATTTGCTCAAGCAGCAGCTCAGTTCTCTGAAGATCCAACTTCTAAAACGAAAGGTGGATTAGTTGAAGCATATGCACCTGGTGTTTTCTCTGATGCATTTGATAAAACTGTTTTAAGCTTGAAAAATGGTCAAATTTCTCAGCCAGTAAAAACACAATATGGCTATCATATTATTGAAGCGGAGACTCAGGCGAACCAAATTCCTTCATTTGAAGCTGAGAAACCACGTTTAATTGCAGAAGTTGAAAAGAATAAAGTTGCATCTGTTTATTCAGATACCGTAAATAGCTTGAATGAAACGATTGTTGGTAATGATTCTTTAGACGCTGTTGCACAGCAGGTTAAAGGTACAAAAATCGAATCATTAAATGGTGTAACTTTAGCCACTCAAAATCCATATTTAAGTGATCCTAACGTAAAAATTAAATTGTTTAATGATGATGTGAAAAATGGCGATCGTAATGCTTCATCTAATATTCAATTAGCGAACGGAGATACTGTTTGGGTTAAAGTACGTGACTATCATGCGGCTGGTGTTAAACCACTTGCCCAAGCAATGAATGAAGTAAAAGCTAAAGTAATTGATGAGAAAGCACGTAAAGCAGCTCAAGCGAAAATCGCTACAATGCTGACAGAATTCAAAACTCAGCCAGCTGAACAAGTTGTCGCGAAAAATAAAGTTGCTTTTGAATCAGCGGGTGTATTTACTCGTTCACAAGGTTTAAAACGTGCAATTGAGCGTGCAGCATTTAGTGTTCCTGCGCCAAAACCAGGTATGTGGTCTGTAACTACCGCGAACTTACCAAATGAGTTAGTGGTTGTGGCTGTTTCTAATGTAAATTCAGCTGCTGTTAACGCTATGCCTGCTGATCAGTTGCAACAATTAAAACAGCTTTACCGCCAATCTCGTGGTCAACAGATACTTGAAGATTACAGCGAATACTTAAAGTCACACGCTAAAATCAAATAAAATCTATGTAATAAAAAAGCGCTTCGGCGCTTTTTTTATTATTCATCGAGATTAGTACCAATATAATTTTGTCTATATTGTTTAGGTGATAAATCAAATACTCTTTTAAATGCCTGACTAAATGCGGTTTCGGAAGAATAGCCCACTTTATTTGAAATTTGTTGTATTGATAAATTACTTGTGCGTAGATATTGGCTAGCTAAGCGGAAGCGATAATGCTGCAAATAAGTAAGAGGTGGTTCACCAATAATACTATTAAAAAGATTGGCAAACTTAGATCGTGACATGCAGCATTGTTCAGCTAATGATTCAACAGTCCAGCTTATTTCAGGTTGACTATGAATTGCGGATAAAGCATTACTTAATTCAGGATGTGTGAGGGCACCTAACCAATTTTGTTGATCTGACATTTGTTGAATATGATCACGAATACATTCTATTAAAAGAATACTGACTAAGTGATCAATAATTTTGTCATGACCTGGTTGGATTTTTTGTGTTTCGACCGCTAAAAAGTAGAGACCTATTTGCAACCATTCAGGAGGAGTGGCCTGGTTCTCATGTTGAATATGCATAATAGAGGGTAATGCATTAATAAGTGGCCCTGCCATATAAGTATCGACTTGACAGCGTAAGCAGAGTAATAGGGTATTTTCAGATGTTGATGAGCCTAATTCAATTGGATCGTGGCGATGTCCATTAAATAATGGAGTAATATCGACTGGATCTACAAGTTTACTTGCAGTAGCTTTTGAGTCTGTAGCATGATGCGCTTTTCCAGAAGGAATTAAAATAATATCTCCAGCTCTTGCTGTTATTTTCTCTGAGACATTTAATTGGATATATACAGAACCCGTTAAAACGATATAAGCCAGTAAAGCAGATTGATCTTGTGTTTTAAAAGCCCATTCACCTTGTGCTTTTATATAAATATATTCAGACTTATTTAAGTGGATATCATCAAAAAATTTACTTAGTGCATCCATGTTTACGTGATCAATCATTATTTTAATAAAATTATAGTGAGCTATAAGAATAGATCAACATGTGTTTTTAGGACAAAAAAGTGGAAGAAAATGCCAAAGACTTTGAAATAGGTTTTTTGGACGGTTACAACTGTTAAGAAAATAGTATTTCTTTAACTATATAGATATATAGAAAAAGGAAATATGACTATGAATGCACCAGTAAATGTTCAGCAAGAACTTATGCCAGTGCCAGCGTCTATGCGTGAGATAGATCGTAAGCGTTATTTATGGATGATTAGTCCGGCTCTACCTGTAATTGGTTTAGGTATTTTAGCTGGATACCATTTTGGTCCACGCCCATTAAAGAAAGTATTTGCTTTAGGTGGCCCACTTTTATTACACGTTGTGATTCCTGCAATTGATACAATTATTGGTAAAGATGCGCGTAATCCAACCGATGAAGAAATTAAACTTCTTGAGAAAGATCCATATTATTCGCGTTTGGTAAAAAGTTTTATTCCATTGCAGTATGCGGCAAATATTTATGCATGTTATTTAACAAGCCGTAAAGATACTTCATTTATTGACAAAATTTTGCTTGGTATTTCGATGGGTGCCATTAATGGTATTGCAATTAATACAGCCCATGAATTAAGCCATAAACATGATCGTATAGACCATATTTTATCTCATCTTGCTTTAGTGCCTACAGGTTACAACCATTTCCGTATTGAGCATCCATATGGCCATCATAAGCGTGCAGCTACTCCTGAAGATCCTGCATCTTCACGTATGGGTGAAACATTCTATGAATTTTGGCCACGTACTGTTATCGGTTCTTTTAAATCAGCAATTGAAATTGAGAAAAATCGTTTAAAACGTAAAGGTAAAGAGTTTTGGTCACTCGATAATGAATTGCTGCAAGGCTGGGGTATGAGTGCTGCTTTCCATGCTTCTATGGTAGGAATTTTTGGTAAAGGTACGATTCCTTATTTAGCAACACAAGCATTTTACGGAATTAGTCTATTCGAAATTATTAACTATATTGAACATTATGGCTTATTGCGTCAGAAAAAAGAAAATGGTCAATATGAACGTACAATGCCAGAGCATAGCTGGAATAATAACAATGTAGTGACCAACTTATTCTTATATCAGTTACAGCGTCACTCAGATCATCATGCTTATCCAACTCGTCCATTCCAAGCGTTACGTCATTTTGATGAAGCACCAGAGTTGCCAAGTGGCTATGCAAGTATGCTGCTACCAGCCATGATTCCCTCATGGTGGTTTAAAATGATGGATAAGCGTGTATTTGATCACTACAAAGGGGATTTAAATAAAGCAAATATTTCTCCAAAGCGTCGTGCAAAAATCTTCAAAAAATTTGGTGTAGTCGATAAGTCCTTAGAAGCTACACAGGCTGAATAATTAAAAAATATATTCCTGAAATACCGAACCCTCTAATCATGTGTTTAGAGGGTTTTATTTTACCCATAAGTTATAATGCTAAGGAGCAAGTAGGCTAAATCCCCTTGCAATATCTTTATTTTAGTTCGCTTGAAGATTTCCCAAGCTCACGTCGAGCAATAATAAGTTGCTGGATTTGTTGAGTACCTTCAAAAATATCAAGAATTTTTGAATCACGTGCCCACTTCTCAAGTAGTTCATCTTCGTTATAGCCAACACTTGCTGCTAATTCGACACACTTCAAAGTGATTTCATTGCCTACACGACCTGCTTTTGCTTTAGCGATGGAAGCTTCTTTTGAGTTTGGTTTCTTATTGTCCGCCATCCAAGTGGCTTTCAGCATAAGTAACCGTGCAGCTTCCCATTCGGCTTCCATTCGGTAAATTTGTGCAGCAAGGTTAGAAGTTTGTAAATATGGAGTAGAGTAATTGGTGTCTAACTGGTCTTTAAAAATTTCTTTAATACGCTCTAAAGAAGCCTTGGCACAGCCAATTGCCATTGCTGCGACTAATGGACGTGTATTATCAAAGGTTTCCATTACACCGGCAAAACCTTTTGCAACATCAATTTCAGGGTTACCGAGCAAGTTTTCAGCTGGAACACGACAGTCAGTAAAACTAATAACGGCTGTGTCAGAGGCTTTAATTCCTAACTTATGTTCAAGTCGTTCAACCTTCATTCCGGGTGTACCCTCAGGCACCACAAATGATTTGATTGCTGCGCGTCCAAGTTTTCGGTCAAGTGTAGCCCACACAACCACCGAGTCCGCACGTTCACCAGAGGTTACGAAAATCTTTTCACCATTTAAAATGTAGTCATTACCATCTTTAGTTGCAGTAGTACGGATCGCAGCAGAATCAGAACCACAACCTGGCTCGGTAATGGCCATAGCCGCCCAAGTACCTTTAAAACGTTCTAGTTGCTCATCATTTGCGACCGCGGCAATTGCAGAGTTTCCTAAACCTTGACGTGGCATGCTGAGTAATAGCCCAGTATCGCCATAACACATTTCAATGATGCCTAACGCTGTTGACATGTTGGTTCCATTACGGACTCCTTCATTATCAGTTTCACCACGTTTTCCTGCACCGGCAGCACCTGCATTAATTCCTTCACCACCTTCATTCATGCCATCAATGAGTGAAGCGAGCATATCGAGTTCTTTCGGATAAGCATGTTCTGCTTTATCGTATTTACGGGAAATAGGGCGTAATACATTGATCGCCACATCATGTGCCTGATCAATCATCATTTTGAATTTTTTTGGATTTTGTAAATTCATGAAAATATCCTCTGATTGATCTTAAGCATGTAGGCCAGAATGTAAAATTGCGGTTGCACGTAAATCACGATACCAACGTTCAACAGGGTGTTCTTTTGTAAACCCATGACCACCTAAAATTTGTACGCCATCTGTTCCTATTTTCATGGATTTTTCTGCGCAAAGAAGACGAGCTAAATATGCTTCACGATGGAAAGGTTTACCTGCTTCGGCAAGACTTGCGGCATTTAGAATTAGCATGCGCATAGCATCAATTTCAATTGCCATATCTGCAATCATGAATGCGACACTTTGACGATGTGAAATTGGTTCTCCGAAAGCAGTTCGCTCATTGGCATATTTAATACAATATGCTTTTACAGCTTCACAGGTTCCTACAGCCATTGCACACCACATTAAGTTGCCTAAATCTAAAAAGGCGGTGTAATCAAAATCTGTTGTACCTAGTCGTAGAGCGGGTGTATGGCTGAATTTTAAAGTAGCTGTCTCTGTTGCTTTGAGACCCATTGCTGGAGTGTTCTTAATGGAAATAGTGTCACCCACTTGCACTACAAATACATCTGGTTTGCCATTAAAGTCAGCACTCACTAAGAACACATCAGCCAGATCACCTAAAATGACTAAGGTTTTTTCACCATCTATAAGATATTGATCATTTTCAAGAGAGGCTTTTGTTTTTAAAACATAAGGGTTGAATGCTGGAGTTGCTTCTTGTACTGCAAATGTTGCGGTAATGTCTGAGTCTTCAGCAAAGCAAGGCAGATACATTGACTGAACTTCAGTAGAACCCCAACGTGTAATGGCATTAATAACACTAAACGTACTTAAGAGCCCTGCTGTAAGACTAAAATCACCTTCAGCTAGTTTTTCAGCAATCAATAAGTTACTTACAATATTTTGTTCAGCGGCGACACCACCTAGTGCTTCTGGAAGAGCGTAATAGTTTAATCCTAAATCTTCTACATATTGCCAAAGGCTTTCTGGAAATTGAGCTGTCTGATCAGCATCATGAGCTAATCCCAATAAAACTTCTTGAGCAAATTGAGACATTGCCTCTGAAGTCATCTGTTGTTCTTCAGTTAGGCTTAAATCAAACAGGTTTTTCTTCTGTTGAGGCAGCCGTTGTTGGGGAATTTGCTTAGGTTTAAATGCTTTCTGAGTCTGACTTAATGCTCTAAAACCAGCTTTTGAACCTTGGTAAAGAGACCTTTCAAGAAATTTACGTAGTTTGAGTTGATCAAGTACATCGCTTCCAGCTAGTTTTGTGATCAGCGATAAACCCAACCCTTGGGCTTTATTGATCATATTTGTCATGATTATGGTGTCCTAACACATTGTTATTGTTTTATGCTGACACGCTGTATAAGAAAAAACTATGTCGTTGCTGACATTCAAAAAATGAGTAGATAAATGGTAAAAGCAAAATAGGTTTTGGTCTATATTTTTGATTTTATAAAATAAAATAAATTTTAAAAAAGAACTCTTTTGTTGGAATTGACTAGAATGACACGGAATCATTCTAGTCTTAATAATATTAAGCAAAGTTACGGATCATACGTCGTACATTTGTTTTGGCATCAATAACAGTCATAAATGTATATGCGCCAATAAACTTACGGCTAATAAACATAAATTCTTTTGGAGGAACCGAGAAATATCGAGACGCCATTGATTTGCTTGCTTGCTGCATAACACGACTATGTAACTGGCTCTTTTTCCAGTCATAACGTTCATGTTCATCCATCAGCCCAGCTGGCATATCTGGATTATTTGCAGGGGTACTGAATGCTTCTGTCGCAAGTAAAAAGACATCGGCCATGCCGGGTTTAATACTTTCAGGCATTGCATCGAAAAACTCATATCCAGTCATTGCTTGAACCATCGCATGTTTATCATGCTGATAACCCGCTTGTATAAGATTGCGTGCAACTGAGAGTAAATGTTCATCGAACTGACGGATCGCACCAAAGTCTAATAGTACAATTTTATCCTGAATGTCTTGGCCATTACCTAAACGAACAAGGTAGTTACCAAAGTTAGGGTCAGTTTGCATTTCACCCCATTCAAAAATCTCACGAACTGCAATCTCTAGTGAAGCTTCACCGAGTTGATTGCGACGTTCTTGAGGAAGGGAAAGCATGACTGGACTATTAATTGGCACGCCACGTTCAAAGGTCATACATAAGACTTGATCGGTACAGTATTCATCTACAATTGTAGGGACGATATAGCGCTCATCATCTTTTAAACGCTCAGCAAAGCGACGTGTTGTGGCTGCCTCTACGTGATAATTGACTTCACGATGCATCATTTCACGTACTTCATCGAACCACTGATCAAACTCACGAGTTTGAGGAACCATACGTGTAAGCTTAAGCATGTTTTTAAACAGGCTCATATCGGAGTCAATTGCATTCGCAACACCAGGGTATTGAATTTTTAAAACTAACTCTAAACCGTCTGACTTACGTGTTGCGCGATGAACTTGTGCCAGAGAAGCCGTACCAATAGGCTCATGGTCAATTGTTAGATCATTTAACTTAGAACCTAGTTGTTCTTGTAAATGAGGTTTAATTGCTGGCCAGTCTAAAGCAACAGTTTGGTTATTTAAGGTATTTAAAGCTTGAGTAATTTCTTCAGGTAAAAAATGTTCACCATAAAGCGCCATCATTTGGCCAATCTTGACAATAGAACCTTTTAGTTTGCCAATTTCAGAAACAAGATAATTAGCTTGCTCGCTCATTGCCTTTTTACGCTTCTTCTCTTTTTCTTCTTCACTAGAAAAGAGGGAAGAGGCACTTGCAGTAGCCCAACGTGTTCCTGCCAGTAAAGAAGCTTTCGCGATTGATAAGCGTCGATCCATGGAAGAAGTTTTTAAACTCTTAAGCTTATCGTTCTGATTTGACATGAAAATAGAATCCTATGCGCATCATGCAGCCAAACGCTGGTGATCTAAAATTGTAACGAATATTACATGTTTTGAACGTATTAAAATAGTTCCCTCAGACTGAATGGTGAGTTGAAAGTCTCATTTTAGATTTTAATTTTCTAAAAATAGCCTAAGCGTTAGTGAGAAAATTAAAATATCTGCCATTCAGAAAAATAAACTACTACAAAACGTCGTATCAGATGCTAACCGTAAAATTACATTTTAAACTGAATTTTCAATTCAGCCTTTTGCATTAAATGCATACGATTAGCTTGAATATGTTGAATAACCATTTGCTTGACGGAATCATGCATAAAACCAAGCGCATGAGCCTTTACAATAATGATGCTAGGCAGTGTATAGAAAAAGTACTTAACATCATCAAAAGTCGCATTATTAAAAATGCCTTGTTCGATTAAGGTCTGCTGTAAAAATTGCTTTTCATTTAATACATGATCTGAAGACTCATCCCAAAAACGGTGACGCATTGCCATCAGATTATTGTGTTTGTAACTCATAAATTCGCCAGTTCAGACTTTAAATCTCAACCAAATATATTGGAGTCATCTACTCAATATCAAGTTTAGATTGTTTTTTGTTCGGTGTTCGTTTGATTTTTCATGTAAATGATGTAAATAGCCTAAGCAAATTTTAAACTTTCTTTAAAATAAATATAATCAATATTATTTCATTAAAATTTAAACTCCTATGACTCCTGCATGTAGACTGTTAAAAAGCAACAAAATCGAATTTTCTATCCATGAATATGAACATGACGCAAATGCTAAAAGTTTTGGCTTAGAGGCTGCTGAAAAATTAAACCTTAATGTAAATGAAGTGTTTAAAACACTTCTGGTTACCGATGAGAAAAATTATTTTGTTGCGGTTATACCAGTTAACCATCAACTCAATTTAAAAAAAGTAGCTACGGCAGTGGGATGTAAAAAACTACAGATGGCAAATCCTAAAGATGCCGAACGTTTAACAGGGTACTTAGTGGGTGGAATTAGTCCTTTAGGCCAAAAGAAACGTTTGAAGACAGTAATTGATGCCTCTGCACAAGAGCTCAGCAAAATTTATGTAAGTGGTGGTAAGAGAGGGTTAGATATTGGTGTAAATCCTAAAGATTTAGCACAAATATTAACGGCGCAATTTGTAGACGTACTTGATTAAATTTATGAAAAGAGGACTACTTATTAATTTAAGTAGGAGTGGGTTGGCTCAAATCGGGTTTTATAATGAAAACCTATTGTAAATGAGAAGATTATCATTTAATACTATTGTTAAATTTAGTGAAGAAATTTACATTAAGTAATCACTCTTAGAATAAACATATTTAATTTCAAAAAGTTATTAAAAAAATAAAAATTATTCAGTATGTTGAATAATGAAATGATAATAATTATCATTAAGATTATTCTTAGCCTTACATTGGCTGAGTAGAAAAATCATAAACTAAATATGATTAAGCAGTTGTTTTTAACAAATTGTTAAAAAGAAATTTTTTTAAAACAAAAGCTTAAGATTCTGAATAGGATGTAGTCAGATGCAAGAACTTGCCAACCGATTGGCGATACAAAATTTCGTCAACGCTTATATGCAAGAGACTGGCAAAGGATATTTACTTTCTTTTGACCAACAAAGTTCAACTCAACAAGCGTTTAGCTCTGGTTTGACGCTGTTAACTCTTCCTCTTCCTTCTATACAAGCAGAATGTTCTGTACCTTTATCTTATGTAAGTCGTGTAGGACGCCATCGTCTCGCTGCTTTACCGAAAATGTGTATTGATGGTCAATGGCAAAAAATCAGTGCAGGAACCATTGTTAGTCTTTTACTTGAAGAGTTGGTTATTGAATCTCAATTCAAATTAGATGCTGCTTCATTGTTAGAAAAATGGATACAAAGCCGGGACGCGCTACTACAATTCTTAAAACAACGCCATAATGATTTCGATGATTTATTAAAGGCTGGACAGAATTTTATTGAAAGCGAACAGGCATTAATTTTGGGTCATAGTATGCACCCAGCGCCTAAAAGCCGGAATGGTTTTGTTCATGAAGATTGGTTGAAGTTTTCACCTGAACATGCTGGAAAAACTCAGTTACATTATTGGCTTGTTCATCAGAATTATATTGCTGAAGGTTGTGCAACTGAGCAGCCAATTTCAGATCAAGTTAAAGACGCAATCCGTTGGTATTTGTCCGAAAGCGATTTAAACCTGTTAAAGACTCATGTTGAATTTAAATTATTGCCACTACATCCTTGGCAAGCTCGTTATTTACAAGGTAAACCTTGGTTTGAGCAATTAAAACAAACAGGACAGTTAATTGATATCGGTTTACGTGGATGGCAATTTTCACCGACTACATCAATTCGGACCTTAGCAAGTTTTAACGCCCCTTGGATGGTTAAAACTTCACTATCAGTCATGATCACTAATTCAATTCGAGTGAATTTGGCAAAAGAGTGTCATCGTGGCGAAATTTCTTATCGTTTATGGCACAGTGATTTAGGTAAAAAAATATTAAAACAATGCCCAACATTGAAAGCAGTTAATGATCCAGCCTGGATAGCTCTGCAAATAGACGGCGAGATTATTAACGAGACAATTTGTATTTTCCGTGATCAACCATTTGCAGTACAGCAACAAGTCACTTGTATTGCATCTTTATGTCAAGACCATCCAAATAAAGAGTTAAATCGTTTTAATGCTTTATTTGACCAAATTGCTCAGAAAAATCAACAAACGAATTTTAAAGAAATTGCTTTGGATTGGTTTGATCATTTCTTGAAGATTGGCTTGGCTCCGTTAATGTATGTTTATCATAAATACGGTATGGCTTTTGAATCGCATCAACAAAATGTATTGCTTGAGCTAGAAGATGGTTTACCGAAAAATCTCTGGTTACGTGACAACCAAGGCTTTTATTATATTGAAGAGTTTGCAACTGAAATTGTAGAAGCATTACCAGATTTACTAGAAAAAGCTCATGCGGTTGGTCCTAAAGATTTTGTGGATGAACGCTTTAGTTATTATTTCTTTGGCAACACTTTATTTGGTTTGATTAATGCAATTGGAGCAACTGGCTATATCTCTGAAGATGAACTGTTAATCCATTTACAACAAAATTTACTTCAATTATTAGAGCAATATCCAGATAGCACATTATTACAGGGTTTATTGTTTAACGATTCTTTACCGTATAAAGGCAATTTACTTACACGTTTACATGAATTAGATGAGCTTATTGCACCATTAGAACATCAGTCCGTGTATGTGCAGCTACCAAATCCACTGTACGTTGAACAGAAGGATGTGAGTTATGCTTGATTTTATTGGAATTGGACTGGGGCCGTTTAATTTAAGTCTGGCTAGTCTGTTACATGATAAAAGCGGGCTGCAATATCGCTTTTTTGATCAGCGTGAGAAATTTGACTGGCATGCTGGTATGCAATTGCCAAACGCGATGTTACAAGTTCCTTTTATGGCTGATTTGGTTAGTATGGTTGAGCCAACCAGCCCTTTTAGTTTTTTAAACTATTTAAAACACCATCAACGTTTATATAAATTCTATTTTAGAGAAAATTTGTATATACCGCGTCAGGAATATAATCATTATTGTCAATGGGTTGTAGAACAACTTAACCATATTGAGTTTAGTAGCCATGTGCTGGATATTAAACCGATTAAAGGTGGATTTGATGTGGAGGTAGTGTGTAATGGGCACCACCAACATTATCGTACTCGACAATTGGTATTGGGAGTGGGTACAACTCCACATTTACCAGAAAGCTTACAACAGATTTACTCAAAATCAGGAACCTGCCTGCATTCATCAGAATATTTACAGTACAGCTCCCAGAAGTTATCAGGAAATGTAGTTTTAATTGGTTCTGGACAGTCCGCAGCAGAGATTTTTTTAGATCTATTTGATCGTCAGTATATGAATGGTCGAACTACACCAGACTTTCATCTTTATTGGTTAACCCGTTCTGCTGGTTTCTTTCCAATGGAAAATACACCATTCGGTTTAGAACATTTTAGTCCGGATTACATGCATTACTTTTACAATTTACCATCAGGTTTAAAGGCAGAGTTACCAGCGCAACAAGCAAATTTATATAAAGGTATTAGCAGTAAAACGATACGTGATATTTATGAGCGTTTATATCATCGTAGTATCGGTGGAATGCCTACAGATGTTACGTTGGCTGGACATCATCAACTGCAATATGCAGAGCTCTTAGAAAACCAGAAAACAAAGTTGTGTTTTGAACATCGTCAGCAAAATAAGAATTATATTCTGGAGGCTGATTGTATTATTGCAGCAACGGGTTATCGTTATCCAAACCCTAAGTTTCTACAAAATTTACAATCTTTGATCATACGAGATCAGGCCGACCATTGGCAGGTGGCTTCAAACTTTAAAGTCAATTATCAAGGTGAGGGATCTATATTTATTCAAAATATGGAAGTTTATCACCACGGCGTAGGTACACCTGATTTAGGCTTAGGAGCATATAGGGCAGCCACAATTGCAAATCAATTGGTTGGTGAAGAGTTATTCAAACTTGATCATTCTCAGTCGTTCCAACAATTTGGAGTGAATGCATCAGCGCAAGAAGAAGTTTCTATTCGCAATATTGCAGCCTCAAAAATAACCGAGTTTTCAAGACCCTTAAATAAATCAGGGCCAATGCATCATTCTGCTTTGGGAGCGTATGCACGAAGTAAATTATCTGAGCATATTGAATAAGCTGAACAGAGGATATGTGTATGGAACGTTCTTCTGTGTCCGCGGCTCAACCTCATGAGCAAAGTTTACAACGCTACGTACTTCTGACGGTTATGCTTGGTACAGGTACGGTTAGTTTAAATAACAGTAGTTTCAACCCTGCAATACCTCATTTAATGTCCTATTTTCAGGTAGGTGAGGTATGGGCAAGTTGGGTAGTTGTTGCCTTTTTATTAGCAATGAGTATCAGTTTGCCTTTAGCTGGATTCCTAAGCCAGCGTTTTGGTAAGCGGTCAATTTATTTAATTGCCTTATTGGGATTTGCTTTGGCTTCTACAGCAGGTGGTTTATTTAATCAGTTTGAATCGGTGTTGATTGCTAGAGCTCTGCAAGGCTTTTGTAGCGGATTAATGATTCCATTATCTCTTGGACTAATTTTTTCAGTTACACCAAGTGAACAACGGGGAAGTACAACAGGATTATGGGGTGCCGTGATCATGCTAACCTTAGCAGTTGGGCCTATGCTCGGAGCACTGGTTTTGGTATGGCTTAATTGGAAGGCCTTATTTTTTATAAATTTACCTGTTGCTTGTCTAGCATTAATTTTAGGCTATGTTTTTCTACCTAAAGAGCAAGGGGACAATAAGCAAGAGTTTGACTGGGCAGGATTCTTTTTTCTCGGCTCAAGCATAGTTTTATTACTTGGGACACTGAGCCAAATCCATCAAATTCAGGACTTATTTCAACCTCTATATGGTGTGCTTTTAGTTCTAAGTGTGCTGCTTTTTATAAGATTTATTTTTGTACAAAAGAATAAGTCTATGCCATTAATCGAGCCAGCTTTGTTTGCTACAAAGGGTTTCTGTTACAGCTTAGTCATTTGTGTGGCACAAACAGTAGGCTTATTCATTGGCATGTTGCTCATTCCACTATGGATACAGCACCTTCTAAAGTTAAGCCCGCTTTGGACTGGTTTTGCGCTAATGAGCAGTGCAGTAGTTACCGGTATTTGTAGTCAACCTGCCGGAAAATATCTAGATCGTTACGGTGCTGCAAAAATCATGTCTCTTGGACTAATGATTACCGTGGCTTCTTTTCTTTTGCTTGCTTGGGCACCTATACAAAATGTCTGGTTCATTGTGTTTTGTATGATATTACATGGCTTAGGAATGGGACTTTCTTATATGCCATCGACTACGGCAGGTTTGAACAGCTTACGCCAGCAGCAACAGCATCTAGTTACTCAAGCGGCCGCTCTAAATAATTTATTCCGACGTATTTTTGCTGCAGTGGCAGTCGTTATTGCCGCGTTATATCTTCAGCTAAGACAACAATCATTGCCGTTAAATACTCAAGCAATATTTACATCATTTCACACTATGCAGGAAATCTTTGTGTGTTGTGCAATTCTTATACTTTGCACTTTGCCTTTCGCATGGCGTTTTCCTGAACAGTACAGAATCGACCAATTAAAGAAATAGGATTAATAAAAATGGGACAATTACATCCAGTTTTATCAAATACACATGTGATTCAAAATGCTTTACAGGCTTGGCAGCATCCAAATTCGGATCAGGCAAAATATGTTGAGCAACGTGTTATTAAACAATTACTTCAAGCTTTAATTTTTGAAGATATTATTCATTCAGAATATGATGGAAAAAATTTTATTATAGAAGTACAAAATAGTCAGGGCCAAACCATTCGTTATGTCGCTGCAGGGCAAAGACAATATAGTTACAAGCTGGTACGTCTCGTCCGCAATCAGGATGTATTTCGTCAAGATGAAAACGGTCATTATCAGATTGCTACTTTAAATTTAGTTATTGATGAAATTCTTAGAACCATAACCGATGCAGCAAAAGTTGAAGATTTTATTTTTGAATTAAAACGAACATTTATTCATGATTTACAGTCTCAAGCATGTTTTGATCACTATGCTTTGCCGGCAATTCAATATCCATATGATATTTTAGAATCATATTTAATGGATGGTCATCCATATCATCCGTGTTACAAGTCACGTGTAGGTTTTAGTTTACAAGACAATGTACGCTATGGGGTAGAGTTCGCCCAACCAATCGCCTTGGTCTGGTTGGCTGTGCATCAGGACATTGTTGCAAAAAAACATTCAGAAGATATAGAACCAGATTCATTTTTTAAGGAGCAATTGAATTCACAAGAACAAGAGCTATTCCTGCAACATCTCTCAGATCGTGATTTGAAGGCTGATGAATATATTTGGATTCCGGTTCATCCTTGGCAATGGGAAAACCATTTAATTTCTATTTTTGCTGAAGAAATTCTAAATGGCAAAATTGTTTATTTAGGGCAAAGTCAGGATCGCTATTTAGCCCAACAATCTCTACGCACTATGACTAACTTGCAGCATCCGGAAAAGCCTTATATCAAACTGTCGATGAGTCTAACTAACACATCAAGCTCACGTGTTCTGGCTAAACATACAGTAATGAATGGGCCAATTATTACAGACTGGTTGCAACGCTTAATTAAACAGAGCAAAACCGCCCAAGAGCTTGATTTTGCTGTATTACGTGAAGTGTATGGTTTAAGCGTGGATTTTACTAAATTGCCAAAATCACATGCTCAACAGGCCTACGGCACAATTGGATGTCTATGGCGTGAGAGTGTGCATCAATATTTACGTGAAGGTGAAGATGCAATACCGTTAAATGGCGTGAGTCATATCCAAAAAGATGGGCAAGCATTAATTGCGCCATGGTTACAGCAATATGGTGTTGAATCATGGACACGTCAACTTTTGAAAGTTGTGATTACTCCTTTGATTCATTTACTTTTTGCGGAGGGAATTGCAACTGAATCACATGGCCAAAATATTATTCTTGTACATAAACAAGGTTGGCCAACACGAGTTCTTTTAAAAGACTTTCATGATGGTGTGCGCTATAGTCCAGCACATTTAGCACACCCTGAATTGGCTCCTGAACTCGATCAGTTGCCGCCTGAGCATGCAAAAACCAACAGTATGTCATTTATTTTGACAGATGATTTAAATGGTATTCGTGATTTTAGCTGTGCCTGTCTGTTTTTTGTCGCTTTAACCGATATTGCAATATTTTTAAATCAAAACTTTGATCTTCCAGAAAAAAATTTTTGGCAATGGGCAGCGGAAGTCATCCAAAATTACCAGCAGCAACATCCAGAGCATGCTTCACGTTACCAATTATTTGATGTTTTTGCCGAAAAATTGCGCATTGAGTCATTAACTAAACGGCGTTTATTTGGTGATCGTAGTATACAAATTAAATTTGTAGATAACCCGTTAGCTCTTTTTAAATTGCAGGTGAAGTGAGATTTATCTATGAATGCACTTCAGCCCGTTTATCAAGTAATGGACCAAGGAATCTTACAGGATTTTATCAATAGTCTTCTGGTTGAAACGATTATCCCTGAACAGTTTATTTTTGATTTTGCGACTGCCCAAACTGCGCTAAATCAACATGGCAAAAATCTTCAAGAAGTATTTAAAAACACGTCTGAACAATTTTCTTTTGTGCTATTACACGAAGAGAGTCGGCAAGGCTTGGTCATGTTTACGGTACAAAAAGGTATTACTCAAGCCTGGAAGCTTGCTAATGAAACAGAAGTTTTTCTATTGGAGCGCACAAATGATCATGTTCAGATCAATGTGATTGGGATAATAGAACTTTTTGAGTTTATTCAAGCGATAGGTCTTTTTAATCATTGTAGTGCTGATAAAGTTCAAGCCTTTTATGAGCAGCTGCAAAAATGTTTAAAGCAATATCATTTATTACAACAGCATCGGGTAAATGCACATGATTTATTGAATCAAAGCTTGGCACATAGATTCCGCATTTTAGAGCAATATGCAGGTTATCGGGACCGCCCATATCATCCTTTAGCCAAATTAAAAGAAGGCCTCAGTCAGCAAGAGTATATGCAATATTGTCCGGAATTTGCTCAAGAATTATCTATTCATTGGGTGGCTGTACATAAGGATAAAATGATGTTTGGTGAAGGGGTAGAAAATATTTTCAAACAACAGCCAAGCGAAATTTTTATTCCTCGTTCTGAGCGATATCAATTAAAACAGGAAATGTTTCAACGTGGGTTAAATGAAACCCACATTGCAATGCCAATTCATCCTTGGCAATTTGAGCATTTATTTCCCAAATTCTATGCGGATGATATTGCCGAAGGCATTTGTCATCCTTTGAATTTTATCTCTAAAGGAATGTATGCCAGTGCGTCTATGCGTAGCCTCTTATCAAAAAATGTTTTAGAAGAAAGTCTAAAATTACCGATAGGAATTAAAGCTCTTGGTTCATTAAGATTTTTGCCTATTGTGAAAATGATTAATGGTGAAAAAAATCAGAAATTATTACAGCAAGCCAAGGCAAAAGATGCTGTCTTAAAACAAAAATTATGGCTTTGTGAAGAAACACAATGGTGGTCATACTTACCCGAGAAGCAAAATGACCGGACAGCAGACAATGAGTGGTTATTTGTAGAGAAACCTACCCATTTGGCAGCTCAGCGCCGTCATATTCCAGCTGAATTATTGCAAGAACCTTATCAACTTATACCAATGGCAAGTCTTGGACATACAATTATGGATCAGCCTGCCATTTTTGATTATATTTTGCAGCTTCAACACAAGGACATAAATTCCAAGCAGATACTTATCGAGTTTGAGAAACTGTGTACATGTTTCTTTGATGTAAATTTGCGATTATTCCGCTTAGGGCTTATGGGTGAAATTCATGGGCAAAACATATGTCTTGTGTTGAAAAATGGCGAATTTGATGGATTGATGTTCCGTGATCATGATTCATTACGTATTTATTTACCTTGGGTAGAGCAAAACGGATTAAAAGATCCTAATTATTTGAGTCCACATGATTTTAAAAATACGCTTTATCATGAATCGGTAGAGGCTCTGTTATTTTATATTCAAACTTTAGGTATTCAGGTTAATCTAGGGTGTATTGTTGATAATTTAGCGAGTCATTATCAAATTGAAGTTAAGAATCTATGGTCTGTACTTGCTCATGCGTTACAGCAAGTTATTCAAAATCTAAACTTCCAGCCAGAGATTTTGGCCCAGCTCCAACATTTACTATTTGAAGTGCCTGAATGGCCATATAAGCAGTTACTTCGACCTTTGCTAGAACAAGATACACGGATTGGTAGTATGCCATCGGGAATTGGGAAAACCCGAAACCCACTTTGGTATGCCTTAAATTGTTAGTGATATCTGACGATGAATACGTCTTTTAAAATACAGGCAGAGAAGTGTGCAACTCTGCCTATATTGCAACAGCGTCTGAAATTAAATGTTCAAATACTACCTGAAAGTTCAACAACCTTAGATTGTCTGTTGAATGATGATGTATGTCGACAGGTGTTACAGGATTTTGCAACACGTATTCATGCTAAAAATCTAACTTGTGCGACCTCATTATTTGTCAAATATTGGTGTACAAGTTGGATCTTACCTTTTTTATATTGCCATGTGGCTGTTTTGCCATTTGTAAAATGGGATAGTTCAGCATTAGTTATAGACTTGCCGGAACAATGGTATTGGGATAGGACTTTACAGTTAAACCAAACAAGTTTTTATTCTTTTCAGATTATACATTTGCAAGAGTTTAATGACTTGATAGAACAACTGAATGTGCTATTTAAGCAGTTAGCGAAAATAGGTCGCGTACCTTATGTATTACTCTGGGAAAATGTAGCTGTTCGAGTAGTACAGTTTTATCATTCTTTTACAAATCAAAATCTAAATCCGGATATACAGTCTCGGTTAGAACAGCAAAAACAATTCTTTAAGTCAAAAGCTGCCGAAAGTTTTTATTTAACTGAAAATCCATTTGTGCGTTTATGGAATGGATGGCATCCAGAATTTAATACTTTTATGAGACAAAAATGCTGTTTTTATTTTCAGCTCGAAGAGGCTGAGCAGACCTTATGCCGTAATTGTCCCTTACGTTTAAAAGAAATCGGAAAATTTAAAGATGAATCAAATTGATACTAAAGCACTTGTTACAGCATATAAAGAAATAGCAACCTCTACTATTGGTCATGTACTTGATCAGGGATATATTCCTCAGGTATTCCCCTTAAGACCTGAAGATAAGGTGGTGGGGATTGTACGTACAGTTCGGATTGAATCGATCAATGCGAGTGGTTTAAGACAAGTCTTGATGAGTTGTCAACCAAATGAAGTTCTCGTTATTGATGCAAGATATGATCTACAACGTGCTTGCTGGGGAGAGCAAAGGAGCGTAGCCGCTATACACTGTGGTCTGGCTGGGGTTGTGGTCTTAGGTGCTATTACAGATCGGCAGGCTTTACTTAAACTCAAACTTCCTATATTTGCTCATACAACCAGTTGTTTAACCACTCGTAATGAAGGGGAAAGTCTCGTTGAAATAGATGCCAAGATTCATATTAATCATACCATCGTACAAACTGGAGATCTGATTGTAGGGGATGCAGATGGAATATTTATAATAAAAATGGATGTGGCACAGCAATATTTAAAAGAATTTCAAATGCTTGAGCAAAATGAACAAAATAAGAAAAATGAATTCTTTTTAAAAAATAACAGAGATGACTATTATTTTTAATAAAAATCATTCTCATTAATGTTCGTATTTAGTATGATGTCATGCCTCTTGAAAAATCGTTGAGTAACATTTGGGCTAGGGAGAAATGGAAAAAATGAATGTAAACAATAAGATTGGGGTTAAAGCACGTAATCACATATGTTCAAAACAAGTACTTTTTAAGATGACACCTTGTTGTCTTGCCATATCGGCTATTTTTGCACAGCAGGCTTATGCAGAAACCGTAACTCAAACGGCTGAGGTAAGCGAAAATGCAACACAAAAACCAGTAACCCAATTGCAAAAGATTGTAGTAACTGCGACTCGTACACCAAAAAATATTGCAGAGATTGCAGGTACAGTTCAATCTATTGATCAGAAACAAATTATCCAGCAAGCTACGGCGGGTCGTAAAGTTGCTGATATTCTTGCTCAACTTGTACCATCTCTTGCATCAAGTAGTGGAACAACAAGTAATTATGGTCAGACAATGCGTGGACGAAACGTATTAGTCATGATCGATGGCGTTTCGCAAACAGGTTCTCGCGATGTTTCTCGTCAATTAAATAGTATTAGTCCCGGTATGATTGAACGCATTGAAGTAATTTCAGGTGCGACTAGTATTTATGGGTCAGGTGCTACTGGCGGTATTATTAATATTATTACTAAAAGAGCAGATACATCTAAACCACTTAGCTTTGAAACAAAAGTAGGCATTACATCTTCAGATACATTCCGTAGTGACGGCTTAGCTTATGAAGTCGGACAATCTGTCTCATTTAATAAAGGCAATATGGATGGTTTCTTAGGAGCTAATTTTACAAGTAGAGGGTCTCAATTTGATGGAAATGGCGATAGAATTTCCTTAAGCCCTTGGCAAGGTAGTACGATGGACACTGATACTATCGATGTAAATGGGCGTTTAAATTTCAATTTAAATGATACTCAGACATTGAGCTTTGGTGCCCAGTATTATAAAGATAAGCAGGATACTGACTACGGACCGGATTACTCTTATTTACCGACAACCTCTAAGAGTAATGATGCTACAACGCCAACTTATAAGGCAATTAAAGGTTTAAAGCTTAGTAATCCATTATTTACCGAGCGTTATACTGTTAATTCACAGTATCAAAATCAAGACTTTTTAGGCCAAATACTAAATGTTGAAGCATATTATAGAAATGAAAAATCACGTTTCTTCCCATATGGCCTATCAAATAAATCCGTGACTTCTGTAAACCAGTCTCAATCAGAAATTGAAGTAGCTGGATTACGTTCAACTATGCAAACCGATCTTAATATTGCCAATCGGGATATGAAAATAACCTATGGCCTTGATTATGATTGGGAAAAAGATAAGCAATTTGTTGATATTTTAGCAACTCAATATCCTTATTTAGTGTATACGCCAACAGGCCAACGTAAAGGTTATGGACCAAACACTGAAATTCAAAATATTGGAGCATTTGTTCAAAGCGATTATGCAGTTACGGATAAATTGAACTTGCAAGCAGGTATTCGTTATCAATATATTCAAGCGGATACTGATGCTTATATTCCTAGCCGAGAGACAACAATGGTTCCGGCAGGATCAACACATGATGATAAGCCGTTATTTAATTTAGGTGCAGTTTATAAACTTACAGATGCACAACAGCTATATGCTAATTTCTCTCAGGGCTTCAGTTTCCCCGACGTACAACGTATGTTGCGCGACGTTTCTACTTATACCGTTTCAACAGCAAATCTACAGCCAATTACAGTAAATAGTTATGAACTAGGTTGGCGTTTGAATCAGGATGATGGCTTAAATCTGGGATTGACTGGTTTTTACAATACTTCGGATAAAACTGTCCAATTCAACAATCGTGCAGCAAAGGTTGTAGATACAGATCAAAGAGTATACGGGGCGGAAGCAACTATTAGTTATCCATTTATGGAAAATTATAAGGTCGGTGGCACTTTAGGATATACCCGTGGTCAGTATAAAGACGTGGCGAATAAATGGCATGAATTAAACTCATTTACGGTTGCTCCAGTGAAAGGAACCCTTTTTGCTGAATGGGATAATAATGAAGGGTATGGTGTTCGTGTTCAGATGCAAGCTATTAAAGGAACAAATAAAGCTTATAAAGATGACCGTGAATTAGCCGCATTTGCAACAACTCAAGATGAAGCTTTCAGAAAAGCTGTAGAGAATGACGCAAATAGTGCTGCGCAAATCAAAGGTTATACCACTATGGATGTATTAGCACATTTCCCGGCTTGGAAAGGTCGTGTAGATTTTGGCGTCTATAATGTGTGGAACCGTCAGTATCGAACAGTATTTGCTCAGCAAGCAGCCGTCTCTAATGCTAATCCATTGTTAGCAATCCCTGCAGAAGGCCGTACTTATGGTTTAAGTTATACTTTTAACTATTAATGCAACTAACGAAAGAGATGCCTGTATAGAGCAGGTATTTCTTTCAATCAAATCTGGCATATTTAAATTTTTAAGGCCATTTAAATGAGTCATCTAAAAAAACAAGAAAATTTTAATTTTACCTATAGCAGGATCTTTTTTATCTGTTTAGCCGCTTATTGCTACAGTTCATGGCTCAGCCTTGTTTTGGCCAAATGGTTACCTTTTGCTAAAGCAGAGAATGTTTATTTTTCGGTATTTATCAGTTTTATCTTTTTTATTTTTTATATTGTCTTTACGAGTTCCATTTTATCAAAACTATGGTTTTGGATGATCAATAGCTTAGGCGTAGCGTTACTAGTGAGCTATTGGCTATTAGCTAAATGGGGAGTGGCTTAAATGAATTTTCGTCAAATTCAGGCAATACTACATAGTTGGTTTGGAATTATTGTCCTTTGGGTTATCTTTTTCATTTTTTTTACGGGCTCTATTGCTTATTTTCGGACGGAAATTAATGTTTGGGCACAGCCAGAAGCAATCAGCCATATTCAAACAATCCCTTCTGCACAACATTCTGCGCAAACTGCGTTTAACTATCTCAACCAACATGCACCAAATGCTAAAAGGTGGCGAGTCACAGTAGCCAATGAGCGGATGCCTGTGAACCTACTTCAATGGCAGGATAAAGAGGGGAAACATCAAGAGTTACAAAACCCTAATACTGGAGAGCTATTGGGGCCTGTACGGAAGACTTTGGGTGGAGATTTCTTTTTCAAACTACATTACACGCTTTATCCTTTGCCAAGTACGTTCGGTAGTTTAGTTGTAGCAGTTGTTGCCTTAATTCTATTAATTAGTTTAATCACTGGTGTGATTACGCATAAGAAAATTATTAAAGAGTTTTTTACATTTAGGGCTTTTAAAGGACAGCGTTCTTTATTAGATCTTCATCACATAACAGGAGTTATCACTTTTCCTTTTTATTTGGTGATGGCCTTTACTGGACTGTTGATTTTATTTTATCTAGTTTTACCATGGGGGTTATCGGAACAATATGGTAAAGCTGGTATACCTAAGTTCTATAATGAAATGCAGTTTACTGAGGTGGCAAAACCTCGAGAACCTTCCTTAACAGAAGCGATGCAACCTTTTAATCAATTCATGGCACAAATGCCTAAGCGAACAGAATCTGGAGCTATTTTAGATAAATTTGAAGTTCAAAAGCCTAATACAGCCGATGGCATGATTACATTTGACTATAACTATAAAAATATTATTACCTTAAATACTCCTCAATATATTTTTGCAACAAATACGGCTGAACGGCTCAATCAGCCACGAAATTTAAGTGCAATTGCACAATTAGGTTCATCAAGTTATGGGATTCATTTAGGTTACTTTGCTTCTATCTGGATGCGTTTTATTTTGGCTTGTTTAGGAATAATAGGATGCGTCATGTTGGTTGCAGGCGCATTACTATGGCAAAAAAAGCGCATCAAAGAACAAAAGAAATTTGGATATAGATTAGTACAGCATTTGAACTTTTTTACTTTCTTAGGGCTGCCTTTTGCCTCAGCCTTTTATTTAATGGTTGGTCGGATTATACCTGCTTCATTTGAGCCGAGGGAGCTATACGAGGTTTCAACATTTTATATAGCATGGCTATTAAGCTTATTGATTAGCTTTAGCTGCTCAATAAGGAAGGGAATAATCATCATGCTATATAGTACGGCTGCTGTTTTATTGCTTATTCCAGTTATTAGTGTCGTTCTGGTACCAGAAGCCTCTTTATTAAATAGTTTAAAGTCTGTGCATTGGTCTCTTGCCAGTGTTGATCTGGCGCTCATACCGCTCGGGCTATTCTATTTAATAGTACTACGCTTCTACCAAACCAAATTTATTATGTTAGGAGAGGCTAAATGAGCTTTGCATCATTATTTTGGGCTATTGCTGCCATGATGCAAGCATGCATGCTCAGCCAATTTGGTCAGAAAAAGCTTCAATATAGCTGGCTTAAAAGTACATCTAGACGAATTTTATATGGAACAACCATATTATTTTTGCTTAGTTCATTATTTTTGAATTGCTCCTTTGAAGGAAGCTCAGTAGGAGTCTTATCATGGTTTTTTGCCATCATCACAACCGCTTTCTTTTTGCAAATTATTGTTTTTTATTTTTTTAGAAAATATTTTATTCCTATTTGGTTAATGGTAATCGTCGTTGCAATTATTTTCTCGATTGTTGAGTGGGTACCTTAAATATTAGTAGGGGGAAAACTGAATTTTTTGTCCATGATTTATGCAATAAAAAAAATAGTAAAAATAAGCTTGCATCTTAAATAAAAATGATTATCATTATCAATTATAGGTTATGTCATAGCAAGGACCGTTATAATGCTTACGCTTTCACAAAAGCTCCCAGATTATTTTGAATATATTGAAAATGATGTTAGCTACTCATTACGTCAGGTTCAGTATCCTCAAGATATACCACTATTACACCGCTGGATGCATGAGCCACACGTTATTCCTCAGTGGCAATTAAATAAAAGCGAAATAGAACTCAAAGTTTATTTTGAAAAAATGCTAGCTGATGATCATCAACGTTTAATGATTGTAGGAATCAATGGTCAAGACGTGGGTTATGCCGAAATTTATGAAGGGAAGCGTGATCGCCTAGCTCGTTATTATAAAGGTGAAGACAATGATTTAGGTTGGCATTTACTATTTGGGGAGAAATCTGCTTTTGGTCAAGGCTTTTTGCGCCCAACAATTCGTTTATTGAATTTCTATATTTTTGAAAATTCCCCAACAAATAGAATTGTAGGAGAGCCAGATCATACAGTGAAGCCTTATGCGGCTGTAGTAGAAGACATGTGCTATGAAGAGCAGGGCTTAATTCCAATGCCGGAAAAAACGGCAATGTTGTATTACTGTTTCCGTAAAAAGTTCTATGACAGATTTTTTGAGTTATACCAGGCATCGCAACAAAAATTACAGCAAAAAGCGAGTTAATTTCTGGTATGGGTAGACCTGCAAGACATAATAAAAACAATGCAGGTTTGTTTAGCAGTAAATGGACCTAAGAAAAATAAACATGATCAGCGCATAAAAAGAAGAAGCAAAAGTAGCAAGCGAGGAAGGCTTGCTACTTTTGTGTTTAAACTCAGTTTCAGAATTATCTATATTGTTCAACCTTTTTGAGTGATTAACTCTTCTCAGTAACAGATTACTTATATTTTTGATTAAAAAATAGCCACTAATGTTTCATTTATTATCATCCTGCCTTTTTTAGCAATTTTTTGTATACCCTGAATAAAACATGATCAAAAAAGAGGTAAAAACGTGCTTATTTTTCATGGAAAACCTGTTCATGGAGCTATCTTCGATATGGATGGGACAATGTTTGATACTGAACGGTTGCGGTTTCAAACATTGCAACAGGCATCTCAAGAACTCATTGGGCAGGAGTTTTCACACGAATATTTAATGCAATGTTTGGGGTTAAGTGCGACTACAGCGGAAAAGCTTGCACAACGTTTATACGGAGTAGATGTTCCATATAAGGAAATTCGAAAACGTGCCGATGAGATGGAACTAGAACATATTCGAAAACACGGCGTACCTATTAAAAAAGGTTTGGTTCAAGTTCTAGAGCGTTTAAGAAAATCTGGTTTAAGAATGGCGGTGGCTACTTCAAGCCGTAGAGCAATTGCTGAAGAATATTTAATTAATGCAAATGTTTATAAATTTTTTGATGTCATTACTTGTGGGGATGAAGTAGAACAAGGGAAGCCACATCCAGAAATCTTTTTAAAAGCGGCTAGTCAACTTCATTTAGACGCTAACCAGTGTCTTATGTTTGAAGATTCGGAAAATGGTTTAACTTCAGCACATACATCGAAAGGTTTAACGATTTTATTAAAAGATATTAAAGAACCCAATGATGAAATGCTGGAAAAAGCGCATTTTTATTATGACCAGATGTACGACTTTTTAACTGATCTTAACCAATTTATTCCCGTTATGGATATGCCAGAGATACAGGAACCTTTTCCGCAAAGTCTGAATCAGCTTACTGTTGGAATACATGGTTTCGGTGCTATTGGCGGTGGTTATATAGCGCAGATCTTGTCGCATTGGGATGGTTATACGAAACCAAAACGTATAATTGCGTCAACACGAAATAGTCTTTTCCGCGAAGCTGTAAATGCGTTTGGAACCTATAGTATTCGCTATGGGCAATTTTCTTATGATGAACGTATTGAGAATATGACCATTGTTGATTCTGACAATGAACAACAAATGTTAGAGATGTATACTCATTCAAGTTTGATTGCATTATGTTTGCCTGAGCAAGCGATCGAATCTGAATCAAAGATAATTGCAAAAGGGTTATATGCGCGTTTTAATTCGCAACTTGAAACATGTATAGAACCTTTAACCTTTCTAATTATTTTAAATAAGGTTGGTGCGAAATATTTGGTTATGAAGCATCTTAAAGAAGCTCTACTAGAGTTAACCAACGATGAAGATGTAACCGAGCATATTTTAAAAGAGCATTACTTTTGCGACACCGTAGTTAATCGCATGGTTTCAAAACTTTCTAATCAGAATTTATATCGTCAACTTCGTATTAAACATAATTTTCTTGAACAGCATTTAGAAGATGTGGAGCAAGAAGACCAAATTGAAATTGAAGACTGTAATAAACTGAATCAAGATCAACTAAATCAGGCTTCTGTCTATGTTGATAACATGCGCCGTAATTTCCAGCCGGGACATATCTTACAAAGCATGGATTTAATCTTGTTCCATAGTGAAACTGATATGCCAATCTATGTAGAGAAAGGCAGTCCTTTACTTGAAAAGTTGCGTCAGGTGGTATTGGTTGACCAAATTACTGACATTCAACTCATTAAAAATCGTTTATGGAATGGTGTACATGCGATGCTTGCTTGGTATGCATCTTTAATGGGTTATGAATCTATTGGTGTTGCCATGGGTGATCATTCAGTTAAAGCATTTGCAGAGAACTTAATTGCAGAAGTGAAGCAGGGACTTGCTATTGTATTACCTAACTATGCAAAAGATCTGGATCGAATGTCACAAAGTTTTCTAGACTCATGTGAATATGCATTTAAAGATCCTTGTCAACGCGTAGCTAGAGATCCACTACGCAAACTCAATCATAATGAACGTGTCATGGCTTCAATTGCTGTGAATATTCGTCATGATTTGCCTTATAAAAACTTATTAAAAGGCGCTGCTTTAGGTTATGCCTATGCGATTCAATTTTTAGAAATTGAAGAGACTAAAGCTGTTGAACATCTGCAGCAGCAAATTCAGAACCTAGACTTGAGTACAACTCAAAGAAGACAGTTTGAAGCTGAATTGGTTCAACTTATCCAATATTTGTTTTCTGAACAAGGTAAACAACCTTTGGACATTAAGCTGAACAATACCAAAACTACATCAAATCAATATGTTTGAGTTTGCTTATTGAATTAACCTCAACAATTGAAAGGCAAACATGTTTTAATACAAAACTTGAATGATTTTGAATTAAAACTGTGCTATTAAAACCCTCTACACTCATGGTGCCAACACCTATACGGGATTATCCCGAATGGCACCTTGGGCGTCAAAATTACGCATTGTGGTATCTAGAAATTAATGATCAGAAATTAGTTCATTATCTAGATCAATTGCGTGCGCATTTTTCAGAATATCTAGTAGAACCTAATCACCGTCAATATCATGTCACGCTGTTTATATGTGGATTCTTGACCCATGAAAATAAAGTTCATGATGATGACTTTTGTTTTAGTGGCCTTGTGCAGCAAAGGGAAATTTTAAGAAAAGAAGATATTGCACCATTTCAATTAAAAATTGGTTCAGTTGATAGCTTTAGTAGTGCTTTATTTGTAGAAGTCCAAGACACCGAAAATAACTTATCTCTCATACGGCAAAAATTAGGTATAGTTTCTAATGAAATTGCCGCTTTAGATTATTGCCCGCACATTACATTGGGTTTGTATAAGAAAGACTATAGTAGTAATTTGATTTTACAAAAAATTTCTCAATTACCTGTACAATACACACAGGCTGAATTTGATCTTAAAGTTGAGCATTTAAGCTTTGGCTATTATCAAGCTCAAATTTTACAAGGTCAGCTGTATCCGTATCAGCATTTGTTTTTAGGTGATTCATGTTGCAATTGATTTTAGGTGGTGCCCGTTCGGGCAAAAGCCGATTGGCTGAACAAACGGCCATATCTATGCAATTAGCTGTCACTTATGTGGCTACGGCGCAAGCGCTTGATCCAGAAATGCAAAGCCGAATCGTCCATCATCAAAATCAGCGTCCTGCTCACTGGTCTTTGGTTGAAGAACCATTATTTTTAGCAAAAACTCTGCAAGAAATTGATCGACCTAACCAAATTATTCTGGTGGATTGTTTAACACTTTGGCTAACCAATTTGTTACTTTTAGAAGATCAAAACATTCAACAATTTGAGTGTGAGCAGCTGTTAAAAGTTTTACCCACACTCGAGTCAGAAATTATTTTAGTAAGTAATGAAACGGGGTTAGGCGTTGTGCCACTCGGTGAGATCAGTCGTCGGTTTGTCGATGAAGCAGGCAGACTACATCAAGCTCTAGGGCAAATTGCAAATAAGGTTGTGTTTTGTGTGGCTGGTTTTCCAATGATTTTAAAAGGTGAGAAATAAAAATGAACTGGTGGTTACAATCTGTGCAGCAACCTAATTTAGATACAAAACAACAAGCTGAGCAACATCAACTCCAACTTACCAAACCTACAGGTGCTTTAGGGGATCTAGAGCAGATTGCAATCACACTTGCCAGTTTACAGTCAAATACGCATCCACAAGTTAACCATCCATGGATCACAATTTTTGCAGGTGATCATGGCGTAGTTGAAGAAAATATCTCTGCATATCCCCAAGCTGTTACCCGTCAAATGTTGCAAAACTTCACAACTGGCGGTGCGGCAATTAGTGTCATTGCCAAATATCATCAAGCTCATTTGCAAGTGATTGACTGCGGTACAGCAGGCGAAGCATACGAATATGCAGGTGTTGAACGTCATTGTATTCGTGCCGGCACAGCAAATTTTGCCAAACAAGCTGCAATGAATCTAGATGAATGTCGTGCTGCCTTAGAGTTAGGGAAAAAAAGTGTAGATACTGCTAAAGCGAATGGAGCAGATATTTATATTGCGGGTGAAATGGGGATTGGAAATACCTGTTCTGCCTCTGCTTTAGCATGCCTTTTATTAAATGATACTGCCGAGCAATTGACTGGAGTAGGTACAGGAATTGGTGCTGATCAGTTAAGACATAAAATTGAAGTAATTGAAAAAGCAATTGAACTTCATCACAAACATGTCATTGGTGATGTCTTCAAAACACTTTGTGCTGTAGGTGGTTTGGAAATTGCGGCAATTGTCGGTGCTTATATCCGCTGTGCGCAAGTGGGTTTACCTGTGATTGTAGACGGTTTTATTAGTTCTGTAGCCGCTTTATGTGCTGTGCGGATGAATCTTCAAGTGCGTGGCTGGATGCTTTTTGGCCATCAATCGGCTGAATATGGACACCGCCGTATTTTACAAGAACTCAATGCTGAGCCGATTTTAAATATGAATTTGCGTTTAGGTGAAGGTAGTGGTGCTGGCGCTGCTTTGGCATTGGTTAAAATGGCCTGCGCTTTACATAACCAAATGGCTACCTTCGCTCAAGCGGCTGTAAGCGGGAATAAAATTGGCTAAATTTAGGATTGATTTGCTCAGACATGGCGAAAGCCAGTATAGCCATACTTTACGTGGCCATTTAGATGATGAGTTAACAGCAAAAGGTTGGCAGCAAATGCAGTCAACCATTGAGCAAGTTACAGACCAGACATGGGATGTCATTGTAAGTTCTTCATTAAAACGTTGTGCTTGTTTTGCCGAGCAACTGGCCAAAACAGCAGAACTCCCTTTACTTGTAAATCATGACTTAAAAGAAATGTATTTTGGTGAATGGGAAGGCGTCTCAACTCAGCAAATTTATGAAACCTCACCCGAATTATTGGCAAACTTTTGGCAAAAACCAAGTCAATATTGTCCACCTCGCGCAGAAACATTAAACCAGTTTCAAACAAGAGTTCTTAAAGGTTTTCAGGATTTGCTGGGGTATATGCAAAAGCAAAACTTACAGCATGCTTTAGTTGTTACTCATGGCGGTGTGATTAAGCTATTGGCTTGTTTAGCCAGACAACAGCCTCTAGATGACTTACTTAAAATGCCGGCAGAGCTTGGAAAATTATATTCACTCGAATTTTCTGAAACAGATGGTCAAGTAACTTTTAAGTTAAGATAGTAGTTTTATATTTTTATACACTTGTAAGTTATTATTTTTAAAATGTTATTTTAGCCTGTGTAATAGAACTGTCATTGCTAGTATCTAAGCTATTGGCATTTCTTATTAATCACACATCTGGCTTATGAATATTTTATTTAAAACAACTGTGCTTGCAGCATCATTATTGCTCGCGGCTTGTAATAACAATGATGATCAAGAAGCTCAAACTACGCCATCCACAAACCTATCAAAATATTATCAAACCAAAACGCCTTACCAACCTCAACAAGACTTAAAAAGCTATGAACAAGCGCCGACTGGGTTCCAGCCAGTTTTTACAGAGTTAGTGGCACGTCACGGTTCGAGAGGTTTATCAAGTCTGAAATATGATTTAGCACTTTATAATTTATGGAAACAGGCGAAAGCTGAAAATGCCTTAACACCATTAGGTGAGCAATTAGGTGCTGATTTAGAAGCAATGATGAAAGCGAATATTTTGTTAGGTTATGGTGTTGAAGGGATCCGTCAGTACGGTTATGGAAATGAAACCATGACTGGTATTTTAGAACACCGCGGTATTGCCGATCGATTATTACAGCGCTTACCAACTCTTTTAAATGCTCAGGCGTCTATATTGGTACAAAGTTCTGGAGTAGACCGTGCGGTAGATAGTGCTAAATTTTTCACTGCTGAACTCATTAAACAACAACCCCAACTGAAAGATAAAATTGTTCCATTGTCTTATACCAATTTATCGAGTGAAAGCGTGCCAAGTATTGAAGATGGTGGCGTTGATCGTTTTAAACTTTATTTTCATAGTTTGAATGCAGACGAAGACTTAGCTCAACCACTGAGTGTTAGCCAACAAAAAATTTATGATGCAAGTCAGGCTTATCAAGATTTTGAAGAAAATAATAAAGATTTAGCTCAAAAGTTAGATGAGTTAACAAAAAATACTCAGGCTGAAAAAACTGCCCAAATGGTACTCAGCCCGATTTTTAAAGCTGACTTCATTAAAAAGCTCGGTACCACTGGTTATAGCTTTAGCAATACCGGATCATTTACAGTAACTTCGCCGAAAGGTGAGAAAATTACAGAAAAAGGTAAGGGGAAAAATACAATTGCCAGCGCAGTTGATGCAGCGGCTTATATTTATGAACTCTATTCAATTTCTGGTGGTATGAAAGATGAGTTAAAAGGTATTGATTTTGATAAATATATGCCTTCTGAAGCCGCAAAATTTTATGCTGAATTTAATGATGCCAATGATTTTTACGAAAAAGGTCCAAGCTTTACAGAATCAAATCAAGTCACCAGTGAAATCGCCCAAGGACTTAAACAAGACCTGTTCCAACAAGTTGATGCTGTTGTGAATAAAGCCCAACCTTATAAAGCAGTTTTACGGTTTGCCCATGCTGAAATTATTATTCCTCTGGCAACTAGCTTAGATTTGCATAATATGATGCAGCCGTTACCACTACGCCAGACTTATAATTACTCGACAAGTGCATGGCGTGGTGAAGTAGTTTCACCTATGGCGGCAAATGTACAGTGGGATATTTACCAAAATAACCAAGGCTCTACTTTGGTAAAAATGCTTTATAACGAAAAAGAAACTTTATTTAAACCTGCATGTAATTATGCACGTTATACACCAACCAGTTTTTACTATGACTACATCAAATTGAAACAGTGCTATCAAATGCAATAGATTTTCAGTTTTTGAAGTCTTTAATGGGAATAGGGATTGCTATTCCCATTTTTATTTCTTCATAATTCAATTTGTTTTTAAATATAGACCAGTTAGAGACTTGGATATGACACCTTTTTGGATAGCATTGCAATTTTTAACTGTTCTGCCTATTGAACTAAAAACAATACCAACGGCGCAACAAAATGGTCGAGCTATTCTGTTTTATCCTCTAGTTGGTCTGATTATTGGGAGCATACTTTTTCTTGTTACCTGTCTTTTTGTTAAATTACCCGCTCTTTTACTTGCGGCAATCGTACTCGCTTTATGGATTTGGCTGACAGGTGGATTGCATTTAGATGGGCTAGCAGATACTGCCGATGCGTGGGTAGGTGGTTTTGGAGATAAACTACGTACTTTACAAATCATGAAAGATCCAAGTTGTGGTCCAATTGGAGTTCTCAGCTTAGTTATCATATGTTTGCTCAAATTTGCACTGATTTATGTATTAATTGAACAGCATCAATCTTTATTTTTAATATGCATTCCTATCCTTGGGCGTGTGGTGCCATCTATTTTGTTTTTAACTACACCATATGTCCGCGAAAAAGGCTTAGGCCGTTCTTTGACAGACTATTTACCCAAAACTGCTTCATGGATAATAACTGGGTTCGTTCTGCTATTACCTTTGTATTGGGAGTGGCAAGGGCTTATTGCCGTCATTAGTTTTTTAATCAGTCTTGTTTATTTAAGACATGTGTTTATAAAAAGGATTGGCGGTATTACAGGGGATACCGTCGGAGCAGCGATTGAAATAGGTGAAACTGTACTGATTTTTACTTTTGTCGTAAGTTATTTTTATTTAGTTTGATGTTAAATTCCACCTCAATAAAATAAAAAAGCCCTCAAAAAATGAGGGCTTAATTTTTCAATCTTAAAAAGATGAATTAGCGGTTTGGTAAAACTTCTTTTAAAGCTTCATGCATTTCAAGCAAGGTCTTTTCAGTAGTTTCCCAGTCAATACAACCATCAGTTACTGATTTACCATATTCAAGGTCACAAAGATTGTCAGGAATATCTTGGCGACCACCTTTTAGATGACTTTCAACCATAATACCTACAATTGACTTATTGCCGTCTAAAATCTGTTCAGTAATGTTTTTAAGAACAAGCGGCTGTAAGTACGGGTCTTTATTCGAGTTAGCGTGGCTTGCATCAATCATAATTTTGTTGCTCACTTTTGCTTTCGCTAAAGCGTTTTCTGCTTCTGCAACAGAGCCAGCATCGTAGTTTGGTTTACCATTACCGCCACGCAATACCACATGTGCGTAAGGGTTACCTTTTGTATTAATGATTGAAACCTGACCGTCTTCATTTAAGCCTAAGAAACTATGGCCATATTTAACAGACTGCATGGCATTGGTTGCGACAGTTAAACCGCCGTCTGTACCATTTTTAAAACCGACTGGTGAAGATAGACCAGAAGACATTTCACGGTGAGTTTGACTTTCGGTTGTACGTGCACCAATCGCAGACCATGAAATTAAGTCTTGATAGTACTGTGGTGAGTTAGGGTCGAGTGCTTCAGTTGCGCATGGTAAACCTTTTTCATTTAATTCAAGCAACAGCTTCCGACCAATACGTAAACCTTTTTCGATGTTAAATGAGTCATTCATATCTGGGTCATTGATTAGACCTTTCCAACCAATTGTTGTACGTGGTTTTTCAAAATAAACACGCATAACTAGATATAGAGTATCTTTAACCTTTTCGCTTAGCGCTTTTAAGCGATCAGCATATTCGTGAGCAGCTTTTGGATCATGAATAGAGCAAGGACCGATAACGACAAACAAACGTTTATCTGAACCATCTAAAATATTACGAATAGTTTCGCGGCCTTTTAGAACAGTTTGTGAAGCAACATCAGATAACGGAAGTTCTGATTTAAGCTCAGCTGGTGTTACAAGAGTTTGGATGCTTTTAATGTTAACGTCGTCGATATCTGGCTTGGAAACGGAATTTGAATGTGTAGTCATTGCTGTCACTGGTTCGATCATACTAAAGGTTGTTTTGTGTACTGAATATACCATGAAATAATTATGAAAATACTACATCTCATGGCAATTCAGTTTGGAAAAATCCCATTGATTTTACTATCTTTCGGTCGAGTTGCCTGTTTTTTCAGCAACTACTGCTTGTTGTTGTACCACAGCTGCTTTTGGTTTGGCTTTGACTGGGTGGACCATAAAGTTAACACCAAGAGCAAATAGTGTAATACCCAAAATTTTACGGATTAAACGTTCCGGCATACGTGAGCTAATTAATGTGCCAATAATAATTGCCGGAATAGAACCTACCAACAACCACATAAGTAGCATAAAGTCGACGTTACCGGCACTCATATGTCCAAGACCTGCGACTAGGGTCAAGAGTACGGCGTGTACGACATCGGAACCAATAATACGAATCATTGGTAAGTTAGGGAACATGATTACAAGTGCCATAATTCCAAAGGCACCAGCGCCGACTGATGATAGTGTTACGAATACACCCAAAATAATACCCATAATCACAATATAGGTACGCTTATTTTGAACAGCTAATTGCTCATTTTCAGTTTGAGTATTCTCTTTATTTCGGAATTTATTAAAGAACTTTTCAATCCGAGTACGGAAAATGATGGAAACACCAGTTAAGGTCAACATAAAGCCTAATACCATGGTTAATACAGCTTTATAATGAGTTGACTGACTTAAATAATGCTCAAGTACCCACGCAGTACCAAAAGATGCAGGAATACTGCCGACGGCTAGCCATAAAACAATCGGCCACACGATATTAAGTTTTTTTGCGTGAACCATCGATCCACAGAACTTAGAGATCGCGGCGTAAAGTAGATCAGTACCAATTGCGATATGCGGTTCAATCCTAAAAAGACCAATTAAAATTGGTGTCATTAATGATCCACCACCAACTCCTGTAATACCTACACAGAAGCCAACTAACATACCCGCTAAGATAAATTCAAAAGCACCAGACATCTTTATCGCCACTTATCACGAAACGCAGATATCTTATTCCTTTTAGAGATAAACAGTTGTCATGAATAATGATTTACTTATGCAAAAAAAAGCTAAGCAATCAAAATCATGCTTAGCTTGAGGAAATTTTATTCAAATTGATGACTTAGATGAAGTTTTTGCTGGCTTGAGTGGGTTAAGCCAAAGTATCAGTAAAAAGGTTAGGGGTGTTGCAAAGATCCACCAACTGACAAAACCAATTGAAAAACCATATTTCTTGATGAGAATAAACCCGCTCAACGCAAATAATAAAAAGGCCAATATCCTCAACAATGAATAATATTTTTGAGCTAAAGGTTTGAAATGACCAGTTGATTTCAGTGAGCGATATTTTTCAGTCGATATGAATAGTAAATACATGCCTAGTAAAGTCAGGATAAACACAAAGAACATCATGAATTCACCTCAATATTTAACTTACTCAGCTTTTTTTGAATTTTATTTGAAGCTTTATGTTGAATAGGCTTAATTTTAAGAAATATAAAAAAGGCTAAAGCTGCAAATAACCAGAAAAATATATCTATACGTGCGAAATCCCAATAAACACTAAAGTTTTGAATATAATTGTTTTTTAGTAAATAACTTATATTCAAGACAGGGAGTGCAATACTAAGCAGAATAAAAATACCTAGCTGAGTTTGCCATAAATATTGTTTTTTAGTGATGAGCGCAATAATAAAGCTCATGAGCCACACGAAGAAGAAACTATAAATTTCATAATTAACAGTGGTGGCCGTGACAGTAAACAATCGATTCGCATACAAATAAGCAAGAGTTGCACAAGGCAAACCTACAAAGGTAGCAACATTTAAACGGTCAACTAAATAGTGCCCGAAATGAAACTTACTATTTTTATTTTGAAGTTGACGTTTAAGGCTCCAAAGCAACAAGCCAGAGGCAATCATCACACACCCTAAAATGCCAGAGAAAAACAATCCTAAGCGAAGTAGAGGCTGAGCAAAAGTTGCCATATGGAGGCCATATACTCCTGCATAAAGTGTGGCAATAGGACTATGATTACGTGTATCACCCAAGACTTTAGCATTTGTAGCATCTAATGTGATTTGTGCTTGATTACGGGTAATAGAATGGTCTTCTTGCTGAATAAACGTAATTTGAGCCTGATTCGTATTTGGATTTTTAACACTAATAGTTGCTAAAGTTTGATTTCCCCAACGCTGTTTAAGTTGAGCTAATAGCTTTTCAACTGGTAAATTCTGTGCAGAATGCGGTGTTGTACTTTCTGTGACTGTTTTTGTACGTATATCATTGAAATATTGATATGGATTCTCTGGATAGAGTTTTTGCATTCCCCAAGGCAAATATAGATAGAAGAAAATAGCCAAGCCAGTAAAAGTAACTGTTAAAAAGAAGGGCAGTGCAATAACAGATGAAACATTATGAAAATCTAACCATGAGCGCTGCGATTTAAAGGTACGCAAGGTAAAAAAATCGGTGAAGATTTTTTTATGAGTAATAATGCCTGAGATTAAGGCAATCAACATAATAAAAGCTGCTAAAGATACGACCAACCGCCCAATTAATATCGGGACACCAAAAAGTTGATAATGGAAACGGTAGAAAAAGTCACCGCCTTCAGTCGCAGAAAGTTTTAATTCTTGACCAGTGTTTGCATCGAGGGTTGCATTTCCATAACTACCATCTGGTTTTTCCCAATACATCGTATTTACCGGACTTTCAGGTGTAGCAACAGTTAAATACCAAGATTTAGCATCTGAAGCATGTTTTTGTAAGTATTGATATGCCGTTTTAATTGCCACATCTTGTTTTATTTCAAATTGTGCAAGGGGTGGTTGCATCCACAAATTAATTTCATGGCGGTAATAAGACAAGCTTCCCATTAAAAAAATAGCAAATACGAGCCATCCAAAAATTAAACCAGTCCACGAGTGGAGCCATGCCATAGATTGACGTATACCTTTATGCATAACCTACCGTCCGTGTCACAATAAAGAAAAGGGCAAATAGTGCGATTGATAAAATGGTCAGTCGCAATAATGATTGGATGCAGAAACCAACAATCACGAAAAATACATAAAACAAAATAGAAATAAAGGCCGCCAAATAGATAGCTTCTGGTTTGTCTAAGTTCAAATGGAAAATTTCAGTTAGTCCAAGACTTAAGTACGCCATACAGGCATAACCCATACCGAAAACAATTAAGAATCGATAGAAAACTTTTATGCGATATAACATCGGAAGATTTAAAGTTCTGGACATATTTACTGACACATAAAAAATAAAAAGAAAGCCAACCCCAAAATTGGGATTGGCTACGCTATTAATATTTAAACTTTACAGCAACTGTATAGTTGGCTGGGGCACCATAAAAAGCCTGCCCATCTGGGAAACTATTTAAATATTTCTTGTCAAAAATATTATTACCATTTGCTTGAATCGTAATATGATCATTGACTTCATAGCTTGCCATTAAATTGACTAAAGCATATGCATCTTGTTTGATCGTACCGTTTACATTTGAGTCATATAACTTTATCCCATCTTGCCACTGTAAACCTGCACCAACTTTAAGCTTAGGTAAAACTGGCGGAGTATAGGTAGTTAGCAAGTTAAGTGTCTGGTTTGGATTGTATGTTCTTGCTTCGCCACCATTTTTAGTGTCTTTAATACTAAATTGAGCATAGCCGAAAGAAAGATTTACGTTATCAGTAATTTGACCTGATAGACCGACTTCTACACCTTGCGATTCTAGATCACTCGTTGGTACTTTTCGGTTAAGTGGGTTTCCATCCGAGTTACGTAAAGGGTAATTGTTTTGTTCAGTTTTAAATACTGAAAGTGTGCCTGTTAAACGGTCATCTAGCCATGAGCTTTTTACACCCATTTCATAGCTTTTACCCTCAATAGGTTTTAAAGCTTGATTGGTATCTTTATCAATACCAGTTTGTGGACGGAAAATAGAGGTATAACTCATGTAACCCGTATATTCAGGTGTAAAATTATAGGTTAATCCGACATATGGAGAAACTTTACTCTCACTATATGACATGGGTGAACCATAACTTTCGCCTTTACTTTCAGCTTGTACATAATTTGCACCAAGTAAAAGTTTTAAATCTTCATTAAGATGTAAGCGTGTCGCGGCATAAATTGAGTTAATATTTTGTTTATAGTTAGCCGCTTCTGTGAAATCTGACCAAGTTATAGATTGCGGTGTCCAACTTGCCCAATCGGTAGTAGTTGACTTTATAACATTACTATCGTTAATCGTTCCTGTAGATTGTTTATCTTGTTGATGATTACGTACATAGCTGTAGCCTAGAGTTGCTTCATGTTCTCGGTTAAATAGCTTATAGGTCCCTTCGAGATTAAAATCTACAGCATGTTTTTCTTGATGTTCTTGTCCACCCCAAGGCGTTAGAGAAACACCGGACCCATCAGCTTTTGGGTAACCATAGTAATAGAGAAGACGGCTATTATGCTTCGTATCAAGATAGTTGTAAGTCAGCTTAGCATTCCATTGATCATTAATTTTTTGTTTTAATTCAACAAAAGCATTTTGTGTCTCATTATCCCAGTGTGCCCAGTCAGGGTTAGGGTTATATGAGCGATCATATGAAATTTGTTTACCGTTGGCATCTAATAAAGGTAGTGCACCCCAGTTATTTGCATTAGGTTTATTTTGTTCTTGGCTATAACCTGCGGTAAGTAAAGTGCTATCTGTTAAATCGGCTTCAACAATACCAGCAAAGCCGTTTTTTTCCGCAGAATATCGGTCTAGGTAAGAATCACCAGTTTGTTCATAGCCCATAATACGGCCACGTACTTTTCCACTTGGTAGAATTGAGCCAGATACGTCAGCTTCATAGCGCTGCGTATCCCATGAACCGTAACTTACACCACCGCTTGCTTGAAATTCTTGGGTTGGACGTTTTCGAATATTATTGATGGTTGCACTCGGATCGCCAAAGGCATTAGTTAACGAGTCAGCTCCTTTAACTACTTCTACACGATCATAAAAGTAAGTATCAGGATTCGTATTATTATAGTTATAACCTGAAAGAGGGAAGCCTACGCCATCCGTTAAGATATTTGAAATCTCAAAACCACGAGCCATATAAGTGGTTCGCTCAGTTTCTTGATTAGAGACTGTTACACCAGGGGTATTTCTTAAAACATCACGAGTACTGGTAAGGCCAAAATCTTCAATTTGCTGACGAGTAACGACATTAATGGTTTGGGGTGTTTCCTTAGCCTCAATATTAAGCTTGGTTGCACTACTTGAGTTTTTAACATTATATGCCTTGGTCTGTTCAGAAGACTGCTCTGCATCTGATGCTTTGACTTGAATCGTTTGCAAAGCTTGTACCTGTGCATCTTGGGCATAGGTGAGGTTGGCATAACAAATCGCGCAGGCGATTACAGACAACTTAAATGGTCGAGGTGGGATATTCATAAGATTAAAGATAATGTAAATAATTCTCATTTATTTTATTGTTTGTAAATGTAAGCTACAATTCAAATAACATTGTTAATTTAGATTAAAAGATAGTGCATGAATGTAATTTTAGATAGTGATGTGCTAGGGCTAGGTTTAGCTGGGATTGATTAGGTAAGTTCAAGATTAATAAGTCTCTATGCTAGAATGCGTTATTTCAAATTCTTGGGTAAATCGCCTTGGCAAACCGAAAACTTAAAATAGGCATTGTAGTTGGAGAAGTTTCTGGAGATACGCTCGGCGTAAAACTCATGCGTAGTTTTCGTGAGCAGGGAATCGATGCCGAATTTGAGGGAATCGGTGGCCCTCAAATGATTGCGGAAGGTTTTAACAATTATTACCCAATGGAAACTCTGTCTGTGATGGGCATTGTTGAGGTATTAAAAGACTTAAAAAAACTATTCGCCGTACGTGATGGCTTAATTAATCAATGGACTCAGCATCCAGTTGATATTTTTATTGGTATTGATGCACCAGACTTTAACCTCAGACTTTCGAAAAGTATCAAAGAAAAGAATCTTCCAATAAAAACAGTTCAATATGTGAGTCCATCAGTTTGGGCATGGCGCCAAGGGCGAGTACATGGCATCAAACAAAGTATAGATTTAGTACTTTGCTTATTTCCTTTTGAAAAAGTTTTTTATGAACAATATGAAGTTCCAGCGGCATTTGTAGGCCATCCATTAGCTAAACAATTACCGCTTGAGAACCCTATTCAAATTGCTAAACAAGAATTGGGTGTTGATGAAAATCAAAAACATATTGCTTTGTTGCCTGGTAGCCGCAAGGGTGAAGTAGAAAGGCTTCTTCCTATGCTATTGGGGGCAGCCAATATTTTGCATACAAAATATCCAGATATTCAGTTTTTAATTCCGGCAATTAATGATGCGCGCAAACAGCAGATTGAGCAGGGGATTGAACAATTAGCACCGCAGTTAAAAGCAAAAATTCATATTTTAGAAAATACGGATAGCGAATCGAAAATTGGTCGTATGGCCATGAACGCGAGTGACATTATTGCCTTAGCATCTGGAACGGCGACATTAGAAGCCATGCTCATGCATAGACCAATGGTCACTTTCTATAAACTGCATTGGTTAACTTATTTAATTGCTAAATTCTTGGTGAAAATACCTTATTACTCTTTGCCAAATATCATCGCGGGTAAAAAAGTAATTGAAGAGCTGATTCAGGCAGATACAACACCTGAAAATTTAGCGGCTGAAATAGAAAAACTAATGAATGTAGAAACCGCTCAAATTCAAGTAATGCAACATTTAACTATGCATAAACAGCTTATTTCTGGAAATACAGAAGATCCGGTTCAAGCCATTTTGCAATGTTTGAATAGCTAATTTTTAAGATTTGATTGGCTAATTGCTTTTAATCCAGCTAATGAAAATTTTTTAAAGTGTTCAACTAAATCATGTAATGGCATCTGAGCAATATTTTTAAGTGGCTCAGGTGCTTGAGCATTAGGCCCGGCAATAATAAGCATCATGCACGGGGTCATCACGCTTAAAATACAAGGTAAAACGGCCGGATCATTTTCATCTAAGTTCGCCACTTGACTAATCAACTTTCGAATAAGAAAAAATTTTCTCATTCCAGTTAATTCAATAAAACTTAATAAATGCTCAGACGGTGAAAACAGTTCGCGAATAAAAACTTTGCCATGCCAAACATCTTTTTCCGTCAACTTATGTAATAAAGTTTCAAGTAATAAACTCAATTTTTCTTCGGGAGAGTAAGTACTTTCAACAAGTTCTAGTAAGTATTGTTCATCTAGATAATGGGCATGAGCTTCCATTAACACTGCTTGGTATAGCCCATCTCGGCCATCAAAGTGATAATTAATTGCTGCTAAATCGACATTTGCTACTTTGGCAATTGTTTTGTTTGCTGTTTTTGCAAAACCATATTGGGCGATTAAGGGTCCTGCTGCCTCAATAATTTTAGTCTTTGTCAAATCACCATCACTTCGTCTAGATCTGGACATGTTTAAACCTAATTTTATTTCATCATAAAAGTATATCTTTTATTCAAAGATTAAGGTAATTTAAATTTAAATTGAATTTAAACTATGTAAATTTGAATTTAATAAGAAGGCCAAAAAGATGAATAAAAAAGTGATTGCCGGCATTTTAGTTGTTATAGCTGTAGTTGCCATCGGCTTTTGGGTATGGGGATATAATCATAAAAAACAATTAGATAATGATGTATTAACTTTATATGGAAATGTGGATATCCGCCAAGTTTCACTTGCATTTGAACAGTCTGGCCGTATTCAGAAACTTTTAGTTCAAGAGGGCGATAAAGTTCAAGCAGGTCAAGTACTGGCGACTCTTAATACCAATGCATTACAAATTCAGGCAAAGCAAGCTCAAGCACAACTTAAAGCTCAACAAGAGGCAATTGTTAAACAAGAGGTTGGAGCTCGTCCTGAAGAAATCACCCAAGCAAAAGCTCAACTTGCGTCTGCCCAAGCTGAGCTTGATAAAACCAATAAAAACTTGCAACGCTTACAAGTTTTGGTAAGCAGTACGGATGGTCGAGCAATTAGCCAACAAGAACTCGACTATGCCAAAAGTAATCAACATAGTGCTGAGGCAGCGGTCCGTGAAAGACAAGCCAATTTAGAATTATTAATTAAAGGTGCACGAAAAGAAGATCGTGAAGCAACCAGGGCACAATATGAAGTGACTAAGGCTAATTTAGATTTAATTAATTATAACCTTACTCAAGCAGAACTAAGGTCTCCTGTAAATGCAGTGGTACGAGCTCGGTTGCAAGAAGTTGGCGACATGACAACTGCTCAAAAGGCCGTTTATACATTAGCCTTGACCAATCCAAAATGGATTCGTGTGTATGTAAATGAACAAGATTTAAGTTCAATTAAAATGGGAGGCACGGCTCAAGTTATTCGTGATGCTTATCCCAATCAGCCTATTAATGGAAAAATTGGCTATATATCTTCAGTGGCTGAGTTCACACCTAAAACAGTACAGACAGAAGAGATTAGAACAACACTTGTTTACGAAGTTCGGGTGTATGTAAATGATCCGAATGATCAATTAAAAATGGGTCAACCTGTGACAGTAAAAGTCCCACTTGCTTTCAGTGAGAAAACCCATGATTGATAGTAAAGCAGTGGTTCAAGCCCATAATTTATTCATGAATTTTAAAGCTGAAAATAAAAAGTCAGCAGATATTAGTGCAATTATTGATTTGAATATGCAAATCAAAAAAGGAGAGCTTACCGCTTTAGTCGGTCCAGATGGTGCGGGTAAAACAACTTTATTAAGGTTAATTGCAGGACTATATAAAGCGAGTTCAGGTTCTCTTCATGTGCTCGGGTTTGATATTGAAAAACATCCTCAAGTTGTCCAAGACCGTATTAGTTATATGCCACAACGTTTTGGACTCTATGAAGACTTAAGTGTACAAGAGAATCTAAATTTATATGCCGACTTACACGGCGTTCCAAAAAATGTACGTAACCAAAGATTTAAACGTTTATTGGAAATAACGGATCTTACTCAGTTTACTCAACGTCTAGCAGGGCAACTTTCTGGTGGAATGAAGCAAAAGCTAGGATTGGCATGTACTCTAGTTCGTTCCCCAGAGTTACTGTTGCTCGATGAACCTAGTGTTGGAGTAGACCCTTTATCACGACGGGATTTATGGATCATTATTGAACAACTTGTTCAGGAAGAAAATTTAAGCGTAATTATGAGTACCGCTTATATGGATGAAGCAGAAAAGTGTGCTTACGTGTATATCATGCATGAAGGCAAAATTTTAAGACAAGGTTCACCTGAACAATTAAAAGCGTTAGTACATGAGCAAACATGGCAAATAAAACCTTCAGAGCAGATTAAGACTCGGATTGTACAAGCCCAGTTGCTTGGAAATTCTGGAGAGATTATTGATGCAGTGCCAAGAGGAGAGCAAGTAAACTTTATTAGTCGCCAAAAAGAACTATCAATAGATATTTTACCTCTGGGATTAGCCGCAAATAGGCGACCACCTGAACTCGAAGATGCTTTTATGATGTTGTTACAACAAAATCAAAAACAACAAATCTCTATTTCTGAGCAGGCTTTTCGATCCGAACAAAACAATAATTCGCAATCCGACCAAGCGGTCATTGTAGTTAAAGATTTAGTCAGAACTTTTGGAGATTTTACTGCTGTTGCCAATACGTCATTTACTGTACAGCGTGGAGAGATCTTTGGGTTACTGGGGCCAAATGGAGCTGGTAAAACCACGACATTTCGCATGTTATGTGGGTTACTACCGGCAAGTAGCGGTTACCTAGAAGTTGCAGGTAAAAACTTACGGACGGCCCGTGCTGAAGCAAGAGCTAAAGTAGGCTACGTCTCTCAAAAATTTGCACTGTATAGCAATTTAACTGTGTTGGAAAACTTAAAGTTTTTTGGTGGAGCCTATGGTTTATCGGGCAAAAAACTAGATCAACAAATTGATAAAGCTTTACAGCAATATGATTTAAAGCCGCAAATTAAAAGTGGTGATTTACCTGGTGGTTATAAACAGCGCTTATCTATGGCGGCTGCATTATTACATGAACCAGAAATTTTATTTTTAGACGAACCTACGAGTGGAATAGACCCGCTTGCACGGCGTTCATTTTGGTACAGCATTGGTAAACTCGCAAATCAAGGCATTACCATCATTATTACCACCCATTTTATGGAGGAAGCAGAATATTGTGACCGCATTGCCATACAAGATGCAGGAAAGTTATTAGCCCTAGGTTCTCCTCAACAGGTCCGCGAATTGGCAAGTAAAGATAAACATATTGTTGATATGAATGAGGCTTTTATTGCAATTGTGGAACAAGCACGTGCATTAAGGCATGCGGGTTAGGAGACCTACAATGAGCTTTGCATTTTGGAGTCGCTTGAAAGCCTTAGTTCGGAAAGAAACTAAACAGCTTCTTCGTGACAAAAGCAGTCTCGGAATTGGCCTAGTTTTGCCTGTTATCTTAATTTTACTGTTTGGTTATGGACTTTCTTTTGACTTGAACCAAGCACGAGTTGGTGTTGTAGTTGATCAGTCCTCGCCGCAGGTCAATCAGGTCTTAGCTGGCTTAAATGGATCGCGATATTTAACCAGTCTAGAATTTCATAATTTGCCTGAAGCAGAACAGGCCATTCGAAATGGCAAAATTGATGCGATTTTGCATTTGCCTTCCGATTTTGCAAATCAGGCCCAACAAGGTAACGCAAAGGTTCAATTGCTATTAAATGGTAGATCGACCACCATAGCAACTGCTTTAGAGGGGTATGTCGCGGGTGCTTTGGCTACCGCGCCATCAATACAAATTGATCGTAGCCCCATATTAGCATCTGCAAGCGCCGTTAAAATTGAACAAAGAATATGGTTTAACGAATCTGGTAATAGTACTTGGTTTTTAGTGCCGGGTTTAATGGTACTCATTTTAACTTTAATTGGCGCATTTTTAACGGGTCTGCTTATTGCGCGTGAAAGGGAAAGGGGAACATTAGAAGCCTTATTTGTCACGCCAGTACGACCATTTGAAATTGTGTTGGCAAAACTCATTCCGTACGTTGTTGTCGGCATGATTGATATCGTTATTTGTATTGTTGCTGCACATTTTATTTTTGAAGTACCTATGCGCGGTTCATTATTCTCAATTTTATTTGCTTCATTTCTATATTTAATCGTTTCATTATTACTTGGTTTAACTATATCTGGCTTTGCCCAAAGTCAGTTTCAGGCGAGTCAAATTGCTTTGTTGGCAAGTTTTATGCCAGCGCTGATGCTTTCCGGATTTGTTTTTGATACACGCAATTTGCCTTTGGTTGTGCAAATTATTAGCCAGTTACTTCCAGCGACGCATTTTATGGTTTTAATTAAAACTTTATTTATGGGAGGTGATGATTGGAAGCTATGGTTTAAAGAGTGCGGTATTTTATTGGGATATATCGTTGTTTTGATATGTGCTGTGAACTTTTCACTGAAAAAACGGTTGAGATAAAGTTATGTGGCAGCAATTAATCACGTGGCTGAAACAATTAAGTTTTTTAGTCAAAAAAGAATTCTTAACCATTTTTAGTGATCCTGCAAATAGGGCTATTCTATTTGTACCCGCCCTGATGCAAGCACTTTTATTTGGCTATGCGGCTACTTATGACGTTAACCATGTAGATTATGCAATTTTAGATCAGAGCAACGGGCAGATTTCACATGAGCTGATCTCGAAGCTCGATGGCTCTGGTATTTTTAAGCGTGTTGCAACACTGGAATATACCGAACAAATCAAACAGGTCATTGATAACCGTCAGGCATTGCTCATAATTGCGATCCCTAATGATTTCGAGAGTAAATTAAACAATAACCAAAGCGCTCCTATACAGGTCATTGTTGATGGTAGAAATTCATCTACAGCTATGGTTGCAGGATCATATCTAAATAAAATTATTGGTCAGTTCAATCAGCAAAAGTTTAATTCAGCTTTACCGATTAGCCTTGAAACAAGAACATGGTACAACCCAAATCAGGAGTCTCGTTGGAGCTTAATGCCTGCATTAATTGCAGCATTAAGTATGATGCAGACATTACTTTTATCTGCTTTATCAGTTGCGCGTGAACGTGAGCAGGGTACGTTTGATCAATTATTAGTGACGCCCTATACGCCATTACAAATTATGATTGGTAAGGCTTTGCCGCCGATTTTTGTAGGTTTGATGCAATCGACCATTATTTTATTAATTATTTTGTTCTGGTTTAAAATTCCAATGAATGGCTCTATTGGACTGCTTTATTTTGGATTATTCAGCTTTAACGTGGCTGTAGTTGGTGTGGGCTTATCAATTTCAGCTTTATCTTTAAATATGCAACAAGCTATGCTTTTTACATTTTTATTGATTATGCCTTTAATGTTACTTTCAGGCTTACTGACACCTGTAGAAAACATGCCAAAAGCATTACAAGTAGCAACTTATGCAAATCCATTAAGATTTGGAATTAACTTGGTACAGCGGGTTTATTTGGAAGGTGCAAGCTTTGCCCAAGTCAAATTGAACTTTTTACCAATGATTGTGCTGGGAATAGTAACTTTACCTTTAGCAGCTTGGTTATTTAGAAATAGATTATCTTAGTTATATTGATTAAAAAGCCCCATTTTTATGGGGCTTTTTTAAATCGACTTTTATGCACGTACAATCAGCTCGTAACCTGTATATTTACGGATATTAATAACGCCAATATCAAAAATTAAATATTGGCCCTTAATACCTTGCAATACTCCACGAATTTTTGGTGTTTTATCTAAGTTTAAAGACTTAATTTTTTCAGGATATTGTTCAACCGGGTAAACAAACTCACGTGGCAATTCATTTTCTAGTAATTCAACCGTTTCGTTAAATTCAAGATTTTGGCTAAATTCTTCACGAATAGTTTGAATTTTAGGAGCGAATTCTTCAATTAACTGATCACGTTGTTCAATCAAATTTAGAGGCTCAGCTTCGCCTTTGAGAAGTTTACGCCAATCTGTCTTATCTGCAATTAAGGAACCAAACATGGTTTCAAGCTGACCGGATAAACGACGTGAACCAACTTTTAAAATAGGTAAGGCTTGAGTTGCCCCTTGATCTAACCAACGACCAGGCATATGGCTAACGCGAGTAATACCTACTTTTAAAGCACTTGAATTTGCTAAGTAGACAATATGAGGCTGGAAACATACGCTGTGGGCAAAATCATCTTCACGACATGTACCCAAATGGTAGTGGCATGTTTCAGGTTTCATAATGCAAAGGTCACATTCCGCTTTCGTTTTAAAGCATCTAAAGCAGTGGCCTTGAGAATAAGACTTTGGTGTTTTAGCACCACAAGAGGTGCAATAAATATTACCTGTCCATTCGATTTCTAGTTCTTGTCCTAAATTAAAAGGAAGATCAATTTCTGAACGGTCTAATACAAATTTGTATTCAACATTTGCCTTGGTTGTCTGTTGATCAGTTACACTAGCATCTTTTAGGCCTGCATGCATTTTATGGCAAATGCCTTGTAGTTCCATAAAGTTTAAACTCACATCTTTCAATTAAGGGTTGCAGTTATGGCTGAACAAAATGTCATCACTTCTATGCTAGACGATTTATCAAACGAACAGCCTATTCATACTGCACTTTGTATTGGCCAGAAAATTGACCAGAATAACGCAATTCAATGGCACTATTTTACCGTAACTGAGCTGTTAAGTCTGCCTTTTACTCAGCGTTATGATTTGGGTTTTGTATTGTTTGATACTGATGAAATGCAGGACATCAGCGATGTGCAGAAATCACAATTATTAGTAAAGCTAAGAGATTTATTAGCAAAACGAATTGTTGTCGTGAGCAAACGCAGTGATGAACAGCTTCTGCGTTCTTTAGGTTTTACCCAACTTATTGATAAGACTTCACATGATAGTGATTTTGCTTTATGGCAATTTAATATTTTGACCTATAAGCATGTACCAGACTGGTTTAATTCAAAATTTTGGGCAAATCCAGAAAATTGGAATAAATTCCGTTGGTAAAAGACCTTGCAATCTCTTTCAAAATTTAACAATTTGATTTTTGCTGTCTTAACAAAAAAACGCGTATGCTCATGTATAAACCATACATAAGAGTTACTCATGACAAATTTAAGCAACATTGTAGAAGTTTTGGCTAAGCAAGCTTTAGGTGGGAATCAGCAAGCGTCAGGTCAAGGTGGTTTAGGTGGAATTTTAGGTTCTGTATTAGGACAAATGGGTGGTAATACTTCATCTGGTGCCCAAGGTGGTCTTGGTGGAGTATTGGGTTCTGTATTAGGACAAGTCACTGGTAATAACAACACACCTCAAGCTGGTGGTGGTGTACAAAGTTTATTAATTGCAGTAGTACCTTTAATCTTAGGTTGGGTTCAGCAACAAGGTGGTTTACAAGCTGCTCTTGAGAAGTTAAAAGGCGCTGGCTTAGGTAGCCAAGTTCAAAGTTGGGTTGATCCAAATCAAAGTAATAGTGAAGTTCCGACCCAGCAATTACAAAGTCTGTTTAATCCAGCAGACATTGAACAAGTTGCTCAGCAAGCTCAAGCACCAAAAGAACAAGTTTATGGTGCAATCGCTTCTGTCTTACCTCAGGTCATTGATTCTTTAACACCTCAAGGTGAGAGTACAGATCATCAAGAAGCTAACCAAGATATTCAAAATGTGATGAACCTTGTAAGTGGTTTCTTAAAATAAGATATAAATTTTCAAAGCCGATATAAAAATATCGGCTTTTTTGTTGGCATAACAAAATAAAAGGGCATAAGCCCTTTTATTTCAGATCTGAATCAAACATAACTGATTAGAAGTTATATTCAATACCAGTACCTACAACAGTTTGTTTGTCGTCGTCGTTCAACCAGTCACGTTTTTGTTGAGCAACGATACCGTAGAAGCGAGCTTGTTTATTGATTTGATAATCAAGACCTAAACCATACAAGTCAATTTTACGATCTGCCTGACCATTTACTTGTGTTTCAGCAGAAGCATATTCTGCTTTTACTTTAAGTTTAGTGTTAGGAATTTTATAAGCAGCAGTTACCGCGTATGCTTCTTCTTCTAAACCACGGTAAGCTTTACCAGCTTTATCGATTGAACCATCTGATTTATATGTTTGACCATATGCAGTCAAGTCATCAGTAGGTTCAGCATGTTGCCATAAAGCACCTACTACAAAACCAGATTTAGCAATGTCATAAGAACCAGTTACGCGGTAAGCGTCTGTATAAACATCTTTCAAACCGTAAGCAGCATATTTACCTTTAATACCGAAGTCACCAGCAGCAGCGATTGCTAAACCTAAGTCTTTATTTTCATAACCTAGAGAAGTCGAAACTGAATCGAAGCTATCATTTTTGCTGTCTTTACCAGTTTCGCCTTTTTTGCTATCAGAAGTGCTTTCACCAGTTTGAGCCATGATATTGAATGTTAAACCAGCTAATAATTTAGGGTCTAATTCAAAACCAACTACGTTATCTAAACGGTTTTCACCGTACATAATATTTGTAATATCTAAACGTGTGTCATCGTTAAAGATGTCTTGGTTGCTACCAGCAGAGGTTTTGAAGTAAGAGTCATATTTACCTACTTTTAACGTACCGACGCCTTCAGTTTTTAAACCAATAAAACGGTTACGGGCGCTAAGGTCAGTATCTGAACCAGAACCGTCAGTAGAAATTGCCCATTCAGCTAAATAAACAGCAGATAGCTTATCAGTCAACTTTTCTTCGCCTTTTACCCCAATACGAGAAGAGTTTGAGTTAACTTCGGTAACGTCACTTTTACCATCGAAATTTTTGTTGTCAACTTGGTTAATGGAAACGTTTAGTTTGCCGTACAAAGTTGGCGCTGCTTGCACCGCGTTTACGCTCAAAGTTGCAACTGCGGCAGCGAGAAGCAATTTCTTCATTGAGATTTCTCCAAAAGGTATTTTTAAATGGCGTATGCCTAGCTAACTTTTATTTTTTAGTTGGCTTATGTACAAAAAGTTACAGAAGCTCACCAACTTGCTAAGAAGTATCTGTAAACTTTGTGACAATGGAGTGAAGAAGAAATGACAGTTTTATGACAATTAAAAATTGGAAATACTTTATTTTCTTTTGATTTTATTACACTTTTTAAATAAAAAAAGCGGAGTTTAAACTCCGCTTTTATCTCTTAAAATCAAAGTGCTGCTTTAATTTTCTCAGCCAAAGCTTTGATTTTATCTTGGTCTCCTAATTGCGCCGCATGTTTGCCAAGTTGGTGAACATTTGTCGGAATTAGGTGAAAATGAACATGATGGACTGTTTGTCCGGCAGCTGCTCCTGATAACTGCATGAGCACAATTCCATCCAAATTTAATGCAGTTTCCATTGCCTTAGCAATTTTTTGCACGATCTGGATGGTATAAGCTGCCGCTTCAGGAGGTAAATCAAGTAAAGTTACTGCAGGAGTTTTTGGAATAACTAATGCATGACCATCGGCTTGGGGCATAATATCCATAAAAGCTAGAACTTGATCATCTTCATAGAGTTTTATCGCTGGAAGTTCACCACGTAAAATTTTTGCGAAGATATTTTGATCATCATATGCCATGTATTATTCCTTTAAATACTATTTACACTTCAATTCTTTTTGACGTTCTTTAATTGCGTCTAGACGTTGCTGCTCTTTATCAGAGAATTTTGGCTTAGTCGTATGACAGTTTTCATTACCATATTTTTCTTTAGCATCTTGGTCTTTAAAACAAAAGCCTTTTGACGCATAAATCAAATTGTAATCATCTTGCAATTTTTGACATTCTTGCTCAGGTGTTGCAGCTTGAGCACTGAAACCGGCAAGGGTCACCATTCCAGCGAATACCGCAACCATTAATTTATTCATGAGCTTTTCCTCAGTTAAAGGTATGAACCTGTACTCAATATAAGGTTTATTCCCAATATTTCAATGACTATTAATTACTCAAGTGTTATTTAAAGTCACATTTCACCTTATAATATAAAAAAGCTTTATATATCAAGATCTTTTTTATAATCTGTTTTAAATCAAAAGATTAGATATATTTTATATTAAACAATTAAAATATATACTTAACCAATATTTAAAGTCATGATTAAAATTTTTATAGTAATGAAATAAGTACGTTATATGATTAACATCGGTTCTTGTTTATGCCATAAAGTAAAATTCTCTGTACCTTGTGAAATCAAAACGGTTTATCACTGCCATTGCAGCTTATGCCGAAAACAAACAGGTACTGGAGCGAATGCCGCTACTTTAGTAAAAGAAAATCAGTTTAATTGGTTGATGGGTAAGGAATATGTGGCTACCTATAAAAAAGAAACTGGTTTTACTTCATCATTTTGTAATAGATGTGGTTCGCCTGTCCCTAATAAAATTAATGGTACAAACTATATGTGGATACCGTTGGGGCTTCTCGAACAACCGTTTAAACCAGATTTAAAACTTAATTTTTGTATAGAGTCAAAACATGATTGGGTTGTGTTAGGGGATGCTCATAAAAACTTTGCACATTTACCTGAGTTAGAAGAGTTTTTAAAATATTTTGAATAACACTATTTAACTTTTTATATATTTTAATAATTTTTAAGTATTCTTTACATAAATGATGTGTGTTCACTGTTGAATATATCCGATATTTATTTGAGCATGAAATCACATAGCTTAAAAAAGGATGGTTCACATGATAGATGAAGAAAAGCCTTTAAATTTTGAAGATGATGACGAGCCTCTTGATTTTGAAGATGAAGAATTCATAGACGATAAAAAAGAGGACGAAATGTATAACTCGATTACTAAGGATGGCTCTAGTGTCGATCCTGCTGATGATGGGACACGGTATATTCGTCCTGAAGACGGCGATCCGATTGAAATTGATGAGTAAATGCATCAGTTTAAAAAAGATTAGTCTTTTTAATCTTTAAGTATAAGTGTAATATCCGAGCGCTGTCACAAACAGCAAAAAGTCCTGAATGATCAGCGCAAAAAATCAAAAAGGGTAAAGCCTGCTTACAAAGCGGGCTTTTTTTGTATTTATAAAAATCTAGACTAAAGAAAGTAAGTAAACGCTTTTAAGAAAATATTTAATTTTTCAAAAAATATTTAACAGAAGAGAAGAACAGATACAAATACCTAGTGTTTGTAATGTGCATTTAAGAGGAGTACAAAGGTAAATAACAAAAATAAGAAAAGTAAAAAGATCATAAGTTAAAACATATCATTAAATTATTTAGGTATTTTACACAATTTAACACTTTATGCAAATTACTTTACATTTCATTGAGTTTTTGTAAAGAATTGGCTTAGTCTCAATCGTTTTAAAAATGTGACAATCAGTGGATAATTTGTTAGATTGTTTGATTTTTATAATAACAGGTGAGACAGATGAAGAGATTGTTACTTGTATTGGCTACAGGATTTGGTTTAGAAGGGTGTGCATCGCTAACACAAAAAGCAGATGAAAATTATATTACTAAATCACCTGTTACTCCGGTTAATACTGCCTTTAATGGCACTAAAGTACTTGAACATGGAATTTTTACTGAGCAGGATATTGCTGATATGCCTGAACACTCAAGTATAAATTCACGTTATAAAATATCTTTTTAAAACGATGCTGAAAATTATAATTAAATAGTTAAACTAAATAATCCTGGTAAATTAGCTAAAATCTAGAATTTGCTAAGAACATATTTAGTAGTAGCTATTTAGTATAAAACCACCATTTAGGTGGTTTTTAAAAAGATAAAATGTTAAATTTTAATCGTTGAAAAAATTGGTTTTATAAATGAAAAACGTCATTATTTTAACTTCTATATTGTTATTAAGTGGGTGCACAATTAATTCTAAGTTATTATCACCAGCAAAAAGTGATGATGACAAAATTATTGTAGAAGCAGAAAAGTACAAGCAACAATATCAAAAAAAGATCTTTAAAATTTGGAATGTTCCGCCTTCTTCAGTGGGAATGAGTGCTAGCGTTAAAGTCTTTTTAAGTGATACTGGTGAGATTGAGCAAATTATTTTTCTAGATAAAGAAGACCAAAAGTTTAAGTCGAGTATTGAAAAGGCGATATGGCGTGCAAGTCCCTTTGTTTTACCTTCTAATCCGGAAGTTAGAAAACAAGTAAGAAAGTTCAATATTAAATTTACTGCAAAGTAATTTTTAAATATGAACTTGGCCTTACATTAAAAAACCACCATATGGTGGTTTTTTTATTAAGAATTGATAGAGATACAAACTATAACTTTATTTTATTAATTATTGAAAAACTAATCATTATTTTTTATCTACTTTTTCTTTTATGGTTAACTCATCAAAGAAGAGGAATAAGCCATGTTGAATCAACATGAGATAAATTTAAAACAGTATCAAAATAAATCTTTAAGTTATTTGAATAGCACAGCTCACTCTGAAGGGGTCGAGTTTGATAAATTCATTAAAGAAATTGATGAATATCCAAATGCCGTTGTTTTAGATTTAGGTTGCGGTGGTGGTCATGTAGCTTATAACGTTGCTCGCCATGCAGATCTGGTTTTTGCTTATGATTTATCTCATGAAATGCTCGATACAGTTTCAAAAGCTGCCAATGCTCGAAAAATAAAAAATATTTTTGTACAACAAGGCATTGCTGAAGATATGCCTTTTACTGATGAACAATTTGATGTAATCATTAGTCGATATTCTGCCCATCATTGGCAGCATGTCCCAACAGCAATGAAAGAAATAAATCGTGTATTAAAGCCAAATGGCACTGTTATTTTTGTTGATATTATTAGCTCAAGTTTCCCTATTTTAGATACATTTTTACAGACTATAGAAGTGATTCGAGACCCTAGTCATGTAAGAAATTACAGTATTAAAGACTGGGTTCACTTTATTGAAGATGCTGGGTTTGAATTAACAACTTTAGAGAAACAAACCCTCAAACTAGATTTTGATAGTTGGGTACAGCGCATGAAGACACCTGAAGATCAAATAAAAACGCTTAGGTATCTCCAAGAAAATGCAGCAGATGTTGTTAAAAAGTATTTTAATATTCAAAAAGATGGAAGTTTTGAAAGTAAGGTCGGGTACTTTGTATTTAAAAAACTATCCTTCTAGTGAGTTTTAGCTTAGATTTGTGTTCATAGAGAAAATGTTAGATAAAAGCCCTCATATAGAGGGCTTTTTTATGTCTAAATTTAGATTTTTGTTGAACGCTCACTCAGCCATGTTGCTAGCTTTGGCCAGAATTCCTGCGCACTTGCTTGGCTTGACATTAGACCTAAATGACCGCCAGGAATAAGAGTAAATGTAACATCTTGGCTACTGGTTAACTGACTTAATGGCTGAGCTGCATCTGCCGTCACTAATTGATCACTACGACCAGCTCCAACTAAGAGTGAACAGTCGATATTTTTTAATTCGATTTTTTTATCTTTTAACTGAATAGAACCTTGTCTTAATGGATTTTGCAGCCAAACATTAAATAACATGTCCTGATTAATACCTCCCGGATAATCAATCATATTGTTTAAAAAACTGCTTAATGTGGCATGTTCTTGTACGAACTGAAGGTCATTAAGGTTCTTAAGTAATTGAATATGACCATCGAACCAGCCTTTAGGGTCAAGAATTTTAAAGCCTAAAGAATTTAAAATGCCCAGAGTATGAATCAAACGCTTCGGTAAACCTGAGTAAATACGTTCCTGAAGCTTTTTATTGCGGGCAATAGTGTTGTTTATGGTTCGGTAGAGTTTTCCAATATAACCAGAAGCATAGCTATCGATTGGGCTACCTAAGACTATAAGGTTTTTGACATAATTCGGATGATTATGCGCTGTATATAAAGTAACGAATATGCCAGCCATACTCCATCCGTGTAGAGAAATTTGATCACTGCCTGAATGTGTGCGAACAAGTTCTATAGCTTTAGGAATAAAATCTTCAATAAACGATAAAAAGTTAAGACGTCTATCTTTAAAGCCTAAACGCCCCCAATCGACAAGGTATACGTCAAAACCTGCATTTTGGAAGTATTTGATAAGAGAACGATATGGATATAAATCATAAATCGCCATATTAATGGCTAAAGGTGCCACAAATATTAATGGTTCTCTAAAGCTTTTTTCTGTAGCTGCATAATAACGAACGCGGGTTTGATTGAATTCACCAATCACTTCAAACGGAGTGCTTTGTGACAATACTAATGTTTGAGGACGAAATAGTCGGGTAGAGAGGTGCTTGATTTGACTTTGTTCTGAGACAAGGGACTTTAAGCGTTTCATCTTGTTTTACCAACTATACTAAAGATTGATTGAAGTCTAAGCGATAATTTTCAGGTTTACCTTGACCTTAAATACCTTAGGCACTCAAAATGATGATAGTTTTTAGTACATGACCAGTAAAGGCGAACATTTAATGAACCAGTCTGATGATTTAGAATACCAACTTGATACTTTAGCCATTCGTACCGGACACACTCGTAGTTTTGAAGGTGAGCATGGTGAACCAATTTTTTTGACTTCATCTTTTGTATATGAAAACGCTGCTGAAGCAGCTGCAAAATTTTCTGGTCAGGTTCAAGGAAATATCTATTCTCGTTTTACTAATCCGACTGTATCGATGTTCGAAAAACGTTTAGCGGCTTTAGATGGGGCTGAACGTGCCGTGGCTACAAGCTCAGGTATGGGAGCAATTCTATCGATTGCTATGGCGTATCTAAAAGCAGGTGATCATGTTATTTGCTCAAGAGCAGTTTTCGGTTCTATTGTCGCTTTATTTGAAAAATATATTGCCAAATTTGGTGTAGATATCACATTTGTTGATCTACGCGATTTAGATGCATGGAAAAATGCAGTACGTCCAGAAACTAAACTATTATTTGTTGAGTCACCGTCTAATCCATTAGCTGAAATCGCAGATATCCAAGCGCTTGCAGATATTGCGCATGCAAATGGCGCATTACTTGCTGTTGACAATAGTTTCTGTACACCTGTTTTACAGCAACCGTTAAAGTTGGGTGCAGATCTCGTGATTTACTCTGCGACTAAATATTTAGATGGTCAAGGCCGTGCGTTAGGTGGCGCAGTGGTAGGTAAACATCAACTCCTAGAAGAAGTTTTTAGCGTGGTGCGTACTTTAGGGCCATCTATGAGTCCGTTTAATGCATGGATTTTCTTAAAAGGATTAGAAACCTTACGTTTACGTATGAAAGCGCACTGTGAAAATGCTCAAAAACTTGCCGAATGGTTGTCTACACATGAAAAAGTAGAAAAGGTCTATTATGGCGGGCTTCCAACTCATGAAGGTCATGAACTTGCAGCAAAACAGCAAAATGGCTTTGGCGGGATTGTTTCTTTTGTAGTTAAAGGTGAGCGTGAAGGCGCATGGAAGGTTATTGATAACACCAAATTTATTTCTATCACGGGTAATTTAGGTGATGTGAAATCAACAATTACGCATCCTGCTACAACCACACACGGCAAACTTTCTGCTGAAGCAAAACAAGCTGCTGGTATTCAAGAAGGCTTAATCCGCGTTTCGGTTGGCTTAGAAGATATTAACGATATTATTGGTGATATCTCACGTGGATTAGATTTGATCTAATAAAATTTATATATTTAAGAATTAAGCCACACTCATTTTAGTGTGGCTTTACTTTAAGGTAAGTTACTCACAAACAACGATTGAAATAAAAAAGCTACATTTTGTTGTAAATGAATTAAAAATCACAACGTATAAAAGTTCTAAATTTAATAAAAATAACAAAGTGAGTTTTTAACCATGCTTAAGCCTATAATTATTTTAGTTGCTATAGGGGCAATTGGTTTGGTTGGATACAAAGTATTTGCCCAAAAGGATGAACCGACTCAAATTAACGAAACTGTTCTATTGATTAATGATGCAAATAAATCAGTTGAAGAAGCTGATCATACAATAGAAAAAGCGAATGCCTCTTTTCAGAAAATTCCTTTGAATGAATACAAACCTGACAATAGCACCCTCCAAGCCTCGCAGTAGTTTAACTTAAATTTTAGAACTGGCCTTCGCAGTAAAAAGTTTCGTATAGAAAGCTTTAAATGGATGAGTTACCTAAAAGAGTTTCATAGATACCAATAGAAAACATTAATTTATTGTGTCAGAATTGCGGATTAATTTTGATTTAAACGTACTGACCTCAATGATCTTACTGATCGATAGGGGCGTTCAAAGAGTTTAAGTTCCGAAGTGTTATATGACTATCAATAATACTTGAAATATTTGATAGAGATACGGAGTTAGGTTTATGAATATCAATATGCTCATGCAGCAAGCGCAGCGCATGCAAAAAGATATGGAATCAAATATAAAAAAGGCTAAAGAAGAGCTTGCTCAAACTGAAGTACACGCTGAAGCGGGTGGTGGTTTAGTTAAAGTAACAATGACTGGCCGTTATATCGTAAAACGTATCGAAATTAATCCAGAATTACTTCAAGACGAACCAGACATGATTGAAGACTTAATCGCAGCTGCGGTGAATGATGCTGTGCGTCAAGCTGAAGTAGTTTCTGAAGAAAAAATGCAAAAAGCTAACTCAGGTATGGGTTTACCTCCTGGTTTAGCAGGCATGTTCTAAGGAAAATCAGTGTTTAGTGATAGATTTGAACAACTCGTTCAAGCTTTACGTATTTTGCCTAGCGTTGGACCGAAGTCGGCCCAACGTATGGCTTTACATCTTTTGATGAAAAATCGTGAAGGTGCATTTGCTTTAGCACATGCTCTACATGAAGCATCAAGTTATATTCATGAATGTAGTGTTTGCCACTCTTTAACAGAGCACGAAATTTGTGATATTTGCGCTTCAACAGAAAGAGATGATCAATTGCTTTGTGTAGTTGAGTCTCCGGCAGATGTTATGGCAATCGAGCAAAGTGGTAGTTTTCGTGGCAAATACCATGTGTTGGGTGGACACCTTTCTCCATTAGATGGAATCGGGCCAGAAGAAATAGGCATTCCTTATCTAATCCAACGTTTAAGCCAAGGTACGATCGAAGAAGTCATTTTGGCAACTAATGCTACTGTGGAAGGTCAGGCGACAGCACATTATTTGGTTGAAGCGACGAAGCATTTACCTATTCACATGACACGTATTGCTCAAGGCGTACCACAAGGTGGCGAGCTTGAATATGTGGATAGTCATACCTTAAGTCAGGCTGTTCATAACCGTATGCGTATGAAATAAGTACCTCGGTGCTTATTTCAAAGATTTTTTGAATAATATCGTATTATCAAAAAATCTTTTAAAAGACAAAAACATATTTTTAAAAACTACTCAGTGAATATATAAATTAAAAAAAGCTTTTGTAAAAAATAAACATTTAGAAGGACATTAAATTTGAAAAATTTAAAATAATGATCAAAAAATTATCTCTTTTTTGGAAAATTGTTCAAAAATAGATTATTCATCAAGGATTCAGTAGCATTTTTCTAATCCTATGTTATATATACCAGAGTTTAAAGCACTCTTTGCATTTACTTGAGAAAGCATGTTTCAGTTTATCCAACAGCAAACCGAATTGGTTGATGTTCTTCAACAAATGGATCAATGTTCAACTTATGGGCTTGATACAGAATTTATTAAGGTTGATACCCTTTGGCCTAAACTTGGAGTATGTCAAGTCAATGTCAACGGAAATGTATATTTGCTGGATGGAGTGTCTTTAGATTTAAGCGAGTTTTGGAAAAAAATCTTTCTTGCTCAACAAAATATTTTTCATGCATGTGGTGAAGATATTGATTTAATCTATCACTATGCCGATGAACAAAACCTATTAAATGTTTTTGATACTCAAGTTGGATTATCCTTTTTGGGACATGGTTTACAAGTAAGTTATCAAGGTGCTTTAAAGCTTTGTTTAGAGATTGATATTGAAAAGGACCAGACTAGATCAGACTGGTTGGCACGTCCTTTATCTCCGCAACAGCTATGCTATGCGGCAAATGATGTTTTATACCTTATGCAATTGGCTAACCATATTAAAGATCAGCTCAAACAAAAAGGGCTTTATGAGTATGTTCTTGAGGATTGTAGTAGTTTAACCAAAGAAATTATTAGTGAAACACCAACCCCGTTGTTATATACAGATGTGGGCAATTATCGTCATTCACGCCGTCAATTAATGCAATTGCAAAATTTAAGTGAGTGGCGTGAAGAGGTGGTTAGAGCAACAAACCAGCCACGTAGTTTTATCCTTAGAAATTCGACGATGATTGATTTAGTCGAAAAAAATCCACGCAATAGTTTCCAATTATCTCAAGTAAAAGATATTCGTCCGAATGTTGTTCGTGAATACGGCAAGGTTATTCTTGATCTTTTAAAAGACTTACCTGTTGAAGGGCACTGGCCAGCTAAAATTGCTAAACCTTTTAAAATTACATCCAAAGAAACCCTGAATAAAATGGATGCATTGATTGCTAAAGCGATAGAACAAACCTCTATACCTAAAGAAGTTTTACTACGTAAGAAATGGTTAAATGCGATTCATCAGCATGTGCTTACTAAAGGTGATGAACAGGATCTCCCAGATTATTTATTGGGTTGGCGCTATGAGCTTTTAACTAAGCCGCTTATTCAGTTATTTAAAGAAGAGAAAGCCAGCCTTTTATTTTAGGTTTAGGTATTAAGAAAAATTTTCAGTTAAATTGAATTTTAAGATTCAAAATAACTTATCTGATTAATAACTGATCAGTTGGTGTTCATTAATATAACTTTAAAATAAAGTCATTTAATAAGTTAGTCTTTATAAGATTAACTTTTTGTTTAGTTTGAGTTTACATTTTACTGATTTTATAAAGTTTAAATTATAAAAAGATAATTTAATCTTAATTATAGAAAGTCATGCTGAATTAAATTAACTTTATTAGTGAGAAAAATTCAATTGTGTATATATACAGGTCTGTATATTCTTGGTAGCAAGAAAAACAATTTCAAAATAAACAATATATAACTATAAGTTTGTTTCGGTGCAGAAATATAGAGGCCTTCTCGGGGAGAGGAGGCCTCTAATTTTATATATGGAGGAGTAAAAAGTTTTTAAAATCAATAATAAGCTAATATTGAGATCAATTTTTTTATGTTATAAATGAAAACTACTAATAATTAGAGATATAAATATGACGAATAATTTTAATGCTGAACAGGCAAGAAAAAATGCGAAAGACGTAAAAATAGATCAAGCACTATTGTTAGAAAAAATTTTATCTGGAACCGAGGAAATCTCGAAAGAAGGTAAGCGACGGGCAGTTTTTCAATTTCCAATAGATGCTTTGCATCCTGAACATATCACACAGGTAGAGGAAGAGTTAAAAACACGAGGTTTTAATGTCTCAACCAATATTGAGCAATCAGGTACAACAGTCAATATTGAAGTCAGTTTCTAAGCTTTTGTTCAATGAAAACGCCCATAATTTTGGGCGTTTTTTATAATTTTTTACAATCTAAATTCATAATAATCAACATATTGTTTGACAGGTTTATCCTTCTTCTGTAGCTTTACTTTTTGAGTGGAATATGGATATGAACTTTCAAACAATACTTTCATCTTTCAAAAATCAATCTACTGGTACAGATGCATTTAAGAATTTAAAAAGTGCCTGTGAACACCATCTCAAACACTCATCAGACCTAAACGAAAAAGCTGTAATTTATCTCATTTATGGGTTTGCCCGTAGTTATGTCATCTTATATGAAGATGAAGCGGTAACTACCGAGTTCGCTCAAGCTTCGAAAGAAATGTTAGTGAATTACATGAATCGCTTAAATGAAGCCTTACGTACTCAAGATGACCATATAATCTTAAATACTTTAAATCAGGTAAGTAATGATTATATGCAAGGCTCAAGAATCTTTTAATGCTAGCGTTAACATGTTGATAAGATACTTCTTTAGTCATAGAGCTAACTAAAGAAGTATCCAGTGGTAGTTTTAATGTGATTTTTTCTTGCCGCCGCCATCTTGTTTATTGACGGTAGACCATGCAATACGTTCAGCTTCTTCTTGAGAGTGACCTCTATCTACTTCACTCTCAACAATATGTTTCGCCTGACGTTTTTGTTTTGCTGTATAAGATGATTTGTCGCCACGAGACATAGCATAGACCTCCATATTTTCTTTTAAGATCTTCTATTATTGAATCATATTAAAAATCAAAAACGGTTAAATAATGTCTTATCCTGTATACATAAGTTGAATCTTATTTAGAGCTTATTTAACTTTATACTTAACCGTAAATTTATAAAATTCAATAGATTAAATCAAAGCTAGTCTGCTTTAGTTCAAATTTTATTGTTTTTAAAATGTAAAATTTTTATTTTATAAAAGTCGACAAAAAGATTTTTTATGTAAAATTAAAGAGTTAATGAAGGTTGAAAATTTAAAACTTTGGAAAATTAAAAGTTATTTATCGACCTTAATGATTGTTGTAGGTTAATATTTCGCAAGAAAAGAAAAAACGACTGATGCGTAAACAAACCTGCGTGTGTCTGTCGTTTTTTTTCATGTATGCTGTCCTTAGTTCAAGAGTTGATTTGAAATGCACTGTGATATTTATAGATCGAGCAAAAAAGATGAAATGTACATTTATATTGCTCGTCCAAACTATCCTGATGAGACGGAGCAAACCGATCCGTTTGAAAAAGTTCCAGAAGCTGTTTTACAAGCCTTTGGTCGCGCAACGTTTGTCATGCATTTAGAATTGGCTCCAACACGTAAATTAGCGCGTGTAAATGTTTTACATGTTCTAGACTCATTACAAACAAAAGGCTTCTTTATTCAGATGCCGCCAGAAGGGTTAATTAACCCAAATGCAGTTGAACCAGAGGGCTTACGTGGTGCGTGAAGATCAAGCTGGAATTTTAAATCAATTACTTTCTTCTCTCGATGCAATTCCTGAAGAGATTATTGCTTTAACAGCTTATGGCGTTGGCGCTATTATTGCCTTGTGGTGCTGGTGGCGTTTAATGCGCCGCTTACCTACCACTTTGGGCGCAATAAGCTGGTTAGTTGTTTTTGCTATTTTGGTGACACCGACTGTTTCGGAAGGGCCTAATGCATCTGTAGCGCCAGCTATTTTTGGACTACTATTTGGTGTTTTAACTAAAGACAGTCCTTTAATCTGGTCAAATTTATCCTTAATTCTGTTTGTAATCGGTCTAGGTTTGGTTATTGGCTATTGTTGGTCAAAATATATAACAAACAAAAGCATGCGTTCCATCTAACCATTGAAATAGAAAAATAAGGTCTCTACATGTCTGCTGATACCCAACATTTTACCGGTACAGATCAATATATCGCGACTGATAGTCTTAAACTTGCTGTAAAAGCAGCTCGTGCTTTGCAAAAGCCTTTATTGGTTAAAGGTGAGCCGGGTACAGGTAAGACTTTACTTGCCGAGCAAGTGGCAGAAAGTCTTGGTTTAAAACTCATTACTTGGCACATCAAGTCAACGACTAAGGCACAGCAAGGCTTATATGAATACGATGCTGTGTCTCGTTTACGTGATAGCCAACTTGGTGATGATCGTGTTTACGATATTAAGAACTATATTAAGCCCGGTAAATTGTGGGAAGCTTTCACCAGTGAAGAGCGCTGTGTGCTTTTAATTGATGAAATTGATAAGGCAGACATTGAGTTTCCAAATGACCTGTTACATGAACTTGATAAAATGTCTTTTTATGTTTATGAAACAGGCGAAACAATTACGGCTACTCAACGTCCAATCGTAATTATTACTTCAAATAATGAAAAAGAATTACCAGATGCTTTTTTGCGTCGCTGTTTCTTCCATTACATTGAGTTCCCAGATGAAGCAACGATGCGCGAAATTATCTCGGTACATTTCCCGAATATCTCTGCAACTTTGGTAAATGAAGCGCTTCAAGTTTTCTTTAAGCTCCGTGAAATTCCTAACTTGAAGAAACCACCATCTACATCTGAACTGATCGATTGGTTGAGTCTGCTTATGGCAGATGATATGCCTGAAGATGTACTACGTAATCGAGATACATCAAAAGCTATTCCACCTTTGTATGGCGCACTCATTAAAAACGAACAAGATGTGCAACTGCTTGAACGTTTGGCTTTCATGTCGCGACGTTAAAGGAGGGAATAACCCATGTTTGTGCGGTTATTTTACACCTTACGAAAATATGGTGTTCCAGTCACGACTCGTGAACTGATTGACTTAAATCGTGCAGTAAGCGAAGGGCTAGTTTTTGCCGATCAAGAAGATTTCTATCAACTTGCTAAAACCATTTTAGTTAAAGATGAACGTTTTTTTGATAAGTTCGATCGTGCCATGAAAGATTACTTTGATGGCATAGAAACCTTTGATATTGATGAGTTACTCAAGCAAGTCCATAAACTTCCAAAAGACTGGTTCGACTTAGAACTTCTAGAAAAGCATTTAACACCAGAGCAAAGAGCTGAACTTCAAAAAGCAGATTCTTTAGAAGAACTGATGAAAATGCTAGAAGAGCGTTTACGTGAACAGCATAAAAAACACCAAGGTGGTAACCGTATGGTTGGCACGGGTGGTACTTCACCCTTTGGCGCTTTTGGTGACCATCCGGAAGGTGTCAGAATTGGTGGGCCAGGTCGTAAACGCTCGGCGGTTAAAGTCTGGGAACAGCGGAAATACCAAAATCTAGATGATGACCAAGTTCTTGGTACTCGTCAGATGCAAATTGCTTTGCGACGGTTACGTAAATTTGCTCGCCAAGGCGCAGCTGAAGAGTTAGACGTTGATGGAACTATTCGAGAAACGGCCAAGCAGGGTATTCTTGACGTTCAAATGGTGCCAGAGCGTCGAAATCGAATCAAAGTGCTCATGTTGTTTGATGTAGGTGGTTCGATGGATGCACACATTGCCCAATGTGAAAAGTTATTCAGCGCAGCTAAAACAGAATTTAAAACGCTTGAATACTTTTATTTCCATAATTGTCTTTATGACTATGTTTGGAAAGATAACTACCGAAGAACAGCTACTCGCATGAATACGTGGGATTTGTTTCATACTTACGGACGTGACTATCGTGTAATTGTCGTAGGTGATGCCAGTATGGCACCGTATGAGCTGAAATCAGTAGGTGGCTCGGTTGAATATATGAATGATGAAGCAGGTGAAGTTTGGTTACGTCGCCTACGTCAGCATTTTGATAAAACAGCATGGTTAAACCCTGAAACAGAAGGGTATTGGCATTACACTCAAACAATTGGTTGGATTAAAGAGATTTTTGAAAACCATATGTATCCAATGACCCTAAAAGGCATTGAGGATTTGACGCGTTACCTTTCTCGATAAACTTGATAACTTTAATAATTTAAAAAGAGGGATGATATGCAACATCAAATTAATGGTATTGCTTTACCGAATGAACAAGGATTTTTTGGTGAATATGGAGGGCAATTTATTCCTCCACATTTAAAAGAAGCAATGGATGAAATTAATGTTGCTTATGAAGAAATTCGCCATACACCAGAATTTCAAAATGAATTAGCAGACCTCTTTGCAAATTATGTCGGCCGTCCAAGTCCTTTATTTCATGCAAAACGCCTTTCAGAACAGTTAGGTGGCGCGCAAATTTATTTAAAGCGTGAAGACTTAAATCATACCGGTGCCCATAAAATTAATCACTGTTTAGGTGAGGCTTTACTTGCTAAATATATGGGCAAAAAGAAAGTCATTGCCGAAACGGGTGCGGGTCAGCATGGGGTGGCTTTAGCAACGGCTTGTGCTTTAGTTGGTATTCCATGTGAGATCCACATGGGGCAAGTAGATATTGAAAAAGAGCATCCAAATGTGGTCAAAATGAAAATTTTGGGCGCTCATTTGGTGTCAGTAACTCGCGGTACAGCAACCTTAAAAGATGCTGTAGATAGCGCGTTTGAAGAATATTTAAAAGATCCTAAAAACTTTATTTATGCGATTGGTTCTGTGGTTGGACCCCATCCATTTCCTAAAATGGTTCGAGATTTTCAATCAATTATTGGTAGGGAAATTAAAGAGCAGACGCATCAACGATTTGGTAAAAACCCAGATTATGTTGTCGCATGTGTCGGTGGCGGTTCAAATGCAATCGGTGCCTTTACAGCTTTTTTAAACGATTCGGATGTAAAACTTGTAGGAGTTGAACCTGCTGGGCATGGGCTAGATACAAATATGCATTCGGCAACCCTAACATTAGGTAAACCAGGCCAAATTCATGGTATGGCATGTTATGTTCTTGAAAATGAGGCTGGTGAACCTTTACCTGTGCATTCTATCGCTTCAGGATTGGACTATCCTGGTGTTGGGCCACAACATAGTTTCTTAAAAGATTTAGGCCGTGTGGAATATAGCACTGCAACTGACCAAGAATGTTTAGATGCGTTTATGACCTTATCACGAGTTGAAGGTATTGTTCCTGCGCTTGAAAGCTCACATGCTGTCGCATGGACAATACGTGAAGCGCCAAAACTGCCGAAAGAAACCATGATCGTGGTGAATTTATCGGGCCGTGGAGATAAAGACTCTGATTATATTGCCGAAAAGCTTAAGCTTTAAGTCGACTAAACTCGAAAAGCGGTCAGTATTTAAGGGCCGCTTTTTGTTTCAAAGACTACATCTAAAGCTACTTATAAAGTTCATTATTTCTTAATTAAAACAAAGTATTTTGATTTTGAGCCGTGACTGTTCGAGATAGATATGTAAAACACTGGTTCACAAGGCAAAGCGTTGCTTTGCACTACCTCACTCAGTAGAATAGTCACTTTGCAAAATTTGCCTTTGGAGACGCCTAAGTGGAGCGACCGACGATTAGCCCTGAACATTTACAGGAAGCTGCTGAAAATTTATCAACAATTCGAGATTTTATTCGTTTTGGGGTGTCAGCATTACGTCAATATGATGCACATTTAGGACAAGGTACTGAAGATTATTTCGCAGAAAGCTCTGCATTAGTTTTACAAACCTTATCTCTTGAATGGTCAGCAGATTCAGAGATTTTAGATGCAAAGCTTTTACCAAGTGAAAAAGCAGAATTCTTAAGCTTGTTGGAACGCCGTATTAATGAGCGTATTCCGACTTCTTATTTATTAAATTTAGCTTATTTCTTTAATAAGCCATTTTATGTGGATGAGCGCGTACTTATTCCTCGCTCACCAATTGCAGAGTTAATTGAGCAACGTTTTGCGCCATATTGTTTAGATGAAAATGGCCAAATGCGTGAAGCGCTTAATAACTTACCAGAAAATACCAAGCCTAAAACGCCACAACGTATTTTAGATATGTGTACAGGTTCTGGCTGTATTGCGGTAGCTTTAGCTTATGCTTATCCAGATGCAGAAGTAGATGCAACAGACATCTCTAAAGAAGCTTTAGAAGTAGCATCAATTAACGTTGAACATCACAATAAACAATACCAAGTTGCATTACTTGAGTCGGATTTATTTGAAAAAATTCCAGCTGAAAACCAGTACGATTTAATTGTAAGTAACCCTCCGTATGTTGATGCCGAAGACATGGCTGACTTGCCGGAAGAGTTTTTACATGAACCTGAACTTGCATTAGCAGCAGGTCAGGATGGTTTAGACCTGGTTCGTAAAATGCTTGCTCAAGCGGCAGATTACTTAACGGAAGATGGTCTTATTGTTATTGAAGTCGGTAACTCTGAATGGGCAATGCGCCAAAACTTTAATACAGTTGATTTCAATTGGCTTACTTTCCAAAAAGGTGGTTCAGGTATTTTTGCTTTGACTGCTGAACAATGTCGTCGTTATAGAAAATTATTTGAAGAACAAGTTTAAGGAGTTGGACATATGGCAGGGAACAGTATTGGACAACTCTTTCGTGTGACTACATGCGGTGAATCGCATGGGGTTGGTTTAATGGCAATTGTTGATGGAGTGCCACCAGGCCTTGCATTAACTGAAGAAGATTTGCAAAAAGATTTGGATCGCCGTAAGCCGGGAACCTCGAAATTTGCGACTCAGCGTAAAGAGCCTGATCAGGTTGAAATCATTTCTGGTGTGTTTGAGGGTAAAACTACTGGTACGCCAATTGGTTTACTCATTCGCAATACAGACCAAAAATCGAAAGATTATGGAAATATTGCACAAACTTTTAGACCGGGTCACGCAGATTACACTTATACGCAAAAGTATGGTTTCCGCGACTATCGTGGTGGTGGCCGTTCAAGTGCTCGTGAAACTGCTATGCGTGTTGCAGCTGGTGCTATTGCGAAGAAATATTTAGCAGAAAAATTTGGTGTTCTGATCCGCGGTCATGTGACTCAAATTGGTAATGAAGTTGCTGAAAAACTAGATTGGAATGAAGTTCCAAATAATCCATTTTTCTGTGGCGATGTAGATGCTGTTCCTCGTTTTGAAGCATTAGTTACATCTTTACGTGAGCAAGGTACAAGTTGCGGTGCTAAGTTAGAAATTTTAGCCGAAAAAGTTCCTGTAGGTTGGGGGGAGCCTGTCTTTGACCGTTTAGATGCTGATATTGCACATGCAATGATGAGTATTAATGCAGTTAAAGGCGTTGAAATTGGTGATGGTTTTGCTGTAGCAGGACAGTTCGGACATGAAACACGTGACGAATTGACTAGTCATGGTTTTCTAGCAAATCATGCTGGTGGTATCTTGGGTGGTATTTCAAGTGGCCAGACCATTCGTGTGGCGATTGCACTAAAACCAACAGCAAGTATTACTACTCCGGGTAAAACGATTAACTTAAATCGTGAAGATACTGATGTGTTAACTAAAGGCCGTCATGACCCGTGCGTAGGCGTTCGAGCAACTCCAATTGCGGAAGCAATGTTAGCAATAGTTCTAATGGATCATTTCTTACGCCACCGTGCTCAAAACGCGGATGTTGTTCCTCCATTTGCGCCAATTGAACCATAGTTAGTTCTAATCAGCGTATTAAAAAAGCCACATAATGAAAATTATGTGGCTTTTCTATTTTTATTGAAATCACATGATTACCTTAAAAATAAATCATTAAGTTAGATCTACAATTTGTTCTTCATTCAAAGCAATTTGATATTGATTGCGGCCATTTGTTTTTGCCTGATAGAGCGCATGATCAGCACGACTAACAAAAGCAGAAATTGAATCATTTAAACGTGGAATTGTGGTCGCCACGCCAACACTAATGGTTACGTATGGTGAAACACTACTACATGGATGAACAATAGCAATTTTCTTAATTGCATTCATTAATCTTTCGGCCTGAATTTTGGCTTGTTGTGCATTTGTCATTGGGAATAGAAGTAAGAATTCTTCACCGCCATAACGGGCTACCAAATCGCCACTACGAGCAGCAATTGAGGAAATTGCAGTCGCAATATCTTTTAAACACTGATCACCCTTGAGATGGCCTAAGCTATCGTTATATGGTTTAAAGAAGTCGATATCAACCATCATAATAGTAAGAGGAGTCTCATGGCGTAATGCGCGTCGCCATTCATTATCAAGTGTTTCATCAAGATAACGTCGGTTAGCAAGCCCGGTTAAAGCATCTTGTTGAGAAAGCAGTGACAGTTGTTGAGCTTGTTGCATGAGTTCAATACGGTTAAGCTCAATCATACAGTTTTGTAAATAGTTTTCACGGTGCTGACGATCCGTAGCATAGGCAAGGGTCATGCCTAAGAAACTACTAAACGTATATGTACGGTTCAGGAAGGTCCAGTCTATGTCTCCGTTCAAATAGGTACTTACCAAAATACCAATAAGACCGCCGACCCATCCTGCAATAATGGCAGTATAAAAACGCATGCCTACCGCACCATAGATAATCACAATGGCATACATCATTGCAGCATGAAAAAGTACATTATCTTGGCCATTTTCTAAAACGTTAATTAAGATAAATGTTATGGCAACGGCAGCGGAAGAACCAATTCCTACATAATAATCAAACCACTGATTTAATTTTTTAATAAATGATAAAATCCAGGCGATTAAAACAATTATGCCTACCCAAGAATAATAGCTTAACCAGGATAAAACTTGTTCGGTTGGTAAAACTTGGTATATACCAAAGCTTAAAAATAAATATAATATTAAAATAATAGGTGCTCTATAGCGAAACTCATAGGCTGCACCATTTTGATATTGAAAACGATATATCGTTTCAAGTTGCTTTGGAAACCATACGAAATTTAATCCGCGTGTGGTTAATAAATCTATTTGTTCCTGTCCCAATATATTGGAACCTTGCAACTTCATAATTAATGCTCTCTATATTGGAAGTTGGCATAAAATGAGACTTGTTTTATTAAAGTTCCATCTAAAAGTATTGGTTATATAATGTGTGGTTTATTTAAAATAATAATACAGATTTTTTAAAAAAGTAATGATTTTTACGCCCCCTAATTGTGATAAAAATCACGACATTTCAATGATTAGCGTCACAATTATCTAAAGATTCGAAACCTTTGAGAAAAAATTACAAATGGTCGATTAAAGATTGTATCTTTATCATTTTCGGATAGACTTATAGCCGTGAAGTACAGATGATTGCTGTCATATAAATAGGAAAATTAGCAATGACTGCTCTAAATCAATATGGAATGAGTTTAGAAATTACGCCGCATAATGGATGGTCTCAGCGGTTTTGGGAGGATCTTTTACCAGTGAAGGAGCGGGTGAGTAAACATCCGTTTTTTACTGAAATGGCCAATGGGGGATTGAGCCTAGAAAGTTTCCGTTATGCTTTACTTAACTTCTATCCATTGGTAGCGCATTTCCCGTCATATATGGCTGGTGCGTTAGCTAAAGCAACTGCTTTTGCAGAACCTGGCGTTACTGAAACAAGAGATTGGTTAATTCAAAATATTAAGGTCGAAGAGCGCCATTTACAGTGGTATCGAGATTGGGCTAGAGGTTTTGGATTAACGGTAGAACAACTCGATAGTGTTCGCCCACCAGCTTCGATGAATGCGGTGAATCATTTTCTTTGGAATATGAGTCATCGTGGCAACTTGGCTGAATGTCTGGCTGCGACTAATTTGGCAATTGAATGGGCGACAGGTGACTGGTCTATTCAAGTCTATAAAGGCATACACGCTTATACGGATCATCCGGAAGTTACTATTGATAAGCGTTCTTTAGCTTGGTTACGTGCACATGCTCATTATGATGATTTACATCCTTATGAAGCCATGGAGCTGATTAAACGTTTGTGTAATGAACGTCCTGATTGGCAGCAAAAAGCATTTCATGCGGCGGAAGAAGGGCTGCGGTATTATGAATTAGCTTTAGACGATTGCTATAGAGTACAGCTTCAAGCCTCTGCTTGATCTCAACTTAAAAAGGGAGAATATTCTACATATTCTCCCTTTTATTTTATTCAAGCAATTTTAAGAGCTTTGCCCGATACGGTGTTTCTTCGGGCAGAAGTTCAAGTAAGCGTTCAACGGCATCAACACGGTCGGGAACACGGCTAACCACACGTAATAGTTGGTCTACATCATCAATTTGATAGATAACATGACTCAAGCGGGCGTCAAAGCAATCTCTCCAAGCACACAAAAACGGACTTTCTGACTTGGCTAAAAAACTACCTCTATACAGTGTTAAAGTGGTTGCAGTAAAACCTAAGTTTAGTGCTTGCTCAGCCATGAGAAAGTCACATTGTATTTCACAGTTAAGTCTATATGGTCGTGACTCGATCACATCGGGAATCAGGTTTCGAAGCTGTGAGAGCTCAGCTTTTAGTGTAGTGGTACTCACTGGTCGATCGCCATATAAGGCATAGTGAAGCTCTTCTAAGTTTATGCCTTCCGGACATAAAGCAAGAATACATAAAATTTCGATTTGGCGCTGCGTGAGTGTCAAGCCATGTTGATTGTATTGAACCTTAGGCGTGCCTAGCGCCTTAATATATAAAATGTTCTTTTGATGAAGTTGAATGGCTTGTTTTACAATATCAGCACAGCGTTCAACAGCTAAAATTCCAAGTGAGTTATGCTTTTGATATTTAGTTGATAAGTTCATAATGCCGTAAAACTGGCCTGTGTTTGCATCGGTGATAGGCGCTGCATAACATACCCAGTCTCTAACGCTGTTCATCTGATTTTCATGTGAATAAACACAACTTGCAGAATGTGTATTTAGTGCAAGACCAATTGCATTTTGACCAACTGCTTGGGTTGACCATTGTCCACCTTCAACAAAATGGACTTGTTCGGCAGATGAACGCATAGGCGTACTACTCCATGTCCAGAGTAAAGTACCGTGAGGGTCAGTCACCCCAATTGCCATATCCGCATCTTCAGCAATATGCATCAAATTTCTATGGCACTCTTGGATTGAACGACCAAATAAGGAATGTTGCCATTCCTGATCTAGATCAAATATAGGAGCCGCATCTAGATCGAGTGACGGCTTTTTTCCTAAACAAGGTGTTTCAGAGATTGTTTCCGGTCTAAAGAAAGACGGAAGGTTGTCTGTAGAAGGCAATAATAATTGTTTTGACATATCCATATCGAAATTCCTTTATCGTTGAAATGGCGTATCCGTAGCCGCTCAACAGGTTTAGCTTTCTTATTGTGACTATTTCCTCGTTATTTCATTTACCTTAAATAATTTTAAACGATTTGACTATTATCCTATTGGGTAAGTTTTGTTATTTCGCCTCGCCCTATGACAAAACATCCTCTCTTGAAAATGGCTTTGGTGCAGATTCACCGAAATATTGCCGATCGGCAAAATAGCTAGAACGGACCATTGGCGCACTCCAGATATTTTTAAAGCCTAAACGCTGGCCATGCTGAGTGTATCTTTCAAATTCTTGTAAATTCACAAACCGGTGAATAGGGGCATGTGATTTAGAGGGCTGTAAATATTGTCCAATAGTCACTAAATCTACATCATGATCTTTTAAATCATTGAGTAGAGCAATAACCTCAGCTTCAATTTCTCCTAACCCTACCATTAGGCCACATTTAGTTTTGATATCAGGACAGTATTTTTTAAAACGTTTTAATAAATTTAACGAATGCTGATAGTCCGAACCGGGGCGCATTGCTTTATATAAACGCGGTACTGTCTCAATATTATGATTAAACACATCGGGTGGTGATAAGCTTAATGTAGAGAGTGCTGTTTCTAATCGGCCACGAAAGTCCGGAACTAAAATTTCAATTAGCGTATCTGGACAACGGTTTCTGATTTCTTCAATACACTTCACAAAATGTGCTGCACCACCATCGTGTAGATCATCACGGTCTACAGAGGTAATGACTACATATTTTAAGTTTAGGTTAGCGACCGTCTCAGCTAGATGTTTAGGTTCATTTTCATCTAAAGGCATTGGACGACCATGTGCTACATCGCAGAAAGGGCAACGTCTTGTACAAATATCTCCCATAATCATAAATGTTGCCGTACCACCACCAAAACATTCAGGTAGATTTGGACATGCGGCTTCTTCGCAAACACTATGTAGCTTTTGTTGGCGTAATAAATTTTTGATACGTTGAATTTCTTCGAAATCAGTTATTTTTGCTCGAATCCATTCAGGCTTTTTAGGTAATTCTTCGGTAGGTAAAATTTTAATGGGAATACGAGAAACTTTATCTATTCCTCTTAACTTAATACCTGTTTCTATTTGCCTTTTTAAGTCCATATATAAAATTCCATTTTATATTAAATTAATTTGCAACTAGACTGGTTATAATAAAAAACCTTATTTCTATAAATAAGAAATAAAGAATTTATTAATGCGTATAGTGCACAGCAAATATTATAAATTAATAAAGGTTGGTTAAAGGTTTGTTTCACAAGTGCATGAAATGAATTAAAATTTTTTAATTTTATTTTTGCGATGTAAGTTTGTGATAAATAAAAATTAATAGCTAAAAAACTTATTTAAAACTTTTTAGTCTAATAGCATATTAAATTAAATTGAGTTTTATTATTTATAGCGAAATATATAACACTCGCTGAAACTTGGTTGATTTTTAATAATCAAGATAATAAAGGAAAAGGATATGCAATTAACGGAAGAGCAATTACTCGCAGCATATAAACGCATGCGTGATATTCGTGAATTTGAAGATCGACTTCATGAAGAAAATACCAATGGTGATATTCCAGGCTTTATTCACTTATATAGCGGAGAAGAAGCTGTAGCAGTCGGGATTTGCGAAAACTTAACCGACAAAGACTATATCACTTCAACACACCGTGGACATGGACACTGTATTGCAAAAGGCTGTGATATTCACGCCATGATGCTGGAAATTTTCGGTAAAGATGACGGGCTATGCCGTGGAAAAGGCGGTTCTATGCATATTGCCGATTTAGATAAAGGTATGCTCGGTGCCAACGGGATTGTGGGTGGTGGGCCTCCTTTAGCAATTGGTGCAGCGTTGACAGCGAAAACTTTAAAGACTGGTGGAGTCGGACTGTCTTTTACAGGTGATGGTGGTTCAAACCAAGGCCTTACTTTTGAAGCGATGAACATGGCTGTTGTTCTTAAACTTCCCGTGATTTTCGTTTTTGAAAATAACGGTTTTGGTGAGGGGACTGGTCATGATTACGCTGTAGGAAGCAAAGACATTGCTGGTCGTGCAGCAGGCTTTGGTTTACCGGCAGTTAAAGTTGATGGTACAGACTTCTTTGCAGTCTATGAAGCCGCTCAAACTGCCATTGAACGCGCGCGCCGTGGTGAAGGTCCAAGCGTGATTGAAACCATCACAAACCGTTTTTATGGCCACTTCGAAGGTGATCCTGGCTTGATTCGTTCTAAAGAAGAAGTCGAGTTCATCAAAGAAAATAAAGATCCTTTGAAAATTTTCCGTGAGAAAGTCAAAGGCAAAATTGATGAAGCCAAACTAGACGAGATTGATGCAGCTTCAAAGGCAAATGTTGATGATGCCGTTGCTAAAGCCCGTGCTGCGGCATATCCGAAACCAGAACAACTCCTTACTGACGTCTATGTCTCTTACTAAAGGAATAGTAAAGATGCCAAATAAAAGTTTTCGTAATGCAATTAAAGAAGCCATTGAATCAGAAATGCGCCGTGATCCAACCGTATTTGTTGTTGGTGAAGATGTTCGTGGTGGACACGGCGGTAAAAACACTGAAGAAAACCAGTTAGAAGGTTTCGGTGGTGTACTGGGCGTAACCAAAGGTTTATGGACAGAATTTGGTTCGGAACGTGTTATTGATACCCCAATTACCGAGTCTGCAATTATCGGTATGGCTGCTGGTGCTGCAGCAACAGGTTTACGTCCTGTTGCCGATTTAATGTTTATGGATTTCTATGGCGTGTGTCATGACATGCTCTATAACCAAGCCGCTAAATTCCGTTATATGTTTGGCGGAAAAGCAAAAGCGCCAATGGTTGTACGTGGCATGATTGGCGCAGGTTTCTCTGCGGCAGCTCAGCATTCTCAGTCACCGTATAACGTATTTGCTGCGGTTCCGGGCTTAAAAGTTGTGGTTCCATCTAGCCCATATGATGTGAAAGGGCTATTAATTCAGGCTATTAGAGATGATGACCCTGTAGTGTTCTGTGAACATAAAATGCTTTATGACATTAAAGGCGAAGTTCCAGATGATGCATATACCATTCCTTTTGGTGTAGCAAATTACACCCGTGAAGGAACAGACGTGACCATTATTGCTTTAGGTTTGATGGTACATCGCGCTAATGAAGTGGCAGACAAACTTGCAAAAGATGGTATTTCAGTTGAAGTGGTCGACCCTCGAACAATTTCACCTCTGGATGAAGAAGGAATTTTAGAGTCTGTTGCATCGACTGGGCGTGTGGTTATTGTGGATGAATCAGCAGCACGCTGTGGCTTTGGTCATGATGTGGCTGCACTGATCGCCCAAAAAGGTTTCCACTATTTGAAAGCACCTGTTGAACTCGTAACGCCACCACATACGCCTGTTCCATTCTCTCCAGTTTTAGAAAAAGAATGGATTCCAAGTGTAGAGCGTATTGAGCAAGCTGTGCGAAAAACATTGGAGGCTTAGGATGAGCGAAATTAAAACGCTGGAGATCCCGAAATGGGGATTATCCATGGAAGAAGGCACGATCGCCCAATGGTTGATTAAAGAGGGTGATAGCTTTAATAAGGGCGATGAAATTTGTGAAATTGAAACCACAAAAATCGTTAATGTGTTAGAAGCGCCTTTTGCTGGAACGCTCCGTAAAATTTTAGCGAAAGATGGTGATACTTTACCTGTTGGTGGTCTTATTGCCGTATGTGCTGATAGTGAAGTTTCTGATGCAGAAATTGAAAAGTTTATCGCATCACTAGGTGGTTCAGCAGCTCAAGCACCTGAAGCACCTTCGGAGCAAAGTAAAGCGGAAACATCTGCACCTGTTGCTGAAAAAGCAGAACAACCACAGACTGTAGCAGCTAGTGCTTCAGCTCCTGCAAAAGTAGCGAAAGATGACTACGCTGTACCAGAGTCATTACAAGGCTATCAAACATCTAATGAGTTGTTTGCAACACCACATGCATTAAAGCTTGCAGAAAAGCACAATGTGAACTTAGCGAAAGTTACAGGTTCTGGCCGTGAAGGACGTATTAGTGTTCAGGACATCCAAAAAGCTGTGCAAGCTGCTGGTGGTCAATGGTCTGATATTAAGCAGCAAACTCAAGCTAAAGTGGTTAAATCTACAGCCGATGATAGCCAAGTTTTAGCGACACCTGTGGCACGTCGTTTAGCAAAGCAGTGGGGCATTAACCTAAATGACTGCCGTGTTTCAGGTACTCGTGGCCGTGTCTGTAAAGAAGATGTTGAGGCAGTTTACTATCGTAATAACCCAACGTCGGTAAATGAACAATCTGCTCAATGTGCTGTTGCTCAACCACAATCTACAATTACGACTGTGGCGATGAATGGGATGCGTAAAGCGATTGCTTCACGCTTACAGACTGCAAAACGTAATGCACCGCATTTCCGCTTAGTAGTCGATCTCAACGTAGAGGCTTTGCAAAAACTACGTAAGCAGATTAATGAGACTGTTCCACAAGTGAAACTTTCTATTAATGACATGCTAATTAAAGCAGCTGCTGCGGCACTGATTAAAGTACCTGAGGTAAACGTTCAATTTGATGAGGCTACTCAATCAATTTTACAGTTCTCTCAAGCGGATATTTCCGTGGCCGTAGCGATTCCAAACGGTTTAATTACACCCATTGTGAAAGCTGCGAATCAAAAATCGTTGGCACAAATTTCCGATGACATGCGTGATTTGGCAACTCGTGCTAAGACTGGCAAGTTACAACCTGACGAGTTTCAGGGAGGCAGCTTTAGCATTTCAAATTTAGGAATGTTAGGCATTAAACAGTTCGATGCCATTATTAACCCACCGCAAGGTGCAATTATGGCATTAGGTGCTTCGGAATCTCGCGCTGTTGTCGAAAATGGCAATGTAGTGGTTCGTGAGATTGTCACAGCGACGTTGTCATGCGATCACCGAGTTATTGATGGCGCAGTTGGGGCGAAATTCTTGGCCAGCTTTAAGCAGTTTGTTGAAAACCCTGCTTTAATTTTGGTGTAGGAGAACCCGCATGTCAGCAGCTCAATTTGATTTAATTGTGATTGGCGCGGGACCGGGTGGGTATGTGGCTGCAATTCGTGCAGCCCAGCTCGGGTTAAAAACCGCAATTGTAGAAGAGCAACATTTAGGCGGAATTTGTCTAAATTGGGGCTGTATTCCAACTAAAGCTTTGCTTGCAGGCGCAGAGCTTGCAACTCAGTTTAAACATGCTGGACAGTTTGGTTTTCATGTATCCCAACTCGATTTTGATATTCAAAAGCTTGTGCAACATAGCCGACAAGTGTCAGCTCAATTAGTACAAGGCATCGATTACTTGTTGAAAAAGAATCAGGTCACTGTTTTTAGTGGTCGCGCTCAACTTACAGCGAAAGAAAAAATTGAAGTGACCGATGCTCAAGGTCATAGTCAGGCTTTGAGTGCACCACATATCATTTTGGCAACTGGAGCTAAAGCCCGACATGTTCCTCAACTTCCTGTCGATGGAACATATGTCTGGAGCTATAAAGAAGCGCTTGTTCCAGAGCAGTTACCAAAAAGTTTACTGGTTGTAGGTTCAGGTGCAATTGGTAGTGAGTTTGCCAGTCTTTATCAAGATTTGGGATGTCAGGTGACCCTTATTGATTTGGCTAAACAAATTTTACCGACCGAAGATGCAGAAGTTGCTCAATTTGTTAGAAAACAATTTGAACAAAAAGGTATGAAAGTCTTAACCGATGCTGTCGTTCAAAGTATTCAGATTGAAAATGAGCAAGTCCACTGTGTGGTTGAAACGGCAAATGATGTTCAAACGCTTGTTTTTGATCGCGTGCTTTCGGCAATTGGTGTACAGCCGAATACCACAGGGCTGGGACTAGAACGTTTAGGTGTAGAACTCAATCCACAAGGTTTTGTGGCAATTGATGACTATTGTAAAACCAACGTAGCAGGGCTTTATGCCATTGGGGATGTTGCTGGAGCACCTTGTCTCGCTCATAAAGCAAGCCATGAAGCCATAATATGTGTCGAGAAAATCGCTGGTGTGGCAAACGTCCATTCACTCGACCGTAGCCAGATACCTGGTTGTATTTTTACACATCCACAAGTGGCGAGTATTGGTTTAACGGAAAATGCAGCAAAAGCTAAGAATCTACCTATACGTATTGGCAAGTTTTCTTTAACTGCAAATGGTAAAGCTTTAGCAATTGGAGATGCGTCAGGTTTCGTTAAAACGGTGGTACATGCAGAAACGGGTGAATTACTTGGTGCACATATGGTGGGTCATGAAGTGACCGAACATATCCAAGGATTTGCCATTGCGAAATATCTAGAAGCAACTGATGAAAGTTTAGCTCAAGTGATTTTCCCGCATCCAACATTATCAGAAGCCATGCATGAATCTATTTTGGCTTCAATGCAACGAGCGATTCATATGTAGAAATTCTACATTTACAGGAGTTGAACATGGTTAAGGGATTAAAAAATAAAGTTGCTTTAGTGACTGGGGCAGCCCAAGGCATTGGCCGTGGGATTGCCCTGCGCTTGGCGCAAGAAGGGGCACATATTGCATTAGTTGATATGAAACAAGATCGACTGAACGATGTGCAGCAGGAAATTCAAGCTTTAGGTGTAAATGCGAGCACATTTATTGCTGATGTAAGTGACCGCGAGCAAGTGTATGCTGCTATAAATCATGCTGAGCAGACACTTGGTGGGTTTGATGTCATGATTAATAACGCTGGAATTGCACAAGTTCAAGCGATTGCTGATATCACACCTGATGAATTCCAAAATATTGTTGATATTAATATTGGCGGCGTGCTGTGGGGAATACAGGCTGCTGCTGCAAAATTTAAACAACGCCAACATAAAGGTAAAATCATTAATGCTTGCTCAATTGCAGGCCATGATGGGTTTGCTTTACTCGGTATTTACTCGGCAACTAAATTTGCGGTACGAGCACTTACCCAAGCCGCGGCAAAAGAATATGCCAGTCACGGTATTACGGTAAATGGATATTGTCCCGGAATTGTCGGAACGGACATGTGGGTTGAAATTGATAAACGTTTTGCTGAAATTACCGGTGCTGCAATTGGTGAAACTTATAAAAAATATGTGGAAGGCATTGCTTTAGGTAGAGCCCAAACACCAGACGATGTAGCCGCATTAGTTGCTTTTCTGGCAAGTGAAGATTCAGACTATATTACGGGTCAATCCATTTTAACGGACGGCGGAATAGTCTATCGCTAAAACAACATCCTGATTTGAGGGAGATAATAATGAAAGCAGCGCGTTTTTATGACAGAGGCGATATTCGTATTGAAGATATCCCTGAACCAGAAGTCACTCCTGGCACTGTAGGTATCAAGGTGGCTTGGTGTGGAATTTGTGGTACAGATTTGCACGAATTTATGGAAGGACCAATTTTTATTCCACCTTGTGGACATCCGCATCCTATTTCAGGTGAATCTGCACCGATTACCATGGGACATGAATTTTCAGGTGTAGTCTATGCCGTAGGTAAAGGTGTGGATGACATTGAAATTGGCCAGCATGTAGTCGTAGAGCCTTATATTGTGGCGGATGATGTACCGACTGGACCGGGCGATAATTATCATCTTTCCAAAAATATGAACTTTATTGGTTTAGGTGGTCGTGGTGGTGGTTTATCGGAAAAAATTGCGGTTAAACGCCGTTGGGTGCATCCAATTTCTAATAAAATTCCACTGGATCAGGCAGCCTTAATTGAACCGTTATCGGTGGGTCATCATGCTTTCGTACGTAGTGGTGCAAAGGCCGGTGATATTGCACTGGTTGGCGGTGCGGGGCCAATTGGTTTGTTGCTTTCGGCAATTTTAAAAGCGAAAGGGCTTAAGGTCATCATTACCGAACTAAGTGCCAAACGTAAAGAAAAAGCCAAAGAGTCGGGTGTTGCAGATTATATTTTAGACCCGTCAGAAGTTGATGTTGTTTCTGAGGTTATGAAAATTACCAATGGCGATGGTGTTGATGTTGCGTTTGAATGTAGTAGCGTTAACAAGGTATTAGATACTTTGGTTGCGGCAGTGAAACCAACAGGCGTTATAGTTATTGTTTCGATTTGGAGCCATCCAGCATCAATTAATGTGCATAGTGTGGTGATGAAAGAGCTTGATGTACGAGGCACAATTGCCTATGTAAATGACCATCAAGAAACTATTAAACTGGTCGAAGAAGGTAAAATAAATCTGGAACCTTTTATTACGCAGCGCATTCAACTTGATGATTTGATTTCACAAGGTTTTGAAACCTTAATTCATAACAATGAATCAGCCGTTAAGATTATCGTACATCCCTAAATAGACACTCAAGCCTTAAAAAAGAGCGATGATTCGCTCTTTTTTATTAAAGTAAGTTGTTGTTTTGAGCTTCAATAATAGGGGGTAATGGCTGTCCTAAAGAACTTAGAGACTCACGTTCAATCAAACGCACAATAGAATCGAGCGGTAAATCATTTTCTTGCAAACCAAAAGGTTCTTCAATTTGAGCGCTTAAGGCATCTAAACCTAAAAACATATAAGCGATTAAGCCGACAATAAGCGGTGTCCAAATACCTAAAGCTGCTTCAAGGCTAAATGGTAGAATGAAACAGAAACAGTAAACGGCGCGGTGCAAAAGTACTGAATATGAGTAGGGTAAAGGTGTCCCAGCAATACGGTCACAACCCGCTTGAATATTACCTAGCTCAACAATATGGCGTGTCAGAGTGCCATAGATAATGTCACTAATTTCGCCGTCTTTTAGAGCTTTGACTAAATCTTTTTGAATATTTTCGAGTACAAATTGAGGTGCATTAATATGCTCATTTAAATAATTAAGTGAAGAGTTATTTAAATAGGCATGCTCAAGAAATTTGGTGGGTTCGACTGTTTGTTGACGTAGTCGATCACGCAACAAGTTACTAAAAATTAAGACCTGATGAATTAAATGTTCACGTTGTTCATTAGATAAAACATGGCTATCTCTAACAATATGTCTGGCATTGGCAATTAAAGCACCCCAGAGCTTGCGGCCTTCCCACCAACGGTCATAACATGCGTTATTTCTAAAGCCTGTACAAATGGACAGAATCACACCAAAGATGGTAAATCCGATCGCGGGTACGGTAGGAATTTGAATCCAATGATAATAAGAGAGCCAGACCACACATGCTGAAATAAAGACAACAAAACTCAGTGCTGGCAAGACCTTCGGTAAAATTGTTCCTTTCCAAGCAAATAATAATTTAAATACATTGCTTTTATCACGGACAATCATATAAAGCCTTTGAACTAGAACCTAACCAAGTGCAATATGATACGCCTTAGATGAGCTAAATACCTAGCTAAAGCTTATGCTTTTGTCTGTATCGCCAAAGAGTAGTGCGGCTAATTCCAAAAATATTCGCGACCATATTCAGGTTATGGTTATATTTTTCTAAAGCGGCTTGCACATTTTCTGGACTAAGCTCTGTATTTGTCTCAGGTAATTTAACGTAATCCTCCGCATTTAAGAGCTCATTTGGTAAGTCTTCAACTTCAATTTCGTCCTTACCATTTGCCATGGTTAACGCATAAAGCAGGGTGTTTTTAAGCTCACGAACATTTCCCGGCCAGTCATAGTTCAATAAAACTTGCATGGCTTTTTGATTGACGTGACGAGGCATTGTGTCGAGTTGAGTGGAGCTTTCTTTTAAAATCTGATCGACAATGAGAGGAATATCGACTTTTCTCTCTCTGAGTGGTGGTATGAAAATTGGAATTACGCGTAGACGGTAGAGTAGATCATGACGGAAACGCCCAGCCTTAGCTTCTTCGCGTAAAGCTTTATGTGTTGCTGTAATAATGCGGACATTGGCCTGAATTGGTTTTTCACCGCCTACAGGAGTAAATTCACCTGTTTCTAACACCCGTAATAATTTAGCTTGAAGCTCTAAAGGAATCTCGGCAATTTCATCCAGAAACAGCGTTCCACCAGCGGCACGTTCAAACACACCTTTATGGTCACGAATTGCTCCCGTAAAAGCACCTTTCACATGCCCAAAGAGTTCACTTTCTAAAATATTAGAATTTAAAGCTGCACAGTTAATGGCAACAAAGATCTTATTTTTACGCTGGCTATAATCATGAATTGCTTTTGCCACTAGCTCTTTACCGCTACCAGATTCACCGCGTACGAGCACTGGAAACTCAGTAATTGCCACTCTTTGAATAATTGAAAACATACGAGTCATTTCTGGTGAACAGCTATTAAAGATCTTGCTTAACTCTTGTAATTGTTCTGTTAGCTCTACTTGATCAGCGATATCATTCTCTATGCTAACGGGCTGTAGAATATGCAATTTCCCGATAATTCGATGCTCTGTGAGGTAAATATCATGTTCTTGATAGATAAATCGCTTTCTCATTTTAGGAGTATTGATCTCAAGATATTGATTGTGATGGTCTTGAGTAAGCGCTGCCATGCTCTCTACAGAAATGTCATCTGTATTAAATTTATAGTGAATTGCTTGAGTCGTTGTGTCTGCTAAAAACAGGCTCGCATTTGGGAAGAGAGCCTTAAGCTGCTCAAATAAAATATAAAAATTCTGTTCTGACTCAAAATTTAGCTTTGCCATTTTATATGTTTCACAATCGTTTCATTGAAACATACTTGAGTTTCATAGGAACATCAAGCTGAGTTCATTTTCTAAGTTTAGTTTTACTTATTATTTTAAGTTTTTGATTTTTATATTTATTATTTAATTTTAAATAATTGGCATTTTATTTGCAAAATATAGGAAAGAAATAAATTATTAGGGTATAAATCATGTTCTTTAAGCAGTTTTTTGAGCAGGAAAGTTCGACTTATACATATATGCTTGGGTGTGAAGAAACACGAGAGGCTGTTTTAATTGACCCAGTCGCATCAGATATAGAGATTTATACAAAAGAATTAGAGCAGCATCAATTTACGCTCATCTATACCTTAGATACTCATGTTCATGCAGACCATATTACCGCTGCAAATTTACTTCGTGAACGTTTCCATTGCAAATCGGTTTTACACCGAAACTCAGAAGTAAGTTGCGGAGATATTTTAATTACTGATGGTTGCATGCTTAAAGTTGGCAACCTCAGTATTGAAGCGCGTTACACACCAGGTCATACCAATGCTTGTACCAGTTATTTGGTAGGTAATATGGTTTTCACTGGTGATGCATTATTAATTGATGGGTGCGGTCGAACTGACTTCCAGCAAGGTAATGCAGGTACACTTTATGACAGTATTCATAAACAACTTTTTAGCCTGCCTGACGAGACTATTGTGTATCCGGGACACGATTATAAAGGTCGTCTGTCTTCAACAATTGGTTATGAACGCTTAAATAATTCACGTCTAGGTCAGAATCGCTCGCGTGAAGATTTTATTAAATTAATGAATAACTTAAATCTGCCATATCCAAAACAAATCGATAAAGCACTTCCTGCTAATCAGGCTTGCGGCTCAATTTCACAATTATAAGGTGGCAATATGGAACTTAAACGAGTTAATCAAGATTTTTATATTGCTGGCCAGATTACTGCCAACGATATTGCGAAAATTGCAGACCAAGGAATAAAAACTCTGATATGTAACCGTCCAGATGGAGAAGGTGCAGATCAACCTAATGTGATTGAAATTGAAGAAGCAGCTCAACAATATGGTCTAAAGGTAATTTATCAGCCTGTGACCAGTGGCAAAATTACTGATCAACAAGTTACCGAGTTTAAGCAGCTTTATCAGAATGCTCAGAAGCCCGTTTTAGCATATTGTCGCTCTGGTATGCGTGCAATCAGTTTGTGGGCTTTGGCTGAAGTTGCTCCACAAGATGCAGCACTGTTAGTTGAGTCGGGTAATAAGCTTGGGTTTAACTTAAAAGGCTTGGTGCCACGTATTTTAAAACGTGATCATGCACCAGCGACAATTCCTTGTTATAGCGTTGTGATTGTGGGCGCTGGGGCAGCAGGAATTTCTGTAGCGTCTAGTCTTTTATGTCGTGAACCTCATTTAGATATTGTCATTATTGATCCCGCAGATACACATTATTATCAACCGGGCTGGACCATGGTTGGCGGCGGTATTTTCAAACCACAAGTAACCGCACGCTCAATGGTAAGTGTGATTCCTTCAAAAGTGAAATGGATGAAAGCTGCGGTTGCCGGATTCGACCCTGAGCATAATCAGGTTATTTTGGAAGGATGCCAACCCATTCAATATAAAGCTTTGGTCGTGTGTCCCGGTTTAAAACTGAATTGGCATGGCATTGAAGGCTTAGTCGAAACCTTAGGGAAAAATGGGGTGACGTCTAACTATCGTTATGATTTAGCGCCGTATACATGGGAACTGGTGCAACAGCTAAAGGGTGGAAAAGCAATCTTTACCCAACCGCCTATGCCGATTAAATGTGCCGGTGCTCCTCAAAAAGCGATGTACCTTTCAGCCGACTACTGGTTAAAGCAAGGCAAACTTAAAGATATCTCTATCCATTTTTATAACACTGGTGCTGTTTTATTTGGTGTGAAGGAATATGTACCTGCACTAATGCAATATGTCGAAAAATATGGCACTGAACTGCATTTTAACCATCAACTTGTCAAAGTAGACGGGTCTGCAAAGAAAGCATGGTTCAAAGTGGTGAATGATGAAAATGCAGCATTGGTCGAAACAGATTTCGATATGTTGCATGTTGTTCCACCGCAACAAGCGCCTGATTTTATTCGTGCAAGTACTCTTACTGATGAAGCCGGCTGGGTGAGTGTGAATCCTCAAACCCTACAACACACACAGCACGCCAATATTTTTGCTTTAGGTGATGTGATGAATGCACCTAATGCCAAAACTGCTGCTGCGGCACGGGCACAAGCTCCGATCGTTGCGGTTAATGTTATAGCCCAGCTCAAAGGTGAGCAAAACTTTTGTGAATACAACGGTTATGGCTCATGTCCACTCACAGTAGAGCGTGGAAAAATCGTTCTGGCTGAGTTTGGCTACGGCGGCAAATTACTTCCAAGTTTTCCAAAATGGGTGATTGATGGACAAAAACCATCTCGTTTGGCATGGCTACTTAAAGAGCAAATTTTACCGCCAATTTACTGGCAAGGCATGCTTAAAGGCCGTGAGTGGATGGTCAAACCTGAGCGAGGATAAGTAAAGCAACGCTTTACCCGAGCGCAAGACGAGAGCTGTGCTTGAGCGGAAGAGGATAAACAAAGCAATGCTTTGTCCTGAGAAGCGACTAAAGCTTCGCAAGAAGACGAGAGCTGTGCTCGAGTGGAAGAGGATAAACAAAGCAACGCTTTGTCCTGAGAAGCGGTTAAAGCTTCGCAAGAAGACAATATCTACTCACTCATTAACCAGCAGTCTACTGCAAACGATGTATATGCAATTTTAGGCTTTTAATATGTTATTACTTGTCGTTGAAGGCATTGTGATTGGCTTTTTACTTGGTCTTACTGGTGCGGGTGGTGGCATTCTTGCTGTACCCGCGCTTATGACCAGTCAAGGCTGGAGCGTGGCACAAGCTGCGCCAATTGGGTTATTGGCAGTTGCGCTATCTACACTCATTGGAACTATTGAAGGCTTATTTAAAAAGATAGTTCGTTATCGTGCTGCAATCTGGATTGCCTTAATTGGTGCTCCTATGGCACATATCGGCATTTTAATAGCTAACACGATTTCACCTATTTGGCTCATGTTAATGTTTAGCTTGGTCATGTTTACAGTGGGCTATCGACTTATCAGTAACCGAGTTTCAGATTTTCATAACCCGCCGTGTCAGGTCAACCCAAGTACGGGACGCTTTATCTGGAATTTTAAAACTGGTGGTGTGCTTGCAAGCATCGGGATTATTGCTGGGCTTTTAACGGGGATGTTAGGGGTTGGAGGCGGCTTTGTAATTGTACCCGCGCTTAGAAAAGTCACAAATTTGGATATGCATAGCATCGTTGCAACCTCACTTATGATTATTTTCCTGATTAGTGGCATGAGTATTGTGATGCATATTGCAGAGGGCTTTCACTATCCAGTCGCCATTACTAGTGCGTTCGCGCTCGCATGTGCATTCGGTATGTTATTAGGACGCCGAGCTATTCGGTTTATTCCGTCTGCAATTGTACAAAAGGTCTTTGCTTTAATGGTTTTTGCTGTCGCAATTTATATGGTTATTAAGATTGTTAATCTAACAAATATCTGAGCGATATAGTATTTTAACCTTCTCTATAAATAGCAATTTTTCCAAGATGAGATATTAAAATTATCTTTGGAAAATTGATTTAAACCATTTAAATTTTTGAGAAAGCGATATGAAGCGAGTTAACGTAGCAATTTGTGGTTTTGGACGGATTGGGCAACAAATTGCAGAGCTTCTTTTAAATCGATCGACATACTATAAACAAAAATATCAAATTGATGCCCGTTTAGTGGGTGTCTGTAACTCATCATCAGGCTTAATTGATCAAGAAGGTTTACAAGCTTCAAAGTGGCTAGATAAAACACAATATCAAGCAGGCCTAACAGAGCAAAAGTTTTTAGAACAGGTTCAAGCAGATGTCATTATTGAAACTGGACCAAGTGATTATGTTACCGGTGGGAAAGGCCTATTTTATTTAAATTATGCTTTAACACATAGTATGAATGCGATAGCAGTATCTAAAGGTGCTTTAGTCGTAGAAGGTAAAAAACTAATTAACTTGGCACATCAGCACAATAAAAAACTATTTTTTAGCGGTGCCACTGCTGCAGCTTTACCGACTGTTGATTTGTTTGAATATAACTTGGCTGGCTGTCAAATTTTAGAAATAGAAGGTGTGTTTACAGGCACCACGAATTTTGTTTTGAATGATATGTTGCAACATGAATGTGCATTTACAGAATCTCTTGAAAAAGCTCAAGCAAGAGGTATTGCTGAACCGAATAGTTCTTTCGATGTAGATGGGTGGGATACTGCTGCAAAAATTACGATACTAGCCAATACTGTTTTAGGAGCTGATGTAAAAATTCAGGATATTCCACGGCAAGGAATCAGCCATGTTACGACTGAACATATTCGTGATTGGAAAAAAGAAAATATAATTCCTCGTCTGGTTGGTTTTATCAATATTAAAAATCAGCAAATTCAAACAGGTGTTGAATTAAGGTTAGTCCCAGCAAATCATCCGTTTGCTCATCTGCAAGGTTCTAATAAATGTATTCGGGTGTTAACGCAAGAAATGGGGGAATTTGTTGTCAGTGGAGGGGCATCTGCGCCCTTAGCCACAGCAGCCGCGGCTTTAAAAGATTTTGAGTTGATGCTTAAAACGGGCTGCTAAAATTAATTATGATTTATAAAAAAAGCAGGCTGTTATGCCTGCTTCTCACAATTTTTTTGACTGCTAAATAACTTCTTTCCAATTTCAAACTTACTAAACATTAAGTAGTTACCAAGTAAGATGAGTAAAATTCCAAATACAGCATTTAAAGTCCACTCATATCCTTCAAAGAAAGTAGAAACTGTTAGAGCAACTAAAGGAAAGAGCAACGTGCTATAGGCTGCTTTGGCTGCGCCAATTCGTCCGACCAGAGAAAAATAAGCAGAGAACCCAATAACCGTGCCAAATACAGCTAAGTATAGTACCGAGCTTAAAAATGGGAAATTCATTGGCGGCATTAAATCTTGTCCTGTAAATAATGCCAGAATTAACATCACCAATGCACCATAAGTCATTGCATAACAGTTTGTTGAAAAGATATTTAGGCCACGTTTTTGGTGTCTAACACTAATCATGTTCCCTAACGAAAAACCGTAAGTGCCTATTGCACATAGCCCAATACCCATTAATAGCTGCGCATTAAACTGACTATTAATCAGGTCATGCCAAAACAGTAAAATAATACCACTTAGGCCCAAAAGTGCAGCTGGTGCAAAGTTTGGGGAAGGTTTCTGCTTAAAAAAGATAAGCGCATTAATGGCATTAAAGAAAACAGCCATGGAAAAAATGACAGACTCTAAACCGCTATTTACATATTTAACCGCAGTATAAAAACAAATAAAGTTTAGACCAAAAACGCAAAGGCCTTGCAGCATACAAAACAAGTGATCTTTTAAAGCAATTCTCTGTAATTTTTTTGAAAATAGTAAAACCACCCAAAGTAATAAGGCTGAAATGGCAAAACGCCATAAAATTGCGACAACGGGTGTTGCATAGTGGCTTTGAACGGCAATTCCAATCCATGTTGTTCCCCAAATCAACACCACCGCAACATAGAGTAAAATATTCATAACTTCATCCTCGATTACCAAGCTTAAGTATCTAGGAATGCTTCATTTTTCACGTATATATTCTTGTGTTGTACATGCAAGATCTTGCGTTTTTTATAGATCTAAACTAGCTGAACTTTGCTGAATATGGTTAACTTAAGCTCAATCATATTTGTTTTAATTTTGCATGGCTTATCAAACTTTAGAACAGCTGCAGCAGTCTAAAGCCAAGCTTCACGAAACTGTGGTGCTTGATGAAAATATGCAACTTGCATTTTGGTCTAATCAGCAAGATCGTGTAAGTGTCTGTAGCGATCACCACACTTTAAGTCTTTATATTCAAGATGGTTATGAAAGCTATCAAAAAACACCCGCGGGCTGGAAAAATGGCGGTGGACCAGGACGTTTTTGCCTATTGCCCGAGCATCAGGAGTCGACTTGGGACATACGTGGTGGGCTTAAATTTGTCCACTTGTACTACACTGACCAACATTTGCGTGATGTTGCTGAAAAAATATGGGACAAAGAGCCGAATCAAATTGAACTAAATGAAGTTGTCTTTAATGACGATGAACGGATTCGGGCGTTATATCAATTCTTCTTGTTAGATTGCGATTGGCAAGATTCTTCAAATCATTTGCAAATGAGTACAACGGCAAGTTTATTGTTGAATCACTTAATTCGAAAATATAGCAGTGTTCAATGGCAACAGCCTACTATCAAGGGCGGACTGGCACCCCATAAACTCAAATATATTCAGGAATGGATTGAAGATCATCTAGATCAGGCACTCACTTTGTCTGATTTGGCAAATGTTGTGAATTTAAGCGAATACCATTTTGCTCATATGTTTAAACAGTCCATGAATATGGCGCCTCACCAATATGTCATGCAAAGACGCTTAACCAAGGCCAAGGGGCTAATTCAGTCATCTCAGCTTTCTTTGCAAGATATTGCCTTAGTATGTGGGTTTAGTTCAGCAAGCCATTTAAGTCATCGCTTTAAACAATTTTATGGCATGAGTCCTTCGCAGTTACGTTAAGTGTCTAATGTAATTGGTTTCTCCTGAGCTGCATCAAATGCAGCTCTTGCCGCATCAATATCCGCAATATGCCGCTGAGCCCATTGGCCTAAAGCAATTACAGGCTCTGTAAGTGAATGGCCCAGTGGAGTTAATTCATATTCAACATGAGGTGGAACTACAGGATAAACCGTACGTTTAACCAACCCATCTCGTTCTAAACCACGCAAACATAAGGTAAGCATACGCTGCGATATTCCATTAATACGTCTCTTTATTTCAGAAAAGCGATGAGGATGTGATGCAAGTGTCATTACAATGAGTATACTCCATTTCTCTCCAACTCTAGCCAACACTTGACTGACTCTTTGGCAATCTGAACTCTGGATATCATGAGGTATGGTTACAGTCATATTACTTGGTTCCCTAAATGTGCCTTCTTGTACATAAGAATAATAGTAGTAACATAATTAGCTCAAGTAACAATTTTATACTGTAGGTATAAGCGATGAAACTACTTCAAATTGACACAAGTATTTTAGGTGAGCAATCTGTTAGCCGCCAACTCACCTCATCTGTTATTCGTCAGCTCAGCACAGCTTATCCAGATGCAGAAATTATTCATCACGATTTTGCTGTAGAGCCAATTCCTCATTTGTCTGATGCTGAATTTTTAGCATGGCAAGGTGTTGAACCTAATAATGAAACAGCGCAACAACGTGTTGCACGAAACACCCAATATTTGGATGAGTTCTTATCGTCAGATATCGTTGTAATTGGCGCACCTATGTATAACTTTAGCTTCCCATCACAGTTAAAAGCGTGGCTTGACCGTCTATCTGTTGCTGGTAAAACATTCCGTTACACGGAAAACGGTCCTCAAGGTTTAGTAGAGGGGAAACGTGTCATTATTGCTTCTTCGCGTGGTGGTGTGTATTCAGAAGGTTCACCAGCCGAAGCTTTAGACTATCAAGAAACTTATATCAAAGCGTTTTTCAATTTTATTGGGGTGACTGATATCACTTTTGTGCGCGCCGAAGGAATCGCTTTCGGACCAGAAGCACGTCAAGCTGCCTTAGATAATGCAGCAGCGCAAATTGCCCAGTTAGCGGGTTAAAAATATAAATAGCCGAACAGTAAAGGAACTGTTCGGCCTTATTGAGATTATGATTTTAAGAAATTAATTCAATCAGTAAATAACTAAAAGAAAGTGACTGCGAGCCCAACCAGTGCCGAAGCAAAAATGACATACAGCACGTTAATGCTAAATCGGAATAAAGCAATAAATGCAGCTACAGTAATGAGGGCCGCGACAATATCAAAATGGCCTGAAAAACCCTGTGGCCATAATACGTGATAACTAAAAAATAGTGCTAAATTTAAAATGACACCGACCACAGCCGCGGTAATTGCAGTGAGGGGGGCAGTAAATTTAATTTCGTTATGTGTAGATTCAATAATCGGTGCACCCGCAAAAATAAAGACAAATGAAAATAGAAAGGTAAACCAAGTCACAATGACTGCACCGAGTGCTCCAGCAAAAAATAAATGCTCAGAGCCAAGTAATGAATGATTAACGCCTCCTAAAAAACCAACAAAGGCAACGACCATAATTAGTGGACCAGGTGTAGTTTCACCAAGTGCCAATCCATCAATCATTTGTGTAGGTGAAAGCCATCCAAAATGATTGACAGCCCCTTGATAGACATAAGGTAAAACCGCGTAAGCGCCCCCAAACGTAAGCAGCGCAGCTTTAGTGAAAAACCAAGCCATTTGGGTATAGGAATGATGCCATCCAAAATATGCGCCTAAAGCTAAAATTGGCAATAGCCATAAAGCGATTGCCACAAAAATAAGTCTGGCTAACCGTGACCAATGGAATTTAGCGTGCTCTGGTGTCGGAGTATCATCATCAATATATGCCGGACCATAATCTTTTTGACTAGCTTTATGCCCACCCGCGGAGGAAAATAGTTCTGGGTACTTTTTACTCGCTAAATAGCCAGCAATACCTGCTGATAAAACGATAAGCGGGAAAGGAAGCTTTAAGACAAAAATGGCAAAAAACGCTGCAATTGCGACGACCCATAAAAACTTATTTTTAAGCGAACGACTGCCTATGCGGTAAGTTGCATGAAAGACAATTGCAGTGACGGCAGGCTTTATCCCGTAAAAGATACCTGCAATAACAGGCACATCTCCAAATTTTATATAAACCCAAGATAGTCCAATTAAAATAAATAAAGAGGGCAATACAAATAGAATACCTGCAACTAATCCTCCCGCAGTTCTATGCATAAGCCAACCAATGTAGGTTGCTAACTGCTGCGCTTCAGGTCCGGGTAACAACATGCAGTAGTTCAGTGCATGTAAAAATCTTTTTTCTGATATCCAGCGCTTTTGTTCAACCAGTTCCTGATGCATCACAGCGATTTGTCCAGCTGGCCCCCCAAAGCTAATAAAACCAAGCTTGAGCCAAAATAAGAAGGCTTGCCAGAAGGTGACTTGTTCCACTGAATCATCAGGGGTATTTAATTGTTTTTGTTGCATATTATCCCCTAAAAAATAATATTAATTTTTACGTTTATGGCATAACGGAGTATGTTTTATAGCATAACAAACACAAATGTATTTTTTATGATAACCATTCAACTTTTATAGATAACTATTTATTAATTTATTGATATTAAATGAAATTATTTTTTTAACTAAAGTTATCGCTTTAAATTATTTCCAAAGCTGAAACATTTTAAACATTATTTGCTCAAGTTGTTATAACAGGTTGTGAGCCGTGAGCCAGCTACCCCAAGATCCCAAAAATCACAAGCCTCTTTACGATCAATTAAGGGAACTCATCCTTAACAAAATTGTAAATGGTGAATATGCCGTACTGAGCCAAATTCCATCTGAAAACGAGTTTGCTGAACAATTTGGTGTAAGTCGAATTACAGTTCGCCAAGCGCTCAACCAATTACAGTTGGAAGGCTATATTTTTAAGGTGCCAGGTAAAGGGACCTTTGTAAGCAAGCCAAAAACGTTCCAGAACATCTCAAGTTTGCAAGGTTTTGCAGAAGCAATGTCATCTGCTGGTCACGAAATTTTAAACCGTGTCATCTCCGCCGAGCTTAAGCAGATCCCGATGCACGTTGTGCCCAAATTAAAGTTACCTGTTAAAGCCAATGTGTATGAAATTCAACGTGTCCGTTTACTCAACCGTCAGCCAGTGTCGTATGAGTTGACTTATTTGCCTGAACATATTGGTTTGAAGCTTAAAGAGAAAGCGATTGATTTACGTACAACCGATATTTTCAAGGCATTAGAACAAGAGTGCGATATTCCTTTGGGACATGCGGATTTAAGCATTGATGCCACGGTAGCGGATGAAGAATTAGCAGCTTTGTTGCAAGTCGAAATCGGAACTCCTGTATTACGCGTTGAACGTTTGACTCATGACGCAAATGGTCAACCGATTGACTATGAATATCTCTATTTCTCGGGCGATACCTTCCAGTACCGTTTACGTATTCATCGTTAATCACTCAAATAAAAATAAGGAATATTCAATGGAAAATAAATATCTTGAGTTCGATATTGTGGTGATTGGTGGTGGAACTGCAGGGCCAATGGCTGCGATTAAAGCCAAGCAAGAAAACCCGAATTTAAAAGTCTTGCTCATTGAAAAAGCGAATGTAAAACGTAGTGGGGCGATTTCAATGGGAATGGATGGGCTAAATAATGCTGTCATTCCGGGCTACGCAACACCTGAGCAGTACACTAAAGAAATTACGATTGCCAACGATGGGGTAGTTAACCAAACCACTGTATATGCATATGCGAAGCATAGTTTCACAACCATTCAACAGCTCGATCAATGGGGCATTAAGTTCGAAAAAGATGAGACGGGTGAATTTGCAGTAAAAAAAGTACATCACATGGGGGCATATGTTTTACCTATGCCTGAAGGTCATGACGTTAAAAAAGTTTTATACCGTCAATTAAAGCGTGCTCAAGTCAAAATTAATAATCGGATTGTCACCACAAAGCTTTTAAAAAATGAAGAAGGTGCAATCAATGGTGTACTCGGTTTTGACTGTCGTAGTGGTGACTTTTATGTCATTAAAACGAAAGCTGCCATTTTATGTTGTGGTGCCGCAGGGCGTTTAGGTTTGCCAGCTTCAGGCTACTTAATGGGTACTTATGAAAACCCAACCAATGCAGGCGATGGCTATGCAATGGCATACCATGCAGGTGCTGAACTTGCTAACTTAGAATGCTTCCAGATTAATCCATTGATTAAAGACTATAACGGTCCGGCTTGTGCCTATGTGACCGGACCTTTAGGAGGTTATACGGCCAATAGTAAAGGTGAACGTTTCATTGAATGTGACTACTGGAGTGGTCAAATGATGTGGGAGTTTTACCAAGAACTGGAAAGTGGTAATGGTCCTGTTTATTTAAAAGTAGATCATCTGGCCGAAGAAACGATTCAAACCATCGAAGAGATCTTGCATACCAATGAGCGCCCAAGCCGTGGACGTTTTCATGAGGGACGAGGAACCAATTACCGTCAAGATATGGTGGAAATGCATATTTCAGAAATTGGTTTCTGTAGCGGGCACAGCGCTTCTGGCGTATGGGTCAATGAAAAAGCTGAGACTTCGGTTAAGGGATTATACAGTGCTGGCGATATGGCGGCTGTACCTCATAACTATATGCTTGGTGCATTTACCTATGGTTGGTTTGCGGGTGTAAATGCCGCGCAATACGTGAATGCCGTTGAAGATAGTGAATTAAACCAAAGCGAAATAGAAGCAGAAAAAGCTCGAATATTTGCGCCACTAGATTGCTCAGAAGGTTTACCTCCAGAACAAGTGGAATATAAGCTGCGCCGTTTTGTAAATGACTATTTGCAACCGCCTAAAACTCGCCAAAAAATGGAAATTGGGCTCAAGCGTTTTGAAGAAATTAAACAGGATATTAAGCGAATTTCTGCCAGAAACCCACATGAGCTGATGCGTGTCGCTGAAGTTTCTTTTATTCGAGATTGTGCGGAAATGGCAGCTAGAGCTTCATTGTTTAGAGAAGAAAGCCGCTGGGGACTGTACCATTATAGAGCAGATTTCCCTCAAAAGAATAACTCGGATTGGTTCTGTCACGCGCATTTGAAAAAAGATGAACACGGCAACATGGTCAGTTTCAAAAAGCCAATCGAGCCTTATGTGGTTCCGATTAATCAAGATGAAGCTGTGTCGTATGACCGTTTACGTATTCAAAAAGATGTTGCTCTAGCAGACTAAATAAATCAGGAATTCAAATCATGGCTTTTATTTTTAAAGAAGTACAGCACCGTACTGTCGCACCCGTCATTATCGATGAAGATAAATGTATTGCTGATAAAGGATGCACTGTCTGTGTAGATGTTTGTCCAATGGACTTATTGGCAATCGATCCAACAACTCAAAAAGCTTTCATGCAGTTTGATGAATGTTGGTACTGCATGCCTTGTGAAAAGGACTGCCCAACAGATGCAGTCAAAGTAAATATCCCATACCTACTCAAATAATTAATTTGGAATACTCAACATGAGACAAAATAAATTGATCAATAAAAAACTATTACTCAGTAGCTTAATTGGTGCCATTGTACTTGGCACTTTGGGGTGCGGCAGTAAAACAGAAACTGTTCGTGTAGCGATTGGTACACAAGACACGACCATTAACTGTGCAACAGGTGGGTTGCTGATTCGTGAATTGAATTTATTACCAAAATATTTGCCTAAAGATGGTAAATACAAGAATGTTAAATATGACATTCAATGGAAAAACTTTACCTCTGGTGCACCACTTACCAGTGAGATGGTAGCTGGGCGTCTAGATTTGGGAGCAATGGCTGACTTTCCTGCAGTTAATAATTTAGCGGCATTTAAAAAAGCTGGGAAAGAAAGCATATTTTTAGCACCTTTGTCAGGCAGTATTAATGGTAGCGGCAATGCGATTGTTGTTCCAATTGACTCAAAAGTAACATCGCTCAAAGAACTAAAAGGACAAACCATTTCTGTACCTTTTGCCTCAACTGCTCATGGACTGTTGCTACGAGCGATTCAAGCTGAAGGCTGGCAACTTGATAAAGATATTAAAGTGATTGCTCAGGCGCCAGAGGTGGCAGGGCCTGCGTTAAAAAGTCATAAGATTGCTGCGCATGCTGACTTCGTACCATTTGGAGAGTTATTTGCTTACCAAGGTTTTGCTAAAAAAATCTATGATGGTTCACAAGCAAAATCACCAACATTTCATGGTTCACTTGCCAGCAAGGATTATGCACAGCAGCATCCAGAAGTTATAAAAGCTTATTTACAAGCAACTATTGAAGCAAATCGCCTGATTCGGGAACAACCAGAAAAATATAGTGAACTTATTGCTGAAAAAACAGGTATTCCTGCCGAAGTTGTTTATCTATTTCATGGCCCTTTAGGTCTGCAAACTCGTGACTTAACGTGGAAACCTGAATATCGAAAAGCGACTCAAATTGCGATAGATACCTTAAAAGTTTTAGGCAAAAACGACGGTACGCTTGATGTAAATAAATTTATTGATGACCAATATATTAAGGATGCATTTCAGGCATCTGGACTTAATTACAGCCAGCAACTTGCTGACTATGCAAAATCACCTTTGGTTGCCAATGACGCTTTAACGGACCAACCCATCAAAACATTTGATCGGGTGACTCAAATTTGGGTAAAGGGTGAAGAAAAAGTGCGTAGCTATGAAACGCCTGAGCATGCTTTTTCTGATTTAAAGAAAATACAAGCCGATGGAAAAACGGTGCGTGTGGTTTATAGCCAAGATCATCAGTCCGACATTAAGTTACTTGCCAATTTGGCATGGTATGCCACAGACAAAGCAGGACAAATTCAAGCCTTTTTATTAAAAGATGATGCTGAAAAATGGGCTAAACAACAGGGCGGAAAAGTATATGACTTTGAAGCTATTCAGCTTGTAACACAGAGCTGATGTGTTGTCTTACCTAATGATCAGGAGGTGACAAATGAGTAGTTTAGCCCAGACAAAACCTAAAAACCAAAGTACATTTTTGATTAAATTTTTCCAACAATTGACATTATATCGGGCGCATTTAAAAAGCTATGTCATTGCTTTCACATCTATAGCTTTTTGGATAGTCATTTGGCAAGGCCTAGCTCAGTTTAAAATAAATTTAGGTATTGTGAACTTTAGCAATGTCCCGACACCTTTAGATGTCATTCATGCGCTATGGGCTTTTTTTCAACTCAGCGCTGCATTTGAACATGTTGAATCTAGTGTGTTTCGTGTAGTGATTGGTTTTGTGCTTGCAGCTCTAATTGGTGTAGGTATTGGTTTGTTGGCAGGACGTTACCAAAAACTGGCTGCCTTTCTAATGCCACCATTAGAAGTATTACGTCCAATACCAGCAGTTGCATGGATTCCTTTAGCAATTCTGATTTTTCCATCCTCAGAAGCTTCCATGATTTTTATTACCTTTATTGGGGCTTTATTTCCAATTTTATTAAACACCGTACATGGCGTTGGTGCAGTTGACCCAAGGCTCGTTGCGTCAGCGAAAAGTCTGGGTGCTTCTGATCTTGCCATTATTCATGAAGTCATTATTCCGGGTGCATTACCGAACATTATTACGGGTTTATCTATTGGAATGGGCACTTGTTGGTTCTGTTTAGTGACTGCGGAAATGATTTCTGGACAACACGGAATTGGATATTTCACATGGGAGTCTTTCACCTTGCAAAACTATAGCAATATCGTGGTTGGCATGGTGCTAATAGGAGCGTTAGGTATGTTTAGCAGTACATTGGTGCGTGTGATTGGAAACCGATTTACTCCATGGTATCAACTAAGGAAGTCTTAAAATGTCAATTACACAAGGCCATGTACGTATTCAAAATCTATCTCTACATTTAGGGCAAGCTAAAAATCGTTTTCAGGCATTAGATCGGGTTAATTTCGAAATACAACCGGGCGAGTTTATATGTCTACTTGGCCCGTCGGGTTGCGGTAAATCAACATTATTAGGTGCTTTGGCAGGGCATTTACCGATTAGTTCTGGGTCTTTAACGGTCGATGATGAATCGATATTTGAACCGCATCCAGATAGAGGTTTGGTGTTTCAGCAACATACCTTATTCCCGTGGAAAAGCGTGCTCGAAAATATTGCCTTTGGTTTAAAAATGAAAGGCATCGCCAAGCAAAAGCGTATTGAACAAGCTCAGAAAATGATTGATCTGGTCGGACTTAAAGGTTTTGAACATAAATTTCCAACTGAACTTTCTGGTGGCATGCAGCAACGAGTTGAAATTGCGAGAGTACTGATTAATCAACCTCGCATTTTATTAATGGATGAGCCTTTTGGTGCGTTAGATGCTCAAACTCGTTTAAAAATGCAAATGCTATTACTCGAAATTTGGCAAGAAATTCAAACGTCGGTTTTATTTATTACCCACGATATTGATGAGGCACTTTTTTTAGCCGATCGAGTGTTGATTATGAGCCATCGACCAGGGCGAATTATTGAAGAAATTCCACTTAAGTTTGAACGTCCACGGGATGTTGAGCTTGTAACGAGTAGTGAATTTACAGCCATTAAAAAACATTGCATCCAGACTTTAAAAGAAGCCACTCAACAAGAAGAGTTAAGCCGTTTAAATCCATTAGGGCTTGGAAAGAAATCACAAATTAAGGAATACGAATGAGTTTTTATTATCAAGCTTTAGATGATATCGATGAATATAATCAGGAATTTCTTGCGCAGCTCAATCATGCAGATGAAAAGATCCGCTTTGTCGCTTTAATGAATATTGGTGATGAAGAAAATCCGGATTTACTTCCGTGGTTGCATGCAGCACTACAACACGACTCTTCAGCTTTAGTTCGTGAAGAAGCGGCAAAAAACTTAGAAAGCTGGGAAGACCCAACCAGTTTGCAAGTATTGGCGCAAGCCTTATTTGATGTTGATCTGAATGTGAGACAAGCTGCCAGCCAGAGTTTAAGTGAAGTCAAAAATGCGGCATCAGCCCAGATACTGGCACTGTATTTAAAGCATACGGATACTTTTGCTCTTAGTGCAATTCTGCGTGCTTTAAAACCTTTACGACCACAGCAATTATTTGAAGAGATATCCGCTTTAGTACATCATGAAGATGTACTTGTGCGCCGTGAGGCAGTCAGTGCATTAAGTTGGTTACAACAAGACCAAGCGATTACGATATTGGCAAAAATTGCCGAAACAGATGTAGATGATGAAGTTCGCCGTATTGCAACAGGTGGTTTGGCTTATAGTCAGAGTATATCCGCAGAGGTCATCCAAGCACTTCAACACTCTTTAACTTCGGAAAGTTGGCAACTAAGAGTGGAAGCTGCTCTTACGATTGGAAAATTACGTATTGTTCAGCTCGAAGCTCCTTTAATTCATGCTGTATCAGATTTGTATTGGCAAGTACGTATTGCAGCAGTACGGAGCTTGGGACTACTTAAATCACATCTGGCAGTTGCTCATTTGACTGATAACTTTAAGCATGAAATTAGTAACTTGCGTAAAGAAGTCGCTTTAGCACTCGGTGAAATTGGTACAGCAGAAGCTCAGAAGCTATTGGAACAACATCAAAATGATCCAGATCCTGAAGTACGAAAAGCGATTCGTATTGGATTAAATCAAATTGGTGAGGTGAAGTATGCAAACCAGACCTGATATCCGTGTCGACACTATAAATAAGCAGGTTCACTTTATATGGACCGATGGCTCAAGCGTATGTCTGAGTCATCAAAGTTTAAGGGAAATTTGCCCATGTGGCTTTTGTCGAGCGAAGCGGATTAAACAAATTAAAATAGAGTATCAAAATGTTGATGTGACAGCTATGTTTGATCAAGGTTATGGTGCCCAAATTTGCTTTAGTGATGGGCATGACAAAGGGATTTTTCCGTGGGCTTTTTTAAAAGAATTTGCTAAGAGCTAAAAGATGCCTTCTGCTTGGGACAGAAGGCATCTTATTTAATTAATGATCATGTTCTAAATAATCTGGTTTTTTAGGAAGCGCAAGGCTACATAAGAAACAGATAACCAGCATGACAATCACATATATAAAGAAGGTATTTTCAATTCCGGCAGCTTTAAACTGTAAGGCAACCGAAGGCGCAGAACCACCAAACAGCGCATTACCTACTGCATAAGAGAAACCTACACCTAAAGCTCGCACATGAGGTGGGAACATTTCAGCTTTTACCAAACCACTAATAGAAGTATAGAAGCTGAGTAACATCATCATAAAGATGAGTAGCAATGTAATGATGATCGGAGAATCTATATAGGCACGCATCCCGATTACCATGACGGGATAAATAAAAATGGCGGACAATAAGCTAAATGCCAACATTGAAGAGCGTCGCCCAATACGGTCCGAAATTGCACCAAATACAGGTTGAGCACACATATAAACAAATAGGGCGAAGGTCATGATATAACCAACTGTTTTTCCGTCCATCCCTAAGTTGGTTAAATAGGTTTTTGAATAAACGGTCTCTACATAAAACGTTAATGAACCAGCAGAAGTGTATCCAACCACTAATAAAAAGGTTTTCCAGTGCTTTTTAAAGAGTTCTCTTAAGCTACCAGACTCTTTTCGTTCGCTGTCTTGATGAGAAAGTGTTTCTTCTAAACGACTACGTGCAAGCAAAGATAAGATTGCTGCGATACCACCAATAACAAATGGAATACGCCAACCGCCATCATGTAATTGTTGTTCACTTAAGAACGTCAACAAAATAACGCCCAGTAAGCTTGCAAGCAATTGACCACCAGAGAGGGTGACATATTGGAAAGATGAGTAAAAACCACGCTGACCTTTTAAGCCTAATTCACTCATATAAGTGGCAACGGCGCCATATTCACCACCCACTGATAAGCCTTGAAGTAAACGAACAAGGAGTAACAGAAAAGGGGCAAATAAACCGACTTGATCATAAGTAGGCAAAGCTGCAAATAAAAAGGAGCTTAAAGCCATCAAACAGATTGATATGATCATCGACTTCTTTCGGCCATGTCGATCTGCAATACGACCAAATAGCCAGCTTCCAATCGGACGCATAAAGAAGCTTGCGGCAAACACCCCCCAAACATAAATAGACTTGGTTGTGCTATCCATATCTGGCGCGGTTAAAGCTTGAGTAAAGTAAGCAGCAAATACTGCATAAATATAAAAATCAAACCATTCGACTAAATTACCAGAGGCTGCGCCTACAATCCCACGTATCCTGCTACGTTTTTCTTCCTGAGTATATGTCATATTACTTCCATCACTTTGTAGACAAAAACTAGGAACTTTTTAGGTGGGCTAAACAGAAAATAGAATGAACTTTATAAAAATCACTCGACCCTGAGCACGTCCTTAGAATTCCTAACCATTCATTTTTTCTAATTTTAAAATTCGATTCTAGTGAGATTACGTCCTTTTGTTCGATTTAAAGAATTTTTTACCAATGATCGAACACTTCCTTTTATTTAACTGCATAATTAATTGTTTTTAAAATCAGTAAGCTAATTTAATACCAGTATTTTTCTATTCTGTTTCTCCTTTTAAGTGCCATTTTGAGCTTAAGTGTATTTTGAATATTTGATAATACTTAAAAAGTTATAGTATCAATTCCCAAGAAAATAAAGGAAATTCATAGAATGATAAGTTGAAAAAGTCGAACTAAATTCACTTAATCGAAAAAATACAGAATATGTTGTTTCTCAATATATGTAGCTGTATTCTTGCGTGGCTAAAAATCGGCTCAGCACTTATTTCTAGCACTTCAAATTATGCACGGTATGGCAGGTAGTTATTCAATGGAAAGACGTTCGTTAAATCTTCACTTTATGACATGCTCTAAAACAGCATTGGCTTCATCTATTGCACTCATAACATCTGTCGTCTATGCAAATGAAGCGGAGGTTTCGCAGCTCCCAACCATTACTGTGAACGCTACACAAAATAGTGATGCACTATACACATCAAAAAAAGTGAGTTTATCTGGTTTTCAAACTGGTGATGTAAAGAAAGTACCTGCATCTATTACCACCATTACATCTGAACGTATAGCAGATCAACACGCAAAAACACTGACCGATGTGATTAAAAATGATTCATCCTTAGGCGATGGTTATGCCGCTATTGGTTACTATCCAAACTTTGTAGCACGTGGTTTCGCACTCGATTTAGGCTCAAGCTATCTCATTAATGGTCATACCATACGTGGTGAGCAAAATGTAGCTTTAGAAAATAAAGAGCAAGTTGAAATCTTAAAAGGTATTTCTGCGATTCAAAGTGGAATGTCGACACCCGGTGGCGTGGTTAACTATGTCACCAAAAGACCTGCCGATGTTAAAAATATTACAGTCGATGCAAATTCAGAAGGTGGCTATACACTGGCAACAGATGTTGGCGGCTTTGTTAATGATAGTTTTGGTTATCGAATCAATTTAGCCCATGAAAGCATCCATCCAAATGTTGATCACGCAAATGGTAAGCGTGAGTTTGGTTCAGTAGCTTTAGACTGGAAAATTAATGAGCGTTCTAAATTATTGTTTGATATTGAAGCTCAGCATCAAAGTCAACGTTCAGTACCCGGTTATCAACTGCTTGATGGGCAAGAAGTACCAACAAATGTAGATCAAGACCGTTTATTGGGTTACCAGTCTTGGAGTAAACCTGTTGTAAATAACAGTCTAAATGCGAGTTTGAAATATCAATATGCATTTAACGATCAATGGAATGGTAGCTTAAGTGCGTCTCAAAGCCGTGTTGTGATTGATGATTACAGCGCTTTTCCATGGGCTTGTTATAGCGATGGAGTTTGCCAAAATAATACTTTTGATAAAGATGGTAATTACGGTATTTACGATTTCCGTAGTCCAGATGATACACGTATTACCAACCAGTTTTCTGCTGGGTTAAATGGTCAATTCAGCACTGGCATCATTCAGCATCAAATCGCTTTTGAAATACAACATACTTATAAAACATTGAAGCGCTACAACTCTAACTCAATGGAGCTTGACCCCATCGGTTTAGGTAATATCTATGAAGAAACAAAGGATTATGAACCAGCTCAGATTGAATTAAGAAATTACTATAAAGCCTTAGAAAGTGATCAGACTGCACTTACTGTATCTGACCGAGTTCAATTTAATGATCAATGGTCAACTCTACTCGGCGGAAAACTGATTCACCTTGATGAGCAAGCTTATAATTCAGGTGGGCAGCAAAGCCGAGACACAGATTTAAATAAGTTTTTACCGCAATTAGCGCTCATGTATAGCTCAACTGCTACGACTAATCTTTATGCTTCATATGCCAAAGGTTTATCGGATGGTGGCGAAGCTCCGTGGTATGCAGAAGCGAATGCTTATCAAGTCCTATCACCTAGAAATTCTGAACAATATGAACTTGGTGTCAAACAACAAATACGCAATTTCTTATTAACAGCAGCTATTTTTGATTTAAAGCAAGATAATCAATATACGACTGCAAACTCTGAAGGGAAGTTAGAGTTTGTGGAACAAGGCGAACAACATAATCAAGGTATTGAATTAGGTTTAACAGGTGCCTTAACCGATACACTTGACGTAAGCTCTGGCATTACCTATACCAAATCTCGTCTTGTTGATATTGATACTGACAGCTATAAAGGTCATCAAACTCAAAATGTGCCGAAAGTACGTGCCACAGCCCAGTTATCTTATAAAGTACCGTCAGTTGAAGGTTTAAGATTATTGAGTGGTATACAATACAGTAGCAGTAAATATGCAAATAAAGAGGGAACTGCAAAAGTAGGCGGATATAGTGTCTTTAATATTGGTGCTGCCTATAAAACAAATTTTGCTGGGCATGACACAACTTTTAGATTCAATATTGATAACTTATTTAATAAGAAATATTGGCGTGATGTAGGGGCATTTATGGGAGATGACTATCTGTTCTTAGGTAATCCTCGTACAGTTCAGTTCTCTACAACTTTTAGTTTTTAAAATATAAAACAAATAAAAAAGGAGCTTTATAAGCTCCTTTTTTATTTCAGGAATTAAGCCGACATTTTTGGTTTAACCATATTATTAATCGACAAGATATCATCAAGCACTTGTGCTGATAATAAACCTTCATTTTGAACTAAAGCCAATACGCTTTGCCCAGTTTCGTTTGCTGTTTTAGCAATACGAGTTGTAGTTTCATAACCTAGGTATGGGTTAAGTGCAGTCACAATACCAATTGAATTTTCAACCAAAGCTTTACAGTGTTCAGGGTTCGCCGTAATTGTATCAATACATTTGGTTTGGAACATTGCCATTGCTTTACCAAGCAAGTCCATCGATTCAAACAGTTTGAATGCAATAAGTGGTTCCATTGCATTTAACTGTAATTGACCAGCTTCAGCAGCTAAAGTTACAGCCAAATCATTTGCAATAATCTGGAAGCAAGCAAGGTTCATTGCTTCAGGAATAACTGGGTTTACTTTACCTGGCATGATCGAGCTACCAGGTTGACGTGCTTCTAAATTAATTTCATTAATGCCAGTACGTGGACCACTTGAAAGTAAACGCAAGTCATTGGCAATTTTTGAAAGTTTAGTTGCAGTACGTTTTAATAAACCAGATAAAAGAACAAAGTCACCCATATCAGAAGTGGCTTCAATCAAATCTGGAGCTGACTTAATTTTCTTACCAGAGATTTTTCCAAGTGCTTGAATCGCGAGTTCACGGTAACTATATTCAGTGGTAATTCCCGTACCAATCGCTGTACCGCCAAGATTCATATAAGCTAAAACATTTGGAATAAGCGTATTAATTTGCTCAAGGTCTTTTTGTAGAGTTACCGCAAAAGCACCAAACTCTTGACCTAATGTCATAGGCACAGCGTCTTGTAACTGAGTACGACCCATTTTTAAAATGTGTGCAAACTCTTGAGATTTATTCAAGAAGCTAAGAATCAAATTGTTAAATGGAAGATTTAACTCATCTAGGCTAAGTAATAAACCTAAACGAATTGCAGTAGGGTATACGTCATTTGTTGACTGCGACATATTAATGTCGTTATTTGGATGCAAGTATTGATATTGACCTTTAGAATGGCCCATATATTCTAAAGCAACGTTTGCCAATACTTCATTTGCATTCATATTGGTTGAAGTGCCAGCACCGCCTTGCATCATGTCGATTGGGAACTGGTCATGGAAATTACCACGAATAAGCTGATTACAGCTGTATTCAATCGCTTCAAATTTAGTTTGATCTAAGTTTTTAAGATTATAGTTTGCTTCAGCACAAGCTAGTTTAACCATAGCTAATGCTTTAATTAAATTAGGGAAATTTCCAACTTTGCTATTTGTTAAGTTGAAATTTTCTAAAGCACGTAATGTTTGAACTCCGTAATAATGGTCATTGTTGATTTCTCGATGACCAATAAGATCCTTCTCAATACGGGTAGTAATATCAGCGTTCATCATTAAACTTCGAATTAGTTAAGATGATTCATCTTAGAATTCGAAATGCTTCACTTCTAATGCATTTATTAAAGCAATTATGCATTTTTTGCATAACAAAAAAGAGGGTAGTCGAGAAATAATCGTTGGTATATGAGCGTATATAGAATAAATACTTGTTCTAAAGTTTAATATATTCAAATATTTATTTAATTTTATAGGTTGGTCAAAGGTGTGAAAATGTAAGTAAATCAAAATTTATACAGAAAACTAAGCAATCATTTCCGTGTATTAAAATCAAAAAAATATTTGATTTTTCATGTGAAAGTTAATTTATATAAGCAAATAATGAGTTTTGTTTAGTAAATTTTAATAAAATTGTGATGCATTTCACATAAAAATACTTATAATACAGAAAATTTTGATTTATTAAGTTTATGTTAAAAGTAACTGCTGCTTTATTAATATTGGGAAGTTTTGCTTGTTATCTCCTTTGGGGTAATGAAGAAAAAGCTGAAACTAAAAGTTCGCACATGCTTAAAGAAGCTGAGCAATCAATTAAGAATGCTGAGTTATCTATTCAAAAAGCTAAACAAAATATCCCTACTGCATCGTATCAATAATTTAGGCATTCAAGATTATTGTCTGTTAAATAATCTTTTGACTGAAATTTTATAAGGTGTAAGCACGCTGTAAAGAGACAAATGCATGAGAATGAAGTTTATTGCATATGACCCTAATTCTGGTGAGAAACTCAGCTTGAAAGAGCATATTCATCACATGGATAAATACACAACTTATGTTTTTTTTAGTGATGAAAAAGACAATATGGTTTTTAATCCACAGAAAAAACAGATATTTGAAATCAGTCAATATACTTCTAATATGATGGTTGAAATTTCAAGAAAGTTATACTACTTGATTGGTGAATATTAGGTCATTTTGATCAACCCGTCTGCGAAAATCGTCACCGCTTTTAAAGGGGACTCAATACGTTTGCGTACACTCAAATAGATACTTTAGTATAATAGTCGGGATTATCTTTTTATCTTATACTCTTTTCAAATATTGTATTTAAATACAATCAATTATTATGACTGCTTAAATCCTGAAATGAGGTAAGGTAATCATTTTCTTATCAATTATTACCTTACCAACCCATTGAGTGAGTAAAAAAAATTATTTTTCATATTTTTTGGGTTAGGCAAAGTAAAAAGGGTATGAAAATAGATTTTTTAACTACCTTTTATAGTGGAAAAGTATCTTAATTAAGATTCTGAAAAATTTAATCAATAACATAAGGATTGGTTATTGAAACAGTTTACAGTCCGCATTCTTCCCCAAGGTGCGGACTTTTTTTATCAATAAAATGTACAAATATAAGTTCGTGCTTATTTCTAAAAGTTATCTTTTCAAGATCTCTTATTTATTTTTATGATGGCTTTTTATTGTTTGATTTAAATAATTTTTTTAGCTGAATCGTACTTATGTTCATCTCTTGTCTCGTGAAAACAAAACCTATTATTTTCTTATCTTCTTTTCTATGTCAGAATTATTAAATACTTAATTTTATAGATTGGCTTTGTCCTTTCACTTCTCGCATTTTTGCAGGTACTCCCTATGTTTTATCATTCTTTCTCATCACTAAATTTATTTATGCTACTTCCCAAAAATATCAATTAATAAAATTACAAATCTAAAAGGGAATAGATAAGATGAATTTAGAAGTCCGTTGGGTAGAGGATCTCCTCACATTAGAACGTGAACGTTCAATCTCAAAAGCAGCAGAGAAAAGATTTATTAGCCAGTCTGCATTTACTCGAAGAATTCAACAAATTGAAGAAATGATTGGTGCTGAAGTCATTATTAGGAACAACAAAAACAACATCGAATTTACAGACATTGGTCGAATTTTATTAGTGATGTCTAAAAATATTGAAAAACAGGTAGAGGAGACCGCAAAACTAATTAAAAATATTAAAAATGAAACTGAATCGACCATTCGTTTCTGCGTTGTTCATTCTTTAGCCTCTGGATTTTTAACTACTTTTTTAAAGAAATTTCCTACACTTATTCGTGATTTAAAAATTGAAATTGTCGCAACGAATAGTGGAGAAGGCCTGTCTTTGTTAAAAGAAGGTGCTTGTGACTTTATGATTTGCTATGCAGATAAAAGCAATATTAGAAAAGTTGGGGATGATATTTTAAGTGGTATCAAAATTGCTGAAACGGTTATTGTACCGGTTTCTGCAACTGAACCTGACCACAGTCCTAAACATACAATACAAAGTAATTTTGCTCTGCTAGCGTATAGTAAACACGCGTACTTAAGAAAATTGGTAGATCAACTGATTGAAGGTAAGCTTGTATATAAAACGTTATATGAAACAGATAATGCCACCAATTTAAAAGAGCTGGTTTTACAAGGTTTAGGAGTTGCTTGGATTCCAAAAATTAATGTTGAAGAAGACCTTGCAGCCGGAAAATTAGTCATTTTAGACCAACAAGAATATTGCCTTGCTCAAGATATTTATATCTTCAAAAATAATTTGAGTGATAATAAGTCGGTACAGAAAATATGGAATGGTTTTAAAGGCCAGCAAGACCTATAACGTCTACTCATTTGAAATGATGAAGTACACGATATTTATATATAAATTAAGCAAATAAGTAGATTATGCTTTGGTCTTTACGATGAAAGGCAGTATAAAGCATTGCCCCTTGTCTAAATTCTTTGATAATTTAGAGTAAATTTCAATAAGTCAAAAGTAGAGTATAGGAGTATTTATCTCTTTCATACCTACTTTGAACTTATTTCAATGGATTATTGAGTCCAAGCGGAGACAATTTTGTTTGATCTAGACAGTAGATTATTAAATATTTTTTATCATATTTATCGGTTCAAAAGTGTTTCAATGGCTGCAGATGCCATTGGTTTGACACAGCCGAGCGTTAGTAATGGTCTAAACAAAATCCGCCAACATTTTAATGATCCTTTGTTTATTCGAGTCGGTAATGAAATGATTCCGACTGAACTGGCAAAGCAAATTTTTCCGCTCATTAGTGAAGTTATTGATAAGGTTGAAAGCATTAATAATTTTAATGTGAACTTTGATCCGTTGACCTCAGATCAGTTGTTTACGATTGCGATGACTGATGTATCTCATTTGGTTTTGTTGCCGCAATTAACCAATTATTTAAAAGAAAAAGCCCCTTTGATTCGTTTAAATATTAGGCCTATTACACCAGAAACTAGCTATCAAATGGCAAACGGCGAAATTGATCTAGCCATAGGTTTTTTACCGCAGTTAGAAGAAGGTTTTTATCAGCAGAAGTTTTTTCGGCAACACTATGTCGTAATTAGCTCAAAAAGCCATCCACGTTTAGACCCAAATAATTTCACTTTAGAGGATTATATGCGTGAATCTCACATCGATATTGATGCGGGTATTGGGCATTATCACATTAAAAATGAGCTGCAAAATAAAGGACTGGATCGAAATATTTTAATTCGCTTACCAAGTTATTTAGGGGTGGGATTGGTCGTTCAGGAAACAGATGCGATTGCCACTGTGCCATATTATTTAAGTCAGGTTTTATTGGTTAGAGAGAACTTACAGATTTTACCGGCACCGCTTGATTTTCCAACTTATGATGTTAAGCAACATTGGCATATGTCTTGTCACCACAAGAGTAGCCATAAATGGTTCCGTCAAACCTGTTATGAGCTATTTAAAACTGCTTAAGAGTTTTAATTATAAAAAAGAAGATGTAAGAAAATCCTTACGTCTTCTTTTAATTTTAAATTAAATTTCAATCGCAACGGCTGTTGCTTCACCACCACCAATACAAAGGGCAGCGACACCTTTCTTTTTACCTAAGCGTTTTAATGCATAAATAAGAGAAAGGATAATTCTTGAACCTGTAGCACCAATTGGATGGCCTAATGCACATGCACCACCATGGACGTTTACTTTTGCTTCATCAATTCCTAGCTCATGAATTGGTGCCATTGCCACCATTGCAAAAGCTTCATTAATTTCCCAAGCATCTACTTCATCAACAGACCAACCAGCACGCTCAAGTACTTTTTGAATTGCACTAATTGGAGCAATTGTGAATTCGCTTGGATGCTGAGAGTGAGTTGAAGTTGCCACAATTTTTGCTAAAGTATTTAAGCCATGGCTTTGAGCATATTCTTCAGTGGTAAGTACTAATGCAGCTGCGCCATCAGAAATAGAGCTTGAGTTAGCGGCTGTAATTGTGCCGTCCTTGCTAAAAGCAGGGCGTAAAGTCGGAATTTTCTCAAGATTTGCTTTTAATGGTTGCTCATCTTGATCAATAACTTCGACACCTTTACGGGTTTTTACTTCAACAGGAACAATCTCTTCTTTGAAATAACCTTCCGTAATCGCAGTTTGCGCTTTTTTAAGTGAAGAAATTGCAAAGTCATCCATTTGCTCACGGGTAAAGCCTTTGGTATTTGCCATGTCTTGAGCAAAAGAACCCATTAAACGACCTGTTTCTGCATCTTCGAGGCCATCTAAAAACATATGGTCCTTAATTTCGCCGTGTCCCATACGATAACCACCGCGAGCTTTAGGCAAAATATAAGGTGCATTCGTCATAGATTCCATGCCGCCAGCCACAATAATATTGGCACTGCCTGCTTTTAAGGTATCTGATGCCATTAACACCGCTTTCATTGCAGAGCCGCAAAGTTTATTAATGGTCACAGCTCCGACATGATCAGGCACGCCAGCTTTGCGCATGGCTTGACGAGCAGGGCCTTGACCAATACCTGCACTGAGTACGCAACCGAAAATCACTTCATCTACTTGTTCAGGTTTAACACCCGCACGTTGGATCGATTCACGGATGACAGCAGCGCCAAGTTCTGGAGCAGTTAGAGAAGATAAACTACCCTGAAAACCACCCATTGCAGTACGGCTACCTGAAACTATAACAATTGAACTCATCTTAATATCTCTTATTGGTGTATTTGCTAAATTTGCCTTTAGCCTAAACTAAAGGCGCCACTAAATTAAAAAGTTGGAGGGGTATAGCTGAGCGTTCTACCAAAGAACCACAGCAAGAATAAAACTAAAGGAAAATGCACAACGAGCTGAGTCACTGTAAAACCAATCACATCTTTTGCTTTTAGTTTTAAAATGCCTAACATTGGAAGCATAAAGAATGGATTGATTAAGTTTGGTAAAGCTTCGGCTGCATTATAAATTTGTACAGACCAGCCCAAATGAACCTTTAAATCATTTGCTGCTTGCATTACATATGGGGCTTCAATAATCCATTTTCCACCACCTGAAGGTACAAAAAATCCAAGTACCGCAGAGTAAATTCCCATCACAATTGCAAAGGTTTCTTTTGAAGCGATTGAAACGAAAAACTCGGCAATATAATGTGACAGCGATAAGTCTTGGCTATTTAAAGCTTGGGTCATAATAAAGGCGATACTTCCGTACAGTGGAAATTGAATTAAGATGCCCGATACTGCCGGAACTGCTTTTGCAACAGCATTTAAAAAGTTCCGTGGTGTGCCATGTAAAGCTAACCCAAGCATTAAAAACACGAAGTTGTAGGTGTTGAGACTTGAAATGGCAATGATGGGATTGCTTTTTGAAAATTCAAAAAACATCCAGATTAAGCCTAAAACCACCACAATAATCGTTAAGATAGGCGAATTTTCTAACCAGTCACCTGGACGAGTAGATTTTGCTTCATTTGTTTTTTCTTCTTCAAATTGCACATCAAAACTATCAATGGTTTTAACGCTATTGCCTTTTGGGGCAGACCAATATGCAATAGCGATTGAAACAATCACTAAAATAATGGTCATTGCAATTGATTGCCAAAGGAAAATCGTTTCGGTAAATGGAATAACACCAGTCAGATTATAAATTGACTCAGGTAAACTGGTTTTATTTGCCTGAAGCTGTGCTGCTGATGAACTAATTCCAAGAGCCCAAGTTGCTCCCATACCAATGATTGCGGCTGCCGCAGCAGCACGATAATCCATATTCAGCTCTTTACGTTTTGCTAATGCGATCACTAAAAGTGCAGTAAGAATCGTACTTATTGCCCAATTGACTAGTGAAATTAATAAACTAACGGTTGCCACCAAAACAATAGCACCACGTCCAGAACTTGGAATACGCGCCATTTTTTGGATCAGGAATTTTACGGGCTTAGATACAGAAACAACATAACCTACAATAATGAGCATAGTCATTTGTAGGGTAAAGGGAATAAGACTCCAGAAGCCATTACCAAATGAGGTCGCTACATCATGGATTGGAGCACCAATACCTAAAGCGGCAACAGAAACAATAATGACGCCAAGCAGAGCAAAAATATATGAATCAGGAAACCATTTTTCAGACCAGTCACTAATCCGAAGAGCAAATCTTTCAAAAATTCCTTGCCGTTTTTCCATAGCTGAAAAAATCCTTCTCATTCTTATTTATAGACAGCACATCCGGTGCTTGATAGGGCTAAGACTCAAGCTCACTTACTAACTTGAGTCTTGTACAGCTAACTAAGCCTTAGAATTTACGCGACTAAGGTTTTATAAAACTCAACACCTGTAGCAGCTTGAATTTGTTCGAGCGTTACGTCTTTAGCCAGTTCAATGAGCTCTACACCTTGTGGCGTAATATCCATTACGCCTAAGTCTGTAATTACGCGATGAACAACACCTTTACCTGTTAAAGGCAAACTACAGTTTTTCACGATTTTTGGTGTACCGTCTTTTGCGCAGTGTTCCATAAGAACAACAACTTTTTGAACACCAACAACCAAGTCCATTGCACCGCCCATACCTTTGACTTTTTTACCCGGAATCATCCAGTTCGCTAAGTCTCCTTTTTCAGAAACTTCCATTGCGCCTAAAATTGCAATGTTGACATGGCCACCACGAATCATGGCAAAAGATTCTGAGCTTGAGAAAAAGGCTGCACCAGGGCGAGCAGTAACCGTTTGTTTGCCGGCATTAATTAAATCGGCATCGACAGTTTCTTCAGTCGGGAATTCACCAATACCTAATAGGCCATTTTCAGATTGAAGCCAAACATTAATATTTTCAGGAATATAATTGGCAACAAGGGTAGGTAAGCCAATACCTAAATTGACATAAAAACCATCTTCAAGTTCTTTTGCAGCACGTTGTGCCATTTCATTACGTGACCAAGCCATTTTATACTGCCTCCGTGCTTAAAGTTTTATGCTCAATGCGTTTTTCAGGTGATGTATTTAATACAATGCGGTTCACATATATACCTGGTAAATGAATTTCATCCGGATCCAATTCACCAATTTCAACCACCTGTTCAACTTCTGCAATTGTAATTTTTCCAGCCATTGCGCATTCGGGATTAAAATTCTGAGCAGTTTTACGAAATACTAAATTACCTGCCTTATCTGCCTTATATGCTTTAACAAGAGCTACATCGGCCGTTAAAGATTCTTCTAAAATGTAATTTTTGCCGTTGAAAATACGTTCTTCTTTACCTTCAGCAATGAGTGTACCTACGCCAGTTTGTGTGTAAAATGCTGGAATTCCAGCACCTCCAGCACGTAACTTTTCAGCTAAGGTGCCTTGTGGGGTTAGTTCAACTTCTAATTCACCATTTAAATATTGGCGCTCGAATTCTTTATTTTCACCCACATAAGAAGAGATCATTTTTTTGATCTGTTTGGTTTGAAGCAATATACCTAAACCGAAATCATCTACACCTGCGTTATTCGAAATACATGTGAGACCAGTCACACCACTTTGCTTAACTGCAACAATTAGTTTTTCCGGAATTCCACACAAACCAAAACCACCAACAGCAAGTGTTTGATTGTCTGCAATTACATCTTTCAGTGCTGCCTCTGCGTTGGCATAAACTTTATTCATTCTGTTGTTTTCCTATATCCCTTAGTGTTTCTAGTTTTAGCATCACATTTTGTGTTATAGAAGTTAATTTTTTTAAATGATTAATAAGTATAATCAATGAATAATATCAAATTAAGTACAAAACTTAAGACGCATATAAGCTAAAAAATTTAAAAATTACTCTACAACATATTGAAACTTATAAAAATTAAAGAATTTAACTTATCCATAAGCTTAACTTATACTAAAAGACAATCTTTAATTTTTTAAAATTTATATTGAACGAGCGCCTCAATAAATTGAGCAGAAATATTTGAAATTTCAAAGTTCTTTTTATAAACAATTCCTACTGTTTTATGAATGGCTTCATCTTTTAAATCAATCAGAACGTTATGTTCTTTATCAATGTGTTTAGCAAAATGCCTTGGAATTGCACTTACCCCAATTCCATAAGCAACGAAACTTGAAAGAGATGAAATTTGGTGGCATTCAACTTTTAAATCGAGCGTTATATTATTTCTTAGACAGTTCTGTTCAACTAAATATCGAACAATTGAAGGTTTTTGCAAGGTTACAAATGGATTTGAACAAAGCTCATGCCATGTAATAGACGGTGATTGAGCAAGCGGGTGGGTCTTTGGCAATAGAGCTAAGAAGTCTTCTTCAAACAACGGTTTAAACTCTAAACCTTCGGTGAGATCAGGTTCAAAACAAATACCAAGCTCAAAAATACCATCTTGTACTTTTTCTATAATGGTCTCATTTGGAATATCGTGAATTGAAAAATTAAGATTGGGGTGGACGGCTAAAAATTGATAAATCACCTCTGGCAAAATTGCATGGGTCACAAAGGGCATTGAGGCAATACTTAATGTTCCGCGATTGAGTTTAAAGCGCTGTTTAACATCGTTTTCCATTTCATCCCAATTGGCAAGGAGTTTTTTTGCATATGGAATGAGCGATTTGCCTTCTTGGGTAAGTTCAACACGGCGTGTATTACGGTTAAACAGTTTACCGCCTAATTCTTCTTCTAAGCTTTTGATGGTAAGACTTAAAGCAGATTGGCTGAGATGTAACTCTGAAGAAGCATTGGCATAGTTGAGTGTACGCGCAAGGGCCAAAAAAGCTTTTAGTTGTTTAAGCGTCATTTCTTTCCTTTAAATTACTCAACTTACCTAGAAGAGTAATTTATACGAAAATTTGCCTAATATGATGTTTTTTGACAAAAAATTATGAAAAAGCAAGTAGAGCTCAATGTGCTGAATTACTTTAGTAAATTTTTCTAGCTGAATTAATCAGTGTTTTTAGCAAAGTATGTTGAAACGCAGGATCCAGCTGCTACTATTTGGAAATATCAGCTAAGGAAGGTTTAGGTTGCCAATTATTATTAATCTAATAAAATTTAGCTTTTTATTTTGTAATAATATTATGTCTTATACAACAGTACATATGCGTCATACGAGTAGTGGGTCAAGTAGTTCTAGAGATGCCAAAGATGTCTTTATATCTGGTTGCCGTAATGATTTTGATTTTAGTCAAATTACTCCTGAAAAAATCAGTAAATTAAGTAAAGAAAATCAAAATTATTTTCATAAATGTGATGATGCGATCAATAATAAATTGTCAGTAGATTCATTAGTTTATTACTCATCATTTATTTTACCTATTATTTGTATCCTTATTTTTATAAGAATAGGTAAAAAGCATTATCGAATTGCTGAAGAAAAAATTAAGAATGCAAAATACCCGGTAATTTTTGCTAGAAAACCAGAAAATAATCCCTCTAATTCAATGGAGATCGCACTAGTAATCGGTGGGGTACTGGCAGCGCTAATCTATATATTAATTTATATTGTTTATATTATTATAGTAGAAATTAAATATTAAAAGTACATAGTAGAAAATCTTTAGAGAGATAAAAAATTACCGCTATCTATTTTTTTTATTTCTTATAAAAAATTACTGATCTCAACTAATAAAATATTTATTAAATTAATTTAAAAAATATATTATTCAATTGGCTTTATTAAATAATATAGAAACATTAATCTAATTTACTCAATAATTAATAAGTTTTATAAAACAATAATATTTTTTTAATAATTAAATTTTACCAAGAGAGCCAAATAAGTTCTTGTATTTTATTGGTATTTAAAAATTTCAATAAATTACATTGTTTTTAAATATTTTAGTGATATTTTATTTTTAAGCTCATTTACCTATTACCATCCATAGATATTGTGATTTTTATCATTATAGGTTTGGGATAACCTAAATATCTTTTGGTAATTTTATTGAACCTAATATCTATTCTTTAGGGAGAAAGAATATATGTGGGAATTATTTGTAATTCTACTTTCGCTTGGGCTGTTGATGTATACAGCTTACAAGGGCTTTTCTGTCATTCTTATGGCACCAATTTGTGCCTTACTTGCAGTTTTACTCATTAACCCAGCCAATGTTTTGCCGTTTTATTCGGGTGTTTTTATGCCTAAAATGGTGAACTTTATTAAAGATTACTTTCTTGTGTTTTTGCTGGGGGCAATTTTCGGTAAAGTCGTTGAAATGTCAGGAATTGCTGAGTCTATTGCTCGAACCATTGTGAGATGGATTGGGGCAAAAAAAGCAATTTTAACGGTTGTATTACTAGGTGCAATTTTAACCTATAGCGGTGTTAGTTTATTTGTTGCTGTATTTGCAATTTATCCCTTTGCAAACCAACTATTTAGACAAGCGAATATTCCAAAACGTTTAATTCCAGGAACCATCGCGCTGGGTGCATTTACATTCACTATGGATGCATTGCCCGGTACACCACAAATTCAAAATGTAATTCCGACCACTTTCTTTGGCACCAATATTTATGCCGCGCCATTTCTAGGAATTATTGGTGCTATTTTTGTTCTATGCATGGGTTTGGCTTACTTAGAATGGCGTCGCCGAGCTGCTGCAAAAGCTGGCGAAGGATTCTCGGGTTTTGGCGTAGACAATACGCCATCTCAAGAAATTGAAGCCGATATGAACTTGCAAAATAATGTAAGTACGGCTCGTCAGTTTTTAGCATTTGTACCTCTCATTCTTGTTGCCGTAATGAACAAATATTTGTCTAAAGCAATCAAAGAGTGGTATCCAAATGGTTTTGATTTTGCCGCAGTTGGATTAGCGGATTACACCGTAGACGTCGCAAAAACTGGTGCGATCTGGGCAGTTGGTCTTGCGCTGATTGTCGGGATTATTTCCGCAATTTTATTTGATTACCAACGTGTAGTGACGAACTTTAAAGAAGGCATTAATGCCAGTATTGGTGGCTCACTTTTAGCAGTGATGAATACCGCATCTGAGTATGGTTTCGGTGCAATTATTGCGTCATTACCGGGCTTTGCCATGATTAGTCATGCAATGAGCAGTACTTTTACAAATCCACTAGTAAATGGGGCTGTGACGACAACTGTTCTAGCAGGTATTACCGGTTCAGCTTCTGGTGGTATGAGTATCGCTTTAAGTGCGATGGCTGAACAATATAACGCCGCGATTTTAGCTGCGGGTATTCCACCAGAAGTCATGCACCGTGTGGTTGCGATGGCGTCAGGCGGTATGGATACGCTTCCGCATAATGGTGCTGTTATCACTTTACTCGCTGTTACAGGTTTAACCCATAAACAATCGTATAAAGATATTTTTGCAGTCACAGTAATTAAGACATTAGCGGTATTTGTGGTGATTACGGTCTTTACCGTAACGGGTATTGTTTAAATCAGCACGTTATAAGTATTAAGGAGTAAATAAATGACAAAACTTTTAGACGGTAAAGTCGCTTTTATTACAGGTTCTGCAAGTGGTATCGGTCTAGAGATTGCTAAGAAATTTGCTCAAGAAGGTGCCAAAGTTGTTATATCTGATATGAATGCCGAAAAGTGCCAAGAAACGGCGAACTCACTTAAAGAGCAAGGTTTTGATGCCTTATCTGCACCATGTGATGTGACTGATGAAGATGCTTATAAACAAGCCATTGAGCTTACTCACAAGACCTTTGGTACGGTTGATATCTTAATTAATAATGCTGGTTTCCAACATGTTGCGCCTATTGAAGAATTTCCAACGGCTGTTTTTCAAAAGTTAGTTCAAGTCATGTTAACTGGGGCATTTATTGGTATTAAACATGTTTTTCCAATCATGAAAGCTCAAAAATATGGTCGTATTATTAATATGGCTTCAATTAATGGCTTGATTGGTTTCGCGGGAAAGGCAGGTTATAACAGCGCTAAACATGGCGTAATTGGTCTAACAAAAGTTGCCGCATTAGAATGTGCACGTGATGGTATTACGGTAAATGCTTTATGTCCGGGGTATGTAGATACACCATTGGTTCGTGGGCAAATTGCAGACTTGGCTAAAACCCGTAATGTAAGTTTAGACAGTGCACTTGAGGATGTAATTTTGGCAATGGTTCCTCAAAAGCGTTTACTCTCTGTTGAAGAAATCGCTGATTATGCAATTTTCCTTGCGAGTGAAAAAGCAGGTGGGGTAACAGGCCAAGCTGTCGTGATGGATGGCGGTTATACGGCCCAATAATTTAATTGTTTTATGAAAGCCGCTTATTTTATATAAGCGGTTTTTTTACTCGATAAAAATTTACGATCGTCTGCTGTTCAAAATAATGCTTTATCTCTACTATAAGTTGTTATAAAAAACTAAGAAAATAAGTTCGTTAGGGTATAAATTTATACTTTAAAGGTATTTAACTTATTTCCATTTTTAAAATTTAATAGAGTATGAGAAAGTAATATTTACGCTATTTCCTGATTAGATATTTTCAGGAAAACTCGTCAATTAAAGGATATTAATTGGCATACAAGTTGCTTTTTTAGCAATAAGTTTTAGCTAGGTGAAAAGGATATGATATCACTCAGCCAACAGATGGAACTCAATCATTATTCCCGCAAAGCTGAATTTGCGCAGAATCTGATGTCCACAATTTGTGGTGAACACCGTCTAGACACAATTTACAAAGATAATCTCGATTTCCACTATGACGGAATGCGTTTGCCCAATAAAAAAATGGCAATCGGCACAATCAGTTATGGTGCAAACGTCGCTATCAACATCTCAAATTTAAAAGCTTATAGCATTAGTTTACCTATACAGGGGCGACAAGCTCTCAACATTCGTGGTGCACATTATCAATCTGATGAAAACAGAGGCCTAATTGTTTCAAATAATGATCAACAAGATCTGATTATCGATAAAGACTGTAGAAAATTTCAGGTGGTTATTCCTGAGCGAAGTATGCAGATTGTCCTTGCAGATTTACTGAATAAACCTATAGAAACGCCTATCATTTTTAACCCTGAAATGCACTTAGACTCTGAGCAACTGATTGGAGCGTGGTGGAAGAATATTCAGAATTTTTTACAGCTAAAATCGCAATATAGCAATTTTTATGGTTTACAGATGTTATCTGAAGACTATGAAAATTTTGTAATTAAAGCCTTACTATTATCTCAAGAAAACAACTACTCTGAAGCTTTAAAGTCACTCTCACATCAAGATGAGCCAGCTTATATTCGAAAGGTTCGTAATTTTATTATTGAACATGCTCACGAAGAAATCTGTGCAGAAGACTTGCAGCGTTTGGCTGGGGTTTCAAAATCAAAATTGTATGATGAGTTTCAACAGTACTATGGCACCAGCCCAATGTCGTATTTGAAAAAATATCGTCTTCAACAAATTTACAAAATCTTGAGCACTACAGGAGCAGATAAAAAGGTTTCTATTTCAAAGCTTGCGTATGACTGGGGCTTTAACCATTTAAGCCGTTTTTCTCAAGAATATCGTGAAGAATTTGGAGAAAACCCAAGTGAGACCAAAGGCAAAATTTTCTGATATTTAATTTTCCAAATAAAAAAACTGATTTAGGCAACTTAATCAGTTTTTTATTTATCGATTAATATTTATAGACTTTCTTCGAGCTTTAACACTTGTTTGTGTTTAGATTTCTCATAAATTACTTTTAGGCTAAGTGCAATAAATGAGATGAAGGTTGGTATTGCTAGAATAAAGAAAATACCGCTTAAGCTTAGGTTGAAAGTGAAAATGAGCGAACCAAAGAAAGCGCCTAAAATTGCACCGATACGACCGATACCATGCATCCATGAAACACCAACCGCGCGGCATACTGCTGGATAGAACATAGCTGCAAGTGGCAGTAATGAAGACTGTGCACCAGCGAGTAAAGCACCAATTAAGAAAATAGTAAGACCCAATAAGAAAATATTTGAGCTCACCAAACCTGCAACAATGAATAGGACGAAAGCAATCAGATATGAATATTTAATCACTGTAGTTGGGTTCAGTTTATCCATGTACCATCCCATAATGGTTGCGCCAATTACACCACCAAAAGGGAAAATCGCGGCAATTAAACTAAACTGTTGGGTACTGAAACCTGCTGTTTTTAAAATCGTTGGCATCCAGCTTGTTAAAAGATAGAACACCAAAAGACTAGTAAAACAGCAGAGCCAAAGCATGCTTGAACCCCAAAGATATTTTCCTAAAACTACTTTAACCGGATTTTCATCCGATGCAGTTTCTGCTTGAGTTAAAACAAGTTTTACAGGCTCTTGAAAAGAATGACCTTGAATGTTTTCTAAGATACGCTGTGCTTTATCTTGTTGATGACGTGTAATTAAGTATTGCGTTGATTCAGGTAATTTAAGTAATAAAGCAACCACTAAAATTAGGGGAATGCTTCCGCCAATAATAATCACTTTGGCCCAGCCATAGCTTTCTAATAGATAAGCTGACAACACACCGCCACAAGAAATACCCAGCATAAATCCACAGCCAGCAAGACCTGTAAGAAATGCTTTACGTTTTACAGGCATATATTCTGAGACAATAGTACTGATGTTTGGCATGGCCGCGCCTAGACCTACACCTGTAATAAAGCGATAAATCATTAAGTCTTGAGTTGAATTGGCAAAGCCACACAAAATGGTAAAAATGGAAAACAAAAGGCTTGTAAAAACAATAACACCTTTACGGCCAAATTTATCGGCTAAGGGTCCCGAAATGATTGCACCAATTGACATGCCAACTAAGGCTGCACTTAAAACTGGTGCAAGTTGAGGCTTGGTAATTCCCCAGTCATCTAATAATGCCGGAGCAACAAAACCAATAATTCCCGTATCTAGACCATCACAGAAAAAGACAAAAAAGCCTAGGATAAAAACCACCCACTGTAAGGGAGACAGTTTTTCGCGATTGATAATCGTATTCGCATCTATCGTTTTCATATGTATTCCTTCTTGAAATTATTTAATTCCCTGAGTAATTCAATGTATTCGTTACAAAACCTGTATCTTTGATTGAACTATTTTTAGCCAGTCTTCACTATCCTATAAGTCCTAATCTTCATCCATTTTTTCCAAATTAGATAAAAAGCAGTAATTTAATTTTTTAATTTAAGTTTTTGAAATATAGATGTTTCTTTGTTTTTAATTTTTATCCAGTTTGATTGATTTTGATAATTGCGCAGAGATTGGATAATGCTTGCAGCTTTTGGACAGTCTAAAAAAAAATTCGGATAGAAGATAAAGCCATAACAATGTCAGGAGTTGACACTATGGCTGGTCAAACCATTCAAATTAAAACTGCATCTGGAAAGCAGTTCAGTGCATATCTAGCGACACCAGAAACAAGAAAAGGACCTGGTGTGGTGCTTTGTCAGGAAATCTTTGGGGTGAATGCAGCAATGCGGGAAAAGGCAGATTTTCTTGCAGAAGAAGGCTATACCGTTTTAGTTCCTGATCTATTTTGGCGTGTAGCACCTAATATTGAACTCGGTTATACACCAGATGATTTTCAAAAAGCTTTTGAACTTTATCAGCAATATGACGAAAACCTCGGTGTTGAAGATATTCAAGACAGCTTAGCTTTTTTAAAGACACGACCAGAATGTGATACCTCTACAGGTCTCGGCGTGGTTGGCTATTGTTTAGGTGGAAAGCTAGCTTATTTGGCAGGCTGTCGACTTTCGGAAGTGGCATGTGCCGTAGGTTATTACGGTGTAGGTATTGAAAAAGCCTTAGATGAGTTAGCTAACGTAAAAGGGTGTTTGGTTTTACATATTGCAGAACTGGACCAATTTACACCGCCAGATGCGAGACAAGCGATTGTCGATGCAGCTAATCAATATTCAAATGTGCAAGCTTATGTTTACGAAGGCGTTGATCATGCCTTTGCACGACCAAAAAGCAACCATTACCACAAACCTTCAGCACGCTTTGCTCACGAGCGTACAGTAACAGCTCTACATGAAACGATTGGACCGAAATATGACCTAGTCGCACTCTGGGAAGAGCATATCCGTCATGAGTTCGATACGCGTGACGTCCCCGCAACTATGGCAACAATGGTCGCAGAACCTTATGTCAACCATATTCCAACGTTAACTGGTGGGGTAGGCCAAAGCCAGCTTGCTCGTTTTTATCAGTATCACTTTGTTCATCAAAACCCGAAAGATATGAAGATCACTTCGATCTCTCGTACGGTTGGCTCAACGCAAGTGGTAGACGAGTTCATTATGAGCTTTACCCACGATGCTGAAATTGACTGGTTATTACCGGGTGTAAAACCGACTGGTAAATATGTCGAAATTCCAATGTTAGGTGTAATTCAGTTCAGAGGTTCAAAGCTGTGCCATGAGCATATTTACTGGGACCAAGCGTCTGTACTTGTTCAAATTGGTTTATTAGACCCAACAGGCTTACCAGTAGCAGGTGTCGAGACAGCGCGAAAACTTCTTGATGAAGACCTTCCTTCCAATACGTTGATGCCATCTTGGTCAAGTAGTGAAGGCAAGCCAGTTAGTTAAGGAGTATTTGCAATGAATATAGATTTAAAAGGAAAAGTTGCTGTGGTGAGCGGCGGTGCAACACTGATTGGTAAAGCTGTTGTGCAAGCCTTAGTCAGTGCAGGTGCTCATGTCGCTATTTTAGATATTGATGCAAAAGGTAAGGCGATTGCCGAAAGCTTTAACCATGATGTGATGTTTATTCAAACCGATTTAACCAGCGATGCGGCTATTCAACAAGCTGTGGCAGATATTCACCAACATTTAGGTGAAGTGAGTTACTTGGTGAATTTGGCATGTACCTACTTAGATGACGGTTTTAAATCTTCACGTCAGGAGTGGTTACAAGCACTCGATCTTAATTTGGTCTCTACCGTTGAGCTGAGCCGTGCTTTATACAATGACCTAAAAAAGCAGCAAGGTTCAATTGTTAACTTTACTTCCATTTCAGCCAAAGTGGCACAAACAGGGCGCTGGTTATATCCGGTTTCTAAGGCCGCGATACGTCAACTCACACAAAGCATGGCAATGGATTTTGCTGCCGATGGTATTCGCGTCAATTCGGTTTCTCCGGGTTGGACATGGTCTCGTGTCATTGCAGAAGTCAGCGGTAATAACCGTGAAAAAGCCGATAGCGTGGCAGCCGATTATCACTTACTAGGCCGATTGGGTCATCCCGAAGAAGTCGCCAATGTTGTTTTGTTTTTATTGTCATCCGCTGCGAGTTTTGTCACCGGAGCAGATTATGCGGTCGACGGTGGCTATTCAGTAATGGGCCCTGAAGGATCACAGCCCGCTATTCCACGTTTAGCCGAATAGCACAGCGTTTTAAAAGCACATTTAGAAAATTATGGAGAAGATTATGCGCCGTATTGCAATTGTTGGAGCAGGACAGTCTGGTTTACAGCTTGGTTTGGGGTTATTAGATACAGGTTACGAGGTAACCATGATTACCAACCGAACTGCCGATGAAATCCGTCAAGGTAAAGTCATGTCAAGCCAGTGTATGTTTCATACCGCTTTACAAACTGAACGTGACTTGGGACTAAATTTCTGGGAAGAACAATGTCCAGCCGTAGAAGGCATTGGGCTAGCTTTAGTTAATCCTGAAAATGGTGGTAAAGCATTTGAATGGAGCGCTCGTCTTGAGCGCTACGCTCAATCGGTCGATCAACGCGTCAAAATGCCATATTGGATGGAAGAATTTGAACGCCGTGGCGGTCGATTGGTGATTCAAGATGTAGGAATAGAAGAGTTAGAACAACTCGCAAACGACTACGAGCTTGTATTGCTCGCGGCTGGTAAAGGTGAAGTTGTTAAACAGTTTGAACGTGATAATGTACGAAGTGTTTTTGATAAACCGCAGCGCGCTTTGGCTTTGACCTACGTCAAAAACATGAAGCCAATTTCACCTTATTCACGTGTGACTTTTAACATTATTCCTGAAGTCGGGGAATACTTTTCATTTCCGGCACTAACCATCAATGGGTCTTGCGACATTATGGTGTTTGAAGGTATTCCAAACGGGCCAATGGACTGTTGGCAAGATGTGAAAACACCAGAACAGCACCTGCATTGTAGTCTGGACTTACTCAAGAAATTTGTGCCTTGGGAATATGAACGCTGCGCAAATGTTGAATTAACTGATGCTGGCGGTTATTTGGCAGGGCGTTTCCCGCCGACGGTACGTAAGCCCGTTTTAACCTTACCGTCTGGCAAAAAGATTTTTGGCATGGCAGATGCCTTAGTGGTCAATGATCCAATTACCGGTCAAGGCTCAAACAATGCGGCTAAGTGTAGCAAGATCTATTTTGATGCCATTTTAGCCAATGATAATCAAAGCTTTAGCGAACAATGGATGGTTCAAACTTTTGAACGCTATTGGGCTTATGCAGAAAAAGTCGTGGCTTGGACCAATAGCTTGTTATTACCACCAGAGCCTCATGTCGTTGAACTCCTAGCAGCTGCAAGCCAGAACCAGAGCATTGCTTCAATTATGGCCAATAACTTTGATGACCCGCGCGCCTTTGCTCCGTGGTGGTTTGATGCAAATCAGGCTCAAGCATTCTTAGCTTCAAGAAACACAGCAAAAGTGGCCTAAGGTCAAAATATCAAAGGGAGATTTAAAAATGGACACAATTGACACTTTAGCTTTACAAGCGATTAATGCCGAAAACCCAAGAGAAATTCGTAATTTGCTTGGTCAGTTTGCAACTGGCGTTACCGTGATTACCACTCGTGGTAAAGATGGCCGGAAAATAGGCATGACAGCCAATTCATTTTCATCTCTGTCGTTAGATCCGCCATTAATTTTGTGGAGCCTTTCAAAAACGGCGCCAAGTTTGCCTGATTTTGTAGAAGCTGAATATTTTGCTATTCACATGTTGGCACAAGAGCATCATCAGCTTTCGGGACATTTTGCTCGAGGTGCCGAAGACAAATTTGCAGGCATTGCTCATCAACAATGCAATGCTGGCGTGCCAATTTTAACTGATGCACTCGCAACCTTGGTTTGCCGCAATGTAAATCAGTATGAAGGCGGAGATCACCTGATTTTTATTGGTCAAATTGAACAATACCAACAACGCCAAGGTGAACCATTGGTATTTCACGCAGGAAAGTATCGGATTGCCGCTGAGCATCCAGAATTAGCACATTAATTCACCACAATCACGATCAATCCGGTCGTGATTTTTTTATAGGAAATAAGAAGATGAAAAGCACTTTAATTAAACATGGCTTTTTAGCAGGGACATTATTAGGTTTGCCGTGGGTTACATATGCCTATGATTTACCGACCGTAAATTTAGGCATGACTAGCTTTCTCGATGGTGGATTACCTGCAGGGCCCGGCTGGTATGCTCAAACCTATTTTCAAAATTACGATAGCAATAAACTGGTCGATGCCAATGGGCAAAAACTAGGTTTACCTAAAACAGATTTAAATTATCAAGTACTGGTTGAACAGATTAGTTATTTATCAAATGTTCGAGTAAAAGATAAAGCCAGTTTAGGCATGAATTTTTTAATTCCTTTTGTCAGCAAAATGGACATGGATGATGGCTTGAATAATGCTGCTATTAAGGCCCAAAGTGGCTTTGGGGATATTATGATCGGACCTTTTATTCAGTTCGATCCAGTCATGGGTGCGCAAGGGCCGAAGTTTGTACATCGTTTTGAGTTTCAGGTGAATTTACCTACTGGCGAATACGACCAGCAAAAAGATATTAACCCAAGTAATAACGCTGTTTCATTTGACCCGTATTGGGCTGCCACATATTGGTTTAATCCCAAATGGACTGCGTCAACACGTATCCATTATCTCTATAACTTTAAAAATGATGACCCAAGCTATGCGTTTGCAGGTGCAAATGATATGCAAGCTGGGCAAGCAATTCATGCAAACTTCGCAACAGACTATGCCATTACTGAACAGTTCCGCTTGGGACTAAATGGCTATTGGCTAAAACAAATCACTGACACTGAAGTGGATGGTGAAAAAGTTAAAGGTAGACGTGAGCAAGTCTGGGCAATTGGTCCGGGGGCGATGTATAGTTTTTCTAAAAATGATCACTTGGTTGCAAATGCTTATTTTGAGCAAGACGCTGAAAACCGCCCAGAAGGTACGCGACTACAAGTTCGTTATGTTCATCATTTCTAAGTCATAAAAAAAGCCTTTTATATCAAAAAATATAAAAGGCTTTTATCTATTTTTTAGTTTAAGAAAAAATTGAAGTAATTAAGCCTGAGCCTTCATTTTGACCAGATCGGCGAGTAGACGAAGGTAACTCACCATAACGGCGTTTGTACTCTTGTGAAAAACGGCCTAAATGGGTAAATCCCCATTTAAATGCAACGTCAGTGACAGATAGATTTTCATTGTGCATGAGCTCTAAATGGGCTTGTTCAAAACGTAATTCTTTTAAATAAGACATTGGGGTTGTCCCCAAATAATTTTTAAAACCAGTAAATAGGGTTCTTACGCTCACGCCTGCATGCTCGGCCAGAATTTCGACATTAAGCGGCTCATGCAAATGTTCTTTAATATAGGCTTCTGTACGCTTCACGAAATAAGGAGATACCGTTTTTTCTTTATAATGATCAAGCTTATGTAATGCATTGTTGGGTTGACCATAAATCAGTGCATTAAATAGATTTGACTCAAATTGTTTAAAGGCTAATGGATGATGGAGCGGGTGCTGATCACATGCTAAAGCATCCATCAATGTTCTAACGAGCTGTAAAAAATAGGCTCCACCTTGGGTAGAAAAATCTAATTTAGGGTCAAAAACGAGTAAGTTATTCTCTGAATCCGCAATGTGTTGACGGCAATGGTAAGTAAAATCATCCTTTGACACTTTTAGAATAAGCTGGGGTGAGTTCGCATGCCAGCACATACGTAAAGATTGCTGAGGTGAAATAAGAGAAGCAACTTGAGAATAAGAAATAAACTTTTGCGAACCAAACTCGATTTCTGCATAGCCTTGAGTTGGAATCTGAATTAAGTAAAAGTTATCAAGATGATCTGGTTCAATAATGACATCTGCGCCATATTCCAAGCGGCTAATAGACAATGCGCCTGTTTTAACATGGTGCATAGTTGCACTGAAATCTCGCTTCTGATGAGGGATTTTAAGATCATGCGGTTTAAAAATTTGGCCTACATTTCGGCAGGTTTCGCTTAAATCGTGGTGATCGAACACCAAATTATGATCAGTAAAGATCGGCTCATTTTGAAAATGACGTCCATTGAGTTCGTGGGAGTTGGCTTGGTTCATATTTATCCCTTTTGGCTCACTCCTGTATTTACCTATGTTGCAAAAGTTTTAAACTTTCACTGTGCAATAAGTAAATACGGCACTTAAAAATTAAGTTAAGCGTAAAATACAATGAGATATAAGCAAGATATAGACCAATCTAACCGCTAGTTATTGTGATTTTCTCAAACTTTTACGTCGGATTTTGTCCATCAATTTAATACATTCGAGAAATAGAATAGGGGGATATAAAAGGTGCTATAACTTAATCTCATCATGATCTTATTCCTTAAGATCTATCAAAATTTATAACAAATCCGTGCGAACTGGTCAATTTATTTTGTCGGAATTCATTATTTTATATTATTGATATATAAAAGCTTTTAATTTAAATGCAAAAATTCAATATACCCCTTATAAGAGTATATTGAATCATTTCAGGTTTAGTAGTTTTTAAGCTATTTATACTTTTAACGTGAGGTATTGCTCTGTAAAAATTTCTCGCTGTAGATACGGTAGTTTTGCAGAGCTTGCTCATCTAACCAATTTTTAACGGCTTCAATCATTGGCGGTGGGCCACATAAATACATATCAAAAGCTTGCTCGGCCAGTTGATCTTTATTTAAGTGCTCATGGATATAACCGGCTTTACCTTGCCAAGTTTCCGTTGCCTTAGTCACAATCGGGTGATAACTAAAGTTGGGTAGCTGTTCTGCATAGGCCTGTAAACGCTGTTGTTCACACAAGTCGGTTTCACTATTTACGCCGTAATACAACTGAATTGCAGGCGAGTTAGGCTGATCAACCAAGTTATCAAGCATTCCCAAGAAAGCTGATAAACCAGTTCCACCCGCCACAAAAACCAGCGGTCGCTCTACTTCACGTAAATAGAAACTACCAAGCGGTGCTTCAATAAGTAGGCTTTGTCCAACCTGACAACGGTCACGTAAGTAATTACTCATCACACCGTCTGGTAAGAGACGAATGAGAAATTGCAATTGATTGGTCGCATTTGGTCTATTTGCAAAAGAATAAGAACGCCAGTCTTCAGTATCTGGTATTTGCAAACGAGCGTATTGACCTGGCAAAAACTGAAGTTGTTCAGCATGACTGCTCGCATCAAGATGTAAAATTGCTGTTGTTTCTGAAACCAGCTCAACCGCAGTCACTTTGGTTTCAATTTTTAAGGTATCACCAGCATTGCAAATAGCAGAATCATGATCGAAATAAAAAGCTGCATCTGATTTTACACGCGTCTGGCAAGCTAACATTTTTCGCTCGGCCAAATCACGTTCACTTAATGCATCTTCATCAACATATTCTTGTTCATAAATGCCGGTTTCACACTGTCCCTGACAGGTACCACAAACACCTTCGCGGCAGTCTAACGGCAGGTTAATTCCTTGACGAACTGCTGCATCAAGCAACAATTCGTCGTTATTTACCGAAATGAAAAAGGTTTTGCCATCGGCAAAGTTAAGTGCAACTGAATGTCCCATTTTCATTCCCCTTAAACGTGATAGAAGTCTAAAACGGAATCAATTTTGTCATTCAGCAAAATGCTGTGCTGACGACGAATACGGAAACCATCTGCGGTTTGACGCAAAAGATAAGTAGCGTGTCCGTAAAAACAGCCTTCTAAACCTTGACGATTATAAAGCGTTTGCCATGCAACTTTTGCTTCGATAAGACCATCTTCCAGTGTTTTAACTCGGATGTTGTTTATGCTGTGCAAAGTACGTGGTAACGGAGTTGCAGATGCTGCTTTACCTGTACGAATACGGAATACACGGTCTTCAAGGCCTGTACGGTCCGCATAATAAATATAAGACAAGCCCTGATTTGGATCTTGAACATAATTATGGTCATCAATCCACTGTGGAATATGATATTCACTATCTTCATCGTAAAGCTCTAGGTAGGCATCCCAGTCATAAGCATCACAAAGCTCTGCCTTTTTGTACAAAAACTGAGATACAGCAAAATGTAGTTCTTGTGACATGGTTACACCTCATCCATTACGGCATTGTTTTCAAAAGTAATATCCTGCATTTTCAATGCTTTTTTATTTAAGCCATCGAGCATGAGACGTTGCCAGTGTCCATGTTGATTTACATAGAGTCCTTCATGGGTAAACTCTCGGCCAGTAATAACGGGTTGAATGCCTAAATCTTGTGAGTTTTTGGTCGCGCCATATTCCCAAGACTGACAACCACGCGAAATATCGCTCCAACGTTCCAGCCGTGCCTGAAAACCTTTTTGTTGCTCACGGAATTCAACTAGATCATCTGGTGTACCAAGGCCCGACACATTAAAGAAATCTTCAAACTGGCGAATACGGTTACGGCGTGCTTCAGCAGATTCGCCTTTAACCCCTATGCATTGGCTGATGACTTCGGTTTTATTCCATGCCACAGGGCGAACAATACGAAGCTGTGAGCTAATTTGATCCATAAAAAATAGGCTAGGGTACAAGTTCAAATTTCTTAAGCGATGCATTGCCCATTCAGCATATTTTTCGCCATATTTTTCAACCATATATGGCATAACTGTGCTGTAGCCTGGACGAACTGTCGGATTTGGCATGTCACTGAATAAAACACTGTGGCCATTCTTAAAACTAAACCAGCCATCGTCAGTTTCTGAGTCACCTGCACCTAATTTGCTGTAGTCGAGCGTGTCGAGTTCGGCACCTTTTGATGCATTGACTTGCTGACGGTGTTGAACTGTAGAGACATAGTTATAGTGAACGGTACTTACATGATAACCATCTAGACCATTTTCATTTTGTAGCTTCCAGTTACCTGCAAAGGTATAAGATGACTTACCTTGTAATACTTCGAGCTCACCTGTTGGCGACTGGTTAACCATTAAATCAAGGAACAGTTTTGCATCGCCCAAAAAGTCTTCTAGTGAATCTGTTGCTTGAGTATCAAGGCTTACAAATACAAATCCACGATAGCTGGCAATACGGCCTTGTTTTAAACCACGGCTTGATTTATCAAAATCTTCACAATATTCGCTAGGCGCTTTGACTTTAACCAAACGGCCATCTGATTTATAACACCAAGCATGAAACGGGCAGGTAAATGTAGATTGATTGCCTTTAGCAACGCGTGTTAAGGTCGCACCGCGGTGTTCACAAGCATTGACCATCGCGTGTAATTCGCCTTTACCATCACGGCTTACAATAATCGGTTGGCGGCCAATTTGAACGGTTAGGAAATCATGATTGTTTGGAATTTCACTTTCGTGACATGCGTAAATCCAAACCTTTTCAAAAATAAATTCCATTTCCAAGTCAAATAGTTCTGGCTCGGTAAACATGTCGCGTGCAATACGGAACACGCCATCGTTAGGACGGAAGTCGATACATCCATCTATAAAATCATTCCATTGTTTTAAATTAGATGAGGTCATTTACTCAATCCTCCAATCAATCAGCTTTTAACTGATTGAACCGCGATTAAGCATTGCTCTCTATCCGTTTTTTCCAGATCTTTATCCACTTTGTGCAGTTTTGATTTTTTAATTGAACTCTTTTGAAGAAAGAGTAGAGATTTAAATTTGTATGTGTTTTAAGCTATTAAAGTTTCCTATAATGTTAAGCAGCATAAAAATGAAACTTTGTGAACTAAGTCTATGAAAGAACAAAACTTAAAATTACAAATTAGAATTCTTTTAGAGCAAAATATTGCATTTGGTCCGGGTAAGGCGGATTTACTTGAAGCAATTGCGAGAACTGGTTCAATCTCACAAGCTGCAAAATCTATGAATATGAGCTATCGCCGTGCATGGCAGTTAGTCGACACCATGAATCAATGCTTTGAAACAGCTTTAGTGGAAACACAAACGGGGGGAACACATGGTGGTGGGGCAGCTGTTACAGCTTTAGGCCAGAAAGTCTTACAGCATTACCGTCAAATGGAAAACAATGCCCGACAAGCTTTAGAGCATGATTACCAAATCATGAGTAGTTATTTAAAAGGTTAAGATAAAAGATTGCATAACGATGAAATCTTTTAATTTGGTATAGCTTTTGCTTAATATCAAGTACACGCCGAAAAAGCACTGCTGCATTCCAGTCATCTATATTTAATGAATTATGCTTTTCATAATCTTCGTGTAGCGCTATATTCTTGGGTATATATCGCTGCAAAAAAACACAAAAAAGGTAAACATAATGGTAAGTGATACGAAGATAAAAAATTTGTCTTTCGCCTGTTCAGTCCTCAGCATCGGATTGGTCTTTAATGTTCCAACCAAGGCTGAATCAGTTACTGTTTATGCAGCAGCAAGCTTAACGAATGCAATTAACGATTTAGAAAAAATTTATAAAAAACAGAATAATATAGAAGTTAAAACTTCATATGCGGGTTCATCAACCTTAGCTAAACAAATTGAAGCAGGTGCGCCGGCAGATATTTTTATTTCAGCAGATACACAGTGGATGGATTATCTGCAAAATAAAAAATTAGTTGCAGCAAATGACCGTATAAATTTATTAGGCAACCGTCTGGTTCTAATTACCCCTAAAGGGCAATCATTAAACATAAAACTAGATAAAACGACCGATCCCAATAGAGTGTTTACAGGAAAGATTTGTACAGGAGATACCAAAAGTGTGCCTATAGGCAAATATGCTAAACAAGCTTTTACTAATTTAGGTTGGTGGAATCGTATTGAGCCAAAGTTAGTTGAAACAGAAGATGTTCGAGCTGCTTTAAACTTTGTTGCGCGTGGTGAATGTCAGGTCGGTATTGTCTATGCAACCGATGCTGCAATTAGCAAAGACGTGAATGTAGCTGGCATATTTCCAGAAAATACGCATTCACCAATTATTTATCCTGTAGGGATAATTAAAAAGAACTCAAACTCAGCAAAGTTCTATCAATTTTTACAAAGCAACCAAGCTAAAGCTGTCTTTAAAAAATATGGCTTTAGTGTGTTGGCTCCAGTCAAGCCATGATGTTTTCTTTAACCCCAGAAGAGCTCAGTGTACTGCAACTTTCTTGTAAGGTGGCAGCAAGTTGTCTTGTGGTCAGTATTATTCCTGCAATTTGTGTGGGATGGTTTTTGGCACGTAAAGACTTTTGGGGTAAGTCATTCATTGAAACATTGGTATTTTTACCTTTAGTGCTACCGCCAGTGGTTCCTGGTTATTTGCTTTTACAAGTTTTTGGGAGCCGCGGCATTATTGGGCAATATTTGGCGCCACTCGGAATTAATTTTGCATTTAACTGGAAAGGCGCCGTTCTTGCTTCGGCAGTGATGGGTTTTCCACTATTGGTGCAATCTATTCGTCTAGCGATTGAACTGGTCGATCAGCGTTTAGAAATGGCAGCAAAGACATTAGGAGCTTCATCTTTAGGGGCATTTTTTCATGTTACTTTGCCTCTTGCCAGCAGTGGCATTTTAATTGGTGCTATTTTATGTTTTTGTCGCAGTTTAGGAGAGTTTGGGGCCACCATTACTTTTGTGGGGAATATTTCAAATGAAACACGGACTTTGCCTCTAGCCATGTATAGCTTAATGCAACAACCCGATACAGAAGCTGCTATTCAAAGGCTTATTGTTTTATCGTTAAGTGTAGCTTTTCTGGCATTATGGTTTGCCCAGTGGTTTCATCGTTATCAAAAGAAGCGTTTAGGGCGGTAAAATTATGTTGATTGATTGCCGTTTTGAGCTACAAATGGGTCAGTTTCATAGTGAACCTAATTTCCAGTCAGATGCTTCTGTTATTGGGCTATTTGGAGCCTCTGGGTCAGGTAAAACGTCCATTTTACATGCCATTGCAGGGCTGAACACACCGCATAGTGGACTCATTAAGATACAGGGCCAAACATGGTTTGATTCAGATCAAAAAATTAATTTGAGTACACAAAAGCGGCATGTTGGATTGGTTTTTCAAGATGCTCAGCTTTTTCCGCATAAAACAGTCAAGCAAAATTTATTATTTGGTCTTAAGCGTCTATCCCAACAAGAACGTCACTTTGAAGCAGATTACATTATTGAATTATTAAAGTTAGAGCATTTATTACAACGTATGCCTATCAAACTTTCTGGTGGAGAAAAGCAGCGCGTGGCACTAGGTCGAGCATTGTTATATTCACCTAAACTGTTACTGCTTGATGAACCTTTATCAGCATTAGATGCGAATCATAAAGCTGAAATTATTCCTTTTTTTCAGAAAGTAAAAGAGGAAATTAAAATTCCGATGATTTATGTAAGTCATGATATTCAAGAGATTAAACAACTGACCGAAACAATGTGGGTTTTATAATTTTTCATTTTTTATACGCATTTCCAAACTTACGAGAGTCGGAGTTATAGAGAACTCATTCTGAGCCTGCGGGAAATTGAACCCTAAAAAGTTACTAGGTTTGACAAACCATAAATCTGATTTTAGTCGAATAAATCAAAACCTGTCTTATTGAAAATGATTATTAATAACAAAATATTCTTGACCTTTAAATTTTATAAACTACTTATAAAACAATGTTTTAGGTTGTAATTTTAAGCTGTAACTCATTTGTATCAGATCATAATTTGAACTTTTATATCCATTTACTATTGATAATAATGATAATTATTTGCAATTATATTTATAGATTTCTTTATAATATAAATTGGAGTATTCACATGCGCTCTACCATCGTGGTCACAGGTGCTGCAAGAGGGATAGGAGCGGCTATCGCCAAGCAACTACTAGATCAGGGGTATCATGTTATTGGTATTGACTGTCAAAAAAATCCTGAACAATGGGATATCAGTAAAACAATGACGTCAGATCAATCTTCACAATGGCAAGGCATCTCACAAGACATTACCCATCAACAAGAAACACAAACTTTAATTTCAGAGCTGTTAGAAAAATACGAAATTACGGGGTTAGTAAATGCAGCAGGAGTATTAATTATGCGCTCCATGCTTGAAGCAAAAACGGAAGATTGGGAAACACTTTTTGCGGTCAATGTCATGGCGCCTATCGCGATCAGCCAACAAGTTGCTAAACATTTTTGTGCAAAAAGGCGGGGTAGCATTGTCACTATTAGTTCAAATAGTGCGCGTATGCCACGTATGCAACTTGGTATGTACGCCACCACTAAGGCTGCACTAAGTCATTTTTGTCGCAATCTGGCACTTGAAATCGCCCCTTATCAAGTCAGGCTGAATATCGTTTCACCTGGATCTACTCTCACTCAAATGCAGCAACAACTCTGGACAGATAATGCACCTCCACCTGCAGTAATTGATGGTGATTTAAGCCAGTACCGAACAGGTATTCCCTTACGGAAACTCGCGCAACCAGATGATATTGCCAATACCGTGAGCTTTTTACTTTCGGACCGAGCGGCCCAAATTACAATGCAAGAAATAGTGGTAGATGGAGGAGCTACACTTGGGGTTTAAAGCTTACTTCAGCACAACAATACACTGAAATTAAAGAACAAATATTTTTAAAGATAGAAAAGGAAAATACCAATGAGTATTCCAAAGATTGCAAGTTACAGCATGCCCCAAGCGCACGAATTTACTCCAAACAAAACAAATTGGCCATTGCATACCAATCGTGCTGCTTTATTGGTTCATGATATGCAGCAATATTTTTTAGATTTCTATGATCTAACCCAAGAACCTATTCCAGAACTAATTCAAAACACTAAGGCATTAATTGATGCTGCTCGCCAGTCTAATATTCCCGTTGTTTATACAGCACAACCTGGCAACCAGTCACCTGAATATCGGCAGTTATTAACCGACTTTTGGGGGTCTGGTTTAAAGGATGAGCCAAGCATCACACAGATTTTTCCGAAAATTTCACCTCAAAAAAATGATACGGTGCTTACTAAGTGGAGATATAGTGTTTTTAAATTTTCTCCGCTCGAACAACTCATGCGAGACTCTGGTCGCGATCAACTCATTATCTGTGGTGTATATGCACATATTGGTTGTCTAATGAGTGCTGCGGAAGCATTTATGCTAAACATACAGCCATTTTTATGTGGTGATGCGCTGGCTGACTTTAGCAGAGAAGAGCACGATATGGCATTAAAATATGCCAGTACACGATGTGCTCAAGTTATGACAACACAACAAGTAATCCAAGCATGGATACAAGAATAAGATGCACTACCTCTAGAATAAAAATCATTTAACTTTCTGTATTTAAGATATAAAGAGCAGGTCATTGATCTGCTTTTTATATGGGTCGAAATGAATACTTATAATAGAGGATGGATGCAATTCATCATTATTTAATCAATACAATATAATGGTTATCATTATGTATTTGATAATTACTTAATATTGAATATTAAAACTTATGTGTATATGATACACCGTTAAATACAAATGATAATAATTATCATATGTTAACCATTATATAAAATAATGTTGAAGAGTGACATTAATGAAGAGGGTCGCCATATGGTTCAGTTCAAGAATGCATCTATTCGCAAAGTGCGTACATGTAGAAAGCAAAGAGAGGGATAATATGAGAGTTATTTTAAAACGTAATAATTAGCTCGGAGCTTATTTATAGGGTAGTAAGTTCTAATTTATAGATCAAATCATTTCCATAATTTTCAGGTAAATATAGTCAAAATAATTTTAAAAAATTCCTATATTTCTAGACATTAAGGTTAAGTAAGATGACGACAATATCAAAATCATTATTAAATGGATTACCGATAAAAAAATCGAGGGTACAAGTTTTTGAGATTTTAAATCAGAACCCACAAGGCTTAAGCGCGGTAAGTATCTATGCGCAAATTAAAAATGAACATAAAATTACGTTAGGTACCATTTATCGAATTTTATCTGAGTTTGAAAACCGTAAAATCATCAAAAGGGTGTTTTTAGGAAAAAGTAAAAGTATTTATAAGCTTAGAAAAGACAAGATGAGCTGTAACCTCATTTCGCTCAAAACCTCTGAAGCCTTGAACTTTGAAAATGAGAAAGTTAAAGAATTACTTCATGAGGTTACGGATATTATTTTTGCAAACACCGGAGTCGACATTAGTAGTGTTGAACTCAATCTTTATACCGAATAAAAATCTTTTAAACTGTTATAAAAATAAAGGACAGCATCATACTGTCCTTTATGCATTCTTAAATGAGTTATTTAATGACTTTAATACGAGTCGTAGCCGGAATAATTAACGGTGAATCTTTAGAGTTTTGTGCAACATAGTTTTCAAGCGCATCAATATCTTGACCACCACCGACACGGTTTTGGCCTTCTTTTAATACCGTAAAGTTGTCACCACCATCTGCCAAGAAACTATTTACCGTCACACGGTATACTTTAGTGTCAACTAATGGTGAACCAGCAACCATGATGTTACTTGCTCGTGGTGAAACAGATGTATTTGCCGCATATTGATAACTCAACTCTTTAGACGGCTGTAAAATTCTAGGTGAATTTGCATTTGCACCAGACCATTGCTGTTCAAGCACATCTCTAATCTGTTTACCGGTTAAGCTCAAAGTCACAATCGAGTTACCGAAAGGTTGAACTGCAAAAATATCACCAAACGTAATCTGGTTATTGCTGTTAATTAGTAGATCAGCACGTACACCACCCGGGTTCATTAACGTAAAATCCGAGCCTTGATTACTTGCTTGAAGAGCAGCGGCTTGCTGTGCATCGGCAATCATATCACCTAGTGGGCTTTCACCACTTTCGACTTGTGTACGGCTCACAACGGCAGTAGAAGTTCCAACAACACGTCCAGAAATTGTGGTTACTGCTTGACGGTATTTATCTAAAATCGCTTCGATACTTGGTGTCTTACTAAATTTTTGATAGAGGTCTGTCAGACTTACAGTGGTTGTACCCGAAGTATAGGCCTCACTTTGAACCGGAATTTGTTTAGCATCTTTTTTAATGATATCGCCAGTTTTACCATCCAACTCCACCTTAATATCGGTAATAAGCGTGCCGTATTGGCCAGCTGAGGTTAGTAAAAACGGTTTAGTCGGATTCTTGGTTGCATAATCACAAATATAAGACTGATGTGTATGCCCCGAAACAACAATATCAACTGCCGGATTTAACCGATCTAAAATACCTAAAATTGGCCCACTTAAGCCATCACATGTTTTTTGATTGAGTTTCGTACTTGGCGCTACACCTTCATGGACAACGACGACAATGGCTTCAATACCTTGTTTTTGGAGTTCAGGAATTAACGCATTTACCGTATCCGCTTCATCACGGAATTCAACATCCTTAATACCCGCCGCTGAAACAATACTTGGAGTCGCTTTAAGTGTTAAACCAATAAAAGCTACAGGAATCCCGCCATAAGTTTTGACTTTATAGGCAGGAAAAATCGTTTTACTTGTATCATTTTTCATTGCCACGTTAGCTGCAAGGAAATTGAATTTTGCGCCGCTAAAGTTTTTATTAATTTGGCATGGGGCAGTGCTGGTATATTGTTGACAACCGCCATTTTGTAAACGACGCAATTCATCTGTACCACGGTCAAACTCATGATTTCCAACCGCATTAAAGTCAATTTGAATATCATTCATGACTTCAATAGTAGGCTCATCTAGAAATAACGAAGAAGTGAGCGGGGAAGCACTAATTAAGTCACCTGCTGACACAACAGCATTATTGGGATTTTGAGCTTTAAGTTTCTTAATTGCATCTGCAAAGTAACTCACACCACCGACAGGAATACGTACAGTTTGAGATGCATCATTTGGATTCGCTGCTTCAACGTAACGTTTAGGTGGTTCTAAATTTCCATGAAAGTCATTGAAAGCTAAAATATTTACGGTTTGGTTACTTCGCGGTGCTGGTGTGCTTGAATCATTGTCATCGTTATCATTACAGCCTACCAATAAGGCCATTGCCAGACATAAAGATGTTGTCTTAAATAGTATGTTTAAAGTCGTCATTTTTTTATCAATTGATGAATTAAGATGCATAAAAAATACGCATAGAGTATGAATATTTGATGAAAATTGAAACTGAATCGAAATAGAATGATCTTTAAAAAATTAATGTTAAGATGATGGTAGATATGGATGACTAGAAGGAAGTAAATAAGGCAAAAATAAATATTAATTTTAAGGTTTTCATAAAAAATTCATGAATTTGCAATAAAGCAGTTACAAAATGTCCGGTGGATAAAATCGGTTATACATTCATAAATTAATCTTTTTTATTCATTTTAACTTTTTTACCCAGTATAAGAGTCAAGAATGACATCATTGCCCACTTTAGCTAGCTCAAACCAGCACAATTTAGAAACGTATATTAATAGAGAACTCTCTTTATTAGAGTTTCATAAACGGGTGCTTGCTCAAGCCAAAGATATTGAACACCCATTACTGGAACGTTTGAATTTTTTAATTATTTTTTCGCGTAATCTGGATGAGTTTTTTGAAATTCGTGTGGCAAGTTTGATCCAGAAAATTAGCTTGATGAGTCAGGCAACCGGACCAGAAGGTTTACCGTTAGTAGAAGTATTAAAGCAAATTTCAAAAAATGCTCATGAGGCGGTTGAAGAGCAATATAAAATCTTAAACTATACTTTGTTACCGCAACTCCAAGGCTATGGCGTTCATTTTATTCAGCACGGCGATATATTAGAAAAGCATAAAGAATGGATTAAAGAGTATTTTTTTAAAGAAGTACAACCTGTAGTTACGCCAATCAGTCTAGACCCAGCACATCCATTTCCAAGGCTGGTCAATAAAAGTCTAAACTTCATTGTAACTTTAGAAGGTAAAGACGCTTTTGGACGTCAAATTGATTTAGCTATTGTGCCGGCACCGCGTTCGTTACCAAGGCTTGTTAAAATTCCAGAACATATTTCTGGCGGCGCAGAGCATTACATTCTGCTCTCGGCCATTATCCATCAGCACATTTCAGATTTATTTCCGGGTATGAAAGCGACGGGCTGTCATCAATTTCGTGTAACTCGAAATGCCGATTTAACCGTTTCTGAAGATGTAGAAGACTTGGCTGCTGCTTTAAAAGGTGAGTTATCTTCACGCCGTTTTGGCCAAGCAGTTCGTTTGGAAGTAGCAAAAAAATGTCCTGAAGAAATTGCTAACTATTTATTAGAGCAATTCGATTTAGATGCAGAACATCTTTACTACGTCGATGGCCCCGTTAATTTGGCCCGTTTTATTTCAAACTTTGATTTACCAGAGTTGCGCTATAAACCATATCAACAAGTTTTGCCTCAGCTTTTGTACACGAAAAAACCGATTTTTGATGTGTTAAAAGCAGGAGATGTTCTACTTCATCATCCATTTGATTCTTTTGCACCTGTTATCAAGTTCCTTCGGGAAGCTGCACAAGATCCAAATGTCTTGGCAATTAAACAAACCTTGTATCGTAGTGGTGCCAACTCGGAAATCGTACAGCTACTTGCAGAAGCTGCGCGTAATGGTAAAGAAGTAACCGCGGTTATTGAGTTGCGGGCACGTTTTGATGAAGAATCAAATATTGAAGTCGCAAACGTTTTACAAGAAGCTGGCGCAGTCGTGGTGTATGGCATTGTTGGCTATAAAACTCACGCTAAAATGATTTTAGTGGTCCGCCGTGAACAAGACAAAATCAAAAGATATGTGCATTTAGGTACAGGCAACTATCATGCAGTGAATGCCAAAATCTATACCGATTTTGGTTTGCTGACCAATGATGCGGAAATTTGTGAAGACGTCCATAAAATTTTCCAAGAACTGACCGGTATGGGCAAAATGGCAAAGCTTAAAAAGCTTTTTCATGCGCCATTTACCTTACATTCTCAGTTGTTAGAACTTATTGAACAAGAAATTAAAAATAGCCTTGCTGGTAAAAAAGCACACATCATCATTAAAGTGAATGCGCTTACTGAACCACAACTCATCAGCGCGCTTTATAAAGCATCACAAGCTGGTGTAAAAATTGATTTAATTATTCGTTCAATTTGCTGCCTGAGACCACAAGTTGCAGGACTTTCAGAGAATATTCGAGTACGTTCAATCGTTGGTCGTTATTTGGAGCATACGCGGGTTTATTATTTTTATAATGATGGCGATACAAAAGTTTATTGTGCAAGTGCAGACTGGATGGAACGTAATTTGTTCTCTCGTATTGAAACCTGCTTCCCAATTGAAAATAAAAAATTAAAGAAACAAGTCATTGAAGATGGCCTAAACAACTATTTGAAAGACAATCGTCAAGCATGGGAATTACGAGCTGATGGAACTTGGGTGCAATGTCATCCTAAGCCGGAAGAAGAACTTTATATTGCACAGCAACACTTGATGAACTTAGCTGGGTAAGGCATAAGTCATAACAGAACATTGACCTGTTATGACTTTTCAAATGCTTTTGAAAGATCAGGATTTATTAAAATTTGGACAAAAAACACAATTATCGAACAATATCTTGTTCCGAGCTTATCTACAAACGTGGCATTTTTAATTAGAATAAATTTTTAATTGCCTTATGTGATTTAATCAAGTGATTCATTTCACGAGATTAATACTGACTGGAGTAAAATTTATGCAATGGACAAAACCAGCTTTCACTGATTTACGTATTGGTTTTGAAGTAACAATGTACTTTGAAGCACGTTAATCATTTCTATTCAAATCTGTCATAAGCCCTAGTCTTGTTCTAGGGCTTATGTCTTTCTAATAAGATATTAATTTTATGCATATTTATATTTTAGGTTCAGCAGCTGGAGGCGGTTTCCCTCAGTGGAACTGTAATTGTCCTAATTGCCATGGTGTTCGTACAGGTACGATTAATGCCAAAGTGCGTACTCAATCTTCAATTGCAATTTCAGAAAACGGCGTAGACTGGATTTTATTAAACGCATCACCAGATATCCGTCAACAATTATTTGATTTTAAAGCGGCTCAACCAGCGCGAAAATTACGTGATACTGGTATTACCAATGTTATTTTAATGGATAGCCAACTTGACCATACCACTGGACTTTTAACTTTACGTGAAGGCTGCCCAATGAATGTGTGGTGTACTGAAATGGTCTATCAAGATCTCACCACGGGTTTTCCGGTATTCAATATGCTGAAACACTGGAATGGTGGTCTTCAATATCACCAAATTGATCCTAAACAAGCTTTTAAAATTGATGGTTTCGAAAATTTAGAATTTTTACCCTTAATTATTCAAAGCGCGGCACCCCCATATTCTCCACATCGCCATGACCCGCATGAGGGCGATAATATTGCCTTGATTATTAAAGATCATAAAACACACAAGCAGTTGTTCTATGCGCCAGGTTTGGGAAAGATTGACGATCAAATCATGCAGATTATGCAAGATTCTGACTGCGTCATGATTGATGGCACATTATGGACAGATGATGAAATGCAGCAAACTGGTGTAGGAAAAAAAACTGGCCGTGAAATGGGGCATTTATATATTAGTGGTGAAGGCGGTTCGTTATCTTACTTAAACCAACTCAATACACCAAAGAAAGTGCTAATTCATATTAACAATACCAATCCGATTTTAAATGAAGACTCTGCTCAATTTGCTGAACTAAAAGCAAATGGTGTAGAAGTTGCCTTTGATGGCATGCAAATTGAACTCTAAGGTGAAACATGACTCAAACACCTGAAGCTTTAACGACCGAACAATTTAAACAGGCCATTATTGATAAAGGTCAGTATTATCATATCTATCATCCATTTCATGTGATGATGTATGAAGGTAAAGCCACTCAACAACAAATTCAGGCTTGGGTTGCAAACCGCTACTACTATCAAATCAATATTCCGCTCAAAGATGCCGCGATCATGGCAAATTGTCCTGATCAACGTGTGCGTCAAGAATGGATTCAACGCATGATTGACCAAGATGGCGAATATCCTGATGGCGGTGGACGAGAAGCATGGTTACGGTTAGCCGAAGCTGTAGGCTTGAGTCGTGAGCAAGTGATTTCCGAAGAATTGGTTTTGCCGGGTGTACGATTTGCTGTAGATGCCTATGTAAATTTTGCACGCCGTGCGTCATGGCGTGAGGCAGCAAGCAGTTCTTTAACTGAGCTATTTGCGCCTCAAATTCATCAGTCTCGACTTGAATCATGGCCACAGCATTACCCTTGGATTGATGACAAGGGCTATGAATATTTCCGCTCTCGTTTAAGTCAAGCACGCCGTGATGTTGAACATGGTTTAACAATCACGCTTGATTCATTTACTACTCATGAACAACAACAAAGAATGCTGGAAATATTACAGTTTAAACTGGATATTTTATGGAGCATTTTGGATGCTTTAACACTGGCATATGTACACAATGAAGCACCGTATCATAGCGTGACTCAAGAACGGGTATGGCACAAAGGACTATTTAAATGAATAAAGAACAATTTGATGTAAATCTTGTGCCTACTTGGCGCCAAGGTTATCGCTTTCAATTTGAGCCTGCTCAAAATGGCTTTGTCATTTTATATCCTGAAGGCATGATCAAATTAAATGAAAGTGCAGGGGCCATTGGACAGTATATTGATGGGACAAATAATGTTTCTGCAATTATTGCCCAGCTCAAGCAACAATTTGGTGATATAGCTGAAATTGACAACGATGTTATTGATTACATGTTAGTTGCCCAGCAACAACACTGGATTGATTTAGTATGACAGAAGGTGTTGGCCTACCTTTATGGTTATTAGCGGAGTTAACTTATCGTTGCCCGCTACAATGTCCATATTGCTCAAACCCTTTAGACTACGCACAGCATAAAAATGAACTGACCACACAAGAGTGGTTTGATGTTTTTGATCAAGCGCGTCAAATGGGAGCTGTACAACTCGGTTTTTCCGGTGGTGAACCTTTGGTGCGTCAAGATCTGGAACAGCTTGTGGCGCATGCACACCAACTAGGCTTCTACACCAACCTGATTACCTCAGGCATGGGACTTACCGAACAGCGTATTTCGCATTTAAAGCAAGCTGGCCTAGACCATATTCAAATTAGCTTTCAAGCGAGTGATCCGGTCGTTAATGATGCTTTAGCAGGGTCGAAACATGCTTTTGAACAAAAGTATGAAATGTGCCGACTTGTTAAGAAATATGATTATCCGATGGTCCTCAATTTTGTAATTCATCGGCATAACATTGACCAGATCGATAAAATTATTGAGCTTTGCCTAGAACTTGATGCAGATACAGTCGAACTAGCAATTTGTCAGTTTTATGGTTGGGCGTTTTTAAATCGTCAGGGTTTATTACCGACACAAGAACAACTCATACGTGCCGAACGTATTACCAATGAATATCGGGAAAAGTTAAAAGCGCAAAATCATCCTTGCAAACTTATTTTTGTAGTGCCTGATTATTACGAAGAAAGGCCAAAAGCCTGTATGAGTGGCTGGGGTAAAATTTTCTTTACAGTTGCTCCAGATGGTATGGCACTGCCTTGTCACGCAGCAAGACAATTACCGATTTCTTTCCCAAATGTTCGTGAACAAAGCCTATCAAAAATCTGGTATGAGTCTACCGGTTTTAACCACTTCCGTGGTGATGCATGGATGCCAGAAGGATGTCGTAGTTGCCCAGATAAAGACCGCGACTTTGGTGGCTGTCGTTGTCAAGCTTATATGCTAACAGGCGACGCAAGTAACGCAGACCCTGTTTGTGGTAAATCGCCGTATCATCAACTCATTGAACAGGCACGTGCCGAGAGCGAAATTGATTCCTCTCTGGAAAAATTGGTATTCCGTAATAGCCGAAATTCAAAGCAATTCACGGTTAAACAAAACATTCCGGTTCAAAATATTGTAGATGATTAGCTATGAGAAAACCGATATGAACCATGGCACATTTCCTGTTTTTGATGGCCATAATGATGTACTAACCCGATTGTGGTTAAGTGATTATAACAATCCTGCTCAAGCTTTTATTCAAGAAGGTTTAGCCGGACATCTCGATTTAAAACGTTGCCAACAAGCCGGTTTTGTTGGCGGTATGTTTGCTATTTTCTTGCCGCCTTTTCATTATGTTAAGCAGCATCATCCCAACAAACTATTTGACCAAGACGCATCTGACTTCACGCAACAGCAAATTGAACACATTTGTTTGGCACAGCTCGATTTAGCAAAACAACTTGCCGAGTACTCTAACGACATTCAAATTTGCACAACTGTTCAGGATATCCAGCACTGCCTAACACAGCAAAAGTTAGCCATTGTATTGCATATGGAAGGTGCTGAAGCATTACAACATAATCCAGATTTACTCGATGTATTTTATGATGCTGGGCTTCGTAGCATCGGTCCACTTTGGAATAGACCAAGTCGTTTTGGACATGGTTTAAATGCCAAGTTTCCGCATTCACCTGATACCGGAGCAGGGCTTACAAACGAAGGTAAAGCATTTATAAAGCGCTGTGCTGATAAAAAAATGGTGATTGATGTTTCCCATATGAATGAACGAGCTTTTTGGGATACAGCTAACATTCTTCAGCAGCCAATTGTCGCAACTCACTCAAATGTTCATGCTTTATGTCCACAAGCCAGAAACTTAACAGATAACCAACTTAAAGCAATTAAGGACTCTAAAGGCATAGTCGGGTTAAATTTTGATGTCGCATTTTTGCGTAAAGACGGGCAGCGTGATGCAAACACATCCATTGAGGTAATTTTAGAACATCTTGAATATTTAATAGATCAAATGGGAGAAAATCATGTCGGTTTTGGTTCTGACTTTGATGGAGCACTGATTAGTCATGAAATTGAAGATGTAAGGGGACTACACCTACTGATTGAAGCAATGCAAAAGCGACATTATTCGAATGAGATTATAGAAAAAATTTGTTTTTCTAACTGGCTAACCGTGCTCAATCGCATCCTAAGTAAATAATTTATTGCTAAATATATTAAAAATAGCGAATTATTTTACATTTTTTATTGGCCGAAATGACTAAAAAAAGTACAACTAGTTTAATTGTCAACCAATTGCTAAGTTAATTAGAATCAACATTACTAAATGTAAGAACATTTGGTATTTCAGGTCTTTAGTGGTTTTCACTTACGCTCATTTCTTTTTGAGAAGTAGAAATGGGCGTTTTCTTTTGCTTAATTACAAAATGAGAACCTCATCACAAGAATAGCCAATTAATTGCAAATCATCGCTTTCCTATCTTGACTAAAAGTTCAGCATTAAATACATTGGAATTGTATTTAAACATAAATAAGATTGCTTAAAGCAATTAATAATACTGCTTAATCCTGAAATACAGTAGAAAGCCTATTCTGTTTTGAGAATAGGCTTTTTGCTCTGTATCAAAATTTATTTTCTCAAAATATTATACTTTTTAATTAACATAAAAATTAAATACCTTACAAAAGCGGCTCAAATGAAAGCCCTTAAATAACAAAGAATATGCTATTAATTTAAGTTGATTTCTCAGAAGTTTCTCCGTCAATTGAAGAGGTGCAAAATGTTAAAGTCAATTTTAGTATTAGGAACAGGTATTGCGATTGGCATGTGTATGTACAAGAAAAAGCAAAAGAACAGTAAGAGCTTCTCTACTGATAGTGATACCGACTCATTGATTAGTAAGGATAATAATAAGAGTAAAGATGACAATTCACTCGATAATGCTGTCCAGGTTTAAAGTTAAATGCAAGGGTTCATACGTGGGCCCTTTAAATATTATTTTTTATAAAATTAATTTTACTTAAAATAAAGATAGCTTTAATAAGTTAATTTAATAATAAAACTTATTTTTAAAGATATTCCACTATTCATTTAATTATTAAATAAATATGTTTAAAACAAAAAAAACACTTCAAATGTTAAATTTTACACATTGTAGCAAAACACCCTTTACTATTTTTTATGTTAAGAATAAAAAAATGGAGATTAGAATGTCAAAGCGCCATATTTTAAAAGAAGTTAATGCGAAAAGTATGTGTGGGATGGAAATTGTGGTAGAGCAAATTTTTGAAAATACATTAGAGAAAAATTTAGCTTCGGCTGAAATCGAACAAAACTGGTTACCACTTTCCAAGATTGTGATTTCAGATAAAGTTATCAATTTAGATCAAGATAATACCTTTGCTCATCCCAGAACAGGGAAAGTCTTTAAAGTTTTAAATTCTTAAATATTTTTGGTTTTTAGCATGAATATAAAATTAGAAATGATTGAGGCGAAACAACAAAACGTTTCACCTCAATACATTTAATTAAGATAATTTGCACTTCTTGACTCGTGATTAACCTTAAAATACGTTAAGTTATTTATAAATTTTGAAGTAAATACTGATTTTTTATGATAATTGAGATAGAAACCCATCCACTGCAACCGTTTTTGCCAGAAAATGCCCGTTTATTAATGTTGGGAAGTTTTCCACCGCCACGTAATAAATGGAAGATGGACTTTTACTATCCGAACTTTCAAAACGATATGTGGAGAATTTTTGGTTTAATCTTTTTTCAAGATAAAACTTATTTTTTAAGTGAGAACCAAAAAAGCTTTAACGAAGAAGCTATCCGCAGCTTTCTGATTGAGACAGGCATTGCTATTTTTGATACGGCGTATCAAATTAAACGCCTAAAGGGCAATGCTTCAGATAAGTTTCTTGAAATTGTCACTCCGACAGACTTAGCGGTTTTATTGAAACAGATTCCTCAATGCCACACTATTATGACTACGGGCGATAAAGCCACAGATACCTTAATCTCAGTTTTACCTGAGAACACGGAAAAACCTTTAATTGGGACATCTACATCAACTTATTTTGCAGACCGCGATATTAATTTATATCGATTACCGTCATCTTCTAGAGCATATCCATTAGCTCTCGAGAAAAAAGCAGAAGCCTATCAGAAATTTTTTAAGGAAATCGGTTTCTTGTAATAAGAAAATTACATCATCCACTCAATTGGCAAATAAGAGACAGCTTTAATCATTGTTCTCTGAAAACGGCTGGTTCCCGGGTCTTTATCATATTCAATGACTTGTCCGTTAGCTTGGTAATCTAGCCAAGTAATTTGGCCTTGGCTATTTAGCTTAAGTTGATATGCTACTTGAGGTAAATGTTGATCTAACATGACAGAAATCTGAGTTTGTAATTGACTGGACTCAATCACCAAACCTACTTCGGTGTTTAAATAGGTAGAGCGGGGGTCAAAGTTAAATGATCCGATAAAGACTTTACCATCTACATCAAAAAACTTGGCATGCAAGCTCGACTTATTTTTTCCTTTTGCTGGTATAACGCTGCCTGTTACGATTTCGTACCACGTTCTACGTCGTCGTTCCAGAACAGGTTTAAACTCATACAGTTCAATACCATTCTTAAGCATTTCTACACGGTATTGGCTATAAAAGGCATGTACGATCGCAACATCGTTTGCAGCAAAAGAATTTGTTAAAGCGCGGACTTTTATGCCTTCAACTCGTAGTTGCTTTAAGTAATAAGTGCCTTGTTGGGTAGGTACAAAATAAGCTGAAGCTAATTCTAAGTGTTGCTTAGGTTTACCCATAATAGACAAGACTTGGCCATAAAGCATTTCATGTTCAGTTGCAGTGCCCAGTATTTTTTTAGGAGAATCAGCAACAAAATGGGCCTTAGACCATTGAATAGGGTTATGCTCTAAAAGCTCTTTTAAGTAACTCTGCGCATCGTAAAGCTTATCTTCAGTGAGGCTATGGTCTTCGTGGTGGAGTTGTTCATAGTGCTCTCTTAAAGCTTTTAAATGGTGCTCAGCACAAGTTCCGATAATCTCAGTTGCATTTACACTTAAGGTACTTTCCCAAAAATCAGCAAATACAGCTTGGGCATGGCGTACTGCATGCCCATAAAATAAGATATCCATATCCGTAAATTGAAACTTACTACTTGCTTCAAAATATTCACTACTAATATTTCTACCGCCTGTTACTGCAATCGATGCATCTGCAATAATAAGTTTATTGTGCATCCGATGATTTACTTTTTTAAATCGGAACAGATAATCAAAGATACGTAAGTATCGAAATTTATAAGGATTAAATAATCTAATTTCAAAGTTGGTATGCTGTAAAAGGCTTCTTAATATACCATCGAGCTTTATACCGTTTTGATCATCAATTAATAAGCGAACTTTGATGCCACGATCCGCTGCCTTGAGCAGCTCATGTAAAATAAGGTTCCCCACAAAATCATTGGTCCAAATGTAGTATTGTAGATCAATCGTTTCCTTGGCATTTCTAATTAAATAAATTCGTGATGCAATACTCATAAATGCGTCATCAAGAGCTACAAAGGCAGTAAGACCTTGCTGAGTTTTTTCCTCTGCTGCCTCATCATTCAACCAATTATTTGTCTTTATCACTATATCTTTCTCATTAGGATCATATTTATCTGTATAAGAAGGTAAATCAGTAAAGCCCCAAGCACTTAAGGCCATAGTATTATACTGTTCATATAGCTGATTGATCATGTAAGCATTTAATTTGCATCCAAGTTAGAGCTATAAGAGCATTCTTATATTCAATTTATATGTCAAAATTCACAATAACTGTATGATTTTGTTATAATCCAAAAAGATTAAAATTTAAAATATAATAAAAACACTGGCTTATAAAATATTTTTTAAATTTTCTATAGTTATATATGACTAATCAACCTAATTATGTGAACTGTATTTTATTGCAAACAATTATTTCGATAGTTTACGTTTTTTATAATTAAAACAGTGATGTAGTTCTCTTTATCGCTATAAGATGCGTTTTATTAGATACCCAGATTTCATAACTTTACATTACTTACAATTAAGTTACCAACAACTACATTACAACACATGATTTCTATCATACTTCCTTAAAAAGCTGAGTAAGCAACCAGCCAGAAAGAGGAAGGAAGGAGATAGGAAATGCCACAATATTTAATGATTGCTGAAAAGGTGTATAAAAAAATTAAAGAAGATGATCTTTTCTCTGATACTCCGACCGAGCATTTAAATAACTTAATAGGTGTGATTCGTAAGGAAATTAAAGGTACAAAGTTTAAGCTTAAATATAATTTTATTGACTTTGACGAATGTTTAACAAAGCCACTAGATGAATGTGCCGTCAAAATTGATATTAGCCTCATGCCTAGTCATAAAAATAAAGATGAATATATTTTATGGTTAGCTGGATTTATAGAACGAATGACGACAGGTGGGGAAACCCATCTTCCACCTATCTCAAAATTTATTCCGCCCGATTTTAAGTTTAATTGCGAATTTGATAACGCTAAGACACCAGCAAAATCTACACATCTAGATGATGAAGGTGAACTGATCATTAACTATTTTAAATCTGAAGCTTTTATGAAAATTATAGACGAAGAAAAATAATGTGATAAGAAATATAGAAGGGTTTCTGCCGTACTTCTATTCATAGCTGTTAAAATTCAGCAACCGCCTTTTGGGGCGGTTTTTTGTGGCTTAATCTCTTTTTTATCTCGTTCTCTTCACATAAGTTTTCATTCTAAACAGAAATCACTTGTTCCCTATAAAAACAGATACATAGATTAGTGCTACCTTTTACTTATCTTCATTGAGTAAGGAGATAAGATATTTTGAAATATTTTCTTTTTGCTTCAACTTAAGCTTTTTCACATACCTTTCAAAAAAGATATGGTGAAAAATTTCCCTTTTAGACAATTGAGTCTAGATGTATTCTGAATTTCTAAAAAACTTCCATAATTGTTGGTTTTTTAAGGAGGTGTCTATGCTCCATAATATTAGACAATTTTTCTGCATGCACATCTGGGAATATGATTTTGATATTTCACATGATGAAGTCAGAGAATGCAGAAAGTGCGGGAAAATTCATAAAATGAAGAGTTCCCATAAAATGACTTAAGTTTAAAGTGAAATACTTCAGTCATACTAAGCCAATTAAAGATAAGCTCAATAATTAAAAGTGTTGAGCTTATTTATTTTAAAGAAGAGCATAGTTTAATTCAGTAATCATATAAAACCTATTAATTTACTCAGAATATAATTCAAAGTAGTTCACACTTTAAAATAATAAAAAGTTGCAACTTACATAAAACTCTATTAATTTTAAAAAATAAATAACACTTCAATAAAAACTGAAAACTTAAATTTATAACTTTAATTTTATACTCATATTTTATAAAAAAATTGACAAGGAGATAGAAATGCCAAAATACTTACTATTAGCAGAAAAAATTTCTAAAAATATTAAACAAGATTCTTCAAGCAATTATCTAAAAAGCTTAAATAATTTAATTATAGAAATAAAAAAAGCCATTACAGGAACAGAATTAAAATTTTTATATAATTTTTTAGATTTCAGTGGTTCGCTGCTTAACCCTCAAGATGAAGTATTGCTCAAATTTGATAGCAGTCTGATTCCTAGCTATAAAAATGAAGAAGAATTTATTTTATGGTTAGCAGACTTCATTGATCGGATCACCATAGATACAAGTAAAGGAGATTATCCAATAAAAAAGAATTTAGCCAACCTAAGCTCTATTGCTGAGAAATTGATGTATAGAAATTAGAAAATCTATGGCCATCCTCATCAAATACTGAACTATAAAGAACTGCTTTGATTATTGGCAGTTCTTTTATACTTAAATTAGTTTTTGGGTTCTTGTCGGGGAGCTGAGTTGATATCGTGTCTAACTCTGCTTATATTTTCATAAATAATTTTACGCATTCTATTTATTGCGCCAAGCGGTTTATGCTCAGGTAAAGCATGCCACGGTGTAAAAGAGAGATTTTCACAAAATTGATTCTGTTCAGGTGTATCAAAGCTTTGCTTTGGAATATGAATGGTCGCAACTTGATAAAAAGGTGCTTCATTTTCTTTCCACTCGGTCATTGCATCTTCAACCAGCATTTTAGTCGAAGTTCTTGGCTGTATAAGAAATTCCATACACACGTCTTGCTTTTGCAATGTATCTTTTAAAGCATCTCGCAAAAAATTATGGCTAGGATGATCAGGTAGAGCTGTAGCCACTGTAGAGCAATTTCTTACGGAGTATTTAATCGCTTGACGGTCGACACCTAAACCTAATTGATAGGGCACCATAGACCAGTACCGTGCATATAATGGATTTGCAATTTTAGAATTACGCGCGCCTAAAGCATTCATAGTACCTTTAAAACCTAAGGCAAATGGAATATGAAGCTTTCTGATCATATTATGGCTATTTAGATCGTTCATAAAAGAAAGGTATTTTTGCCCGTCATTTACAAAAAAGACGGGGTGATTAATCATAATAAAGTCTTGAGTTGTGGCCACTTTTTCATTTTCTAAAATTTTCTGACCTGATACACCTAAGATTTTTATTGCCATTCCACGTGCGTCTTTTTCAATATCTGCTCTAGAAGCATCATTAGAAGCATTCGAAAAACGAATCCATGCTTCATAGTTTTTATCTGGAATAAAAATACCTTTTGCAAGTTGAGCTGGTATATTTTTAAGTACATGAAATTCAGCACGAACACATCCATGCGCTTTAGGGTGTGCATCACGCAAAGCATTTCCCGCCGTATACTGTTCACGAATCGACTTCTCAATAACTTGAGTTATTTGATGAGCTATTACTTCCTCATTCGGTTGTAACTTTTCTCCTAATGCTGTATCGATCTCTAGATAGTCGATATTTTCTGAAGAAGACTTTACTGATGGGATTGTTTGGGAATATAGCGTTTCACTACAACCTATTGATACAAACAGAAGAGGAGTAAATATAAACAAAGCCTTAAAACTGATAGGCTGTATTAATTTTGACATTTATAGTCTCCTCGGTATAAAAAATATTTTAGAATAATATTAAGTTTTTTGTTTAAGTTTATTTTGAGCTTTTTAAAATTATTCACTGTAAATAATTTAAACGTCATTGTTACTTATCTGAACAGTAAAATAAGAATACTTATTTAATATAAAACTTCTTAATACATTAAGAGAATGACGTCATGATAACTAATCGACAAAATGTGCAAAATAATACTAATACATCACCTCATCCAATTACCCAAAATACACTTATTGATCGGTTTAGTCCTATTTACTGGAGAATAGATGACCCACAAACCATGTCTTTTGCCATTACAAATTATGGAAATGGATTTGAAGCATTTTTTAGATCACGTATGACAAATGACTTGGTAGGGATTAGCCGTTTCTCAGATACCCACTCAAGATTTAGGTTATCCGGCAAATAAAGTTGCTTATTTATCTGGATTTGTGCCAGATGCATCTATTGCTTATATCTATGGATTCGACAAAAACAAACCTTATCGGACACCAATTTGGCAGAGGATTTTTGGCGATATGAAAAATAACGTATCTCTTGGCCTAATGAAGCAGTTTATCTGGGCCTATCCGCAAGTCATGTTCGATTCAATTACAATTGATACGGCCCAAGCCCCAAATGGTTTCTTTGTTGAAAATACGCTTTACTCACCAATTAGTGATAACACACCGTATCCACTAGATATTTACCTCTAAGTAAACATAAGCTGTTTATAAGAGAAGTAATCTGATAGAAAACCTCTTCATCTAGGAGGTTTTCTTCTTTTTTTAGTACAGGCTTGCTTAGACGTTTCTGACTGGCTATGCTGTGATGGATTGTCATGAAAGCCAATTTTAATTTAAGCAAAATTAAGCTCTTGTATTACGGTTACATAATCTATTTTGCTCGACTATAAGTACCGAATGATATAAAGGAAACCCAAAGATGAAATCTCGTGCAGCTGTCGCCTTTGCCCCAGGAAAACCTTTAGAAATTGTTGAAGTTGATGTTGCACCACCCAAGGCTGGTGAGGTTTTAATAAAAATTACCCATACAGGGGTATGCCATACCGATGCTTTTACATTATCTGGCGATGACCCAGAAGGTGTTTTCCCAGCGATTTTAGGTCATGAAGGTGCAGGTGTTGTAGTTGAAGTAGGCGAGGGCGTAACAAGTGTTCAACCTGGCGACCACGTGATTCCACTTTATACAGCTGAATGTAAAGAATGCTTATTCTGTAAATCCGGAAAAACTAACTTGTGTGTTGCGGTACGTGCTACTCAAGGTAAAGGTGTAATGCCGGATGGAACTACACGTTTTTCATATAACGGCGAACCGATTTATCATTACATGGGTTGTTCAACCTTTAGTGAATATACAGTAGTTGCGGAAGTCTCTTTAGCTAAAATCAATCCTGAAGCGAATCACGAACAAGTTTGTTTACTTGGATGTGGTGTAACGACCGGTATTGGCGCCGTGCATAACACAGCAAAAGTACAAGAAGGTGATTCAGTTGCTGTATTTGGTTTAGGCGGTATTGGTTTAGCTGTTGTACAAGGTGCACGTCAAGCAAAAGCAGGACGTATTATTGTCGTAGATACCAACCCAGATAAATTTGAACTTGCTAAGCAGTTTGGTGCTACAGATTTCTTAAATCCAAAAGATTATGATCAACCTATTCAGCAAGTGATCGTAGAAATGACAGGATGGGGTGTAGATCATTCATTTGAATGTATTGGCAACGTCAATGTTATGCGCTCGGCTCTAGAATGTGCACATCGTGGGTGGGGACAATCAGTCATTATTGGTGTTGCTGGTGCAGGCCAAGAAATTTCGACACGCCCATTCCAGTTAGTGACGGGCCGTAAATGGTTGGGTACTGCGTTTGGTGGAGTAAAAGGCCGTTCACAACTTCCTAAAATGGTCGAAGATGCTATGAAAGGTGAAATTCAACTTGAGCCTTTTGTAACGCATACTATGCCTCTACAAGACATTAATACTGCTTTTGATTTAATGCATGAAGGTAAATCAATTCGTACTGTCATTCATTTCTAAACGAAAGAAAAGGGCTGTGATTCAGCCCTTTTTTACACTTGATAGTTTTATATCTTAAATAGTATTACACAGATATCGGTTGTACCCTGAGGGTAGTTAAACTGTAATGCATTACGGTCAGTAATGAGTTTGTTAGACAACTCTTGTCCAAATAATTGTTTAGCATCTATTGATATTGCACTTATGATGAAAAGTTTTTAGATGTGACTTTTTGGCTAGCCTCATTATGCGTTACTGTATTGGTATTATCAAAAGACATCTCATACATAGCCCAATATAATGTAATTGCACTAACAGCCACTATACCTATTTTTTCATAAATATTCCTATCGAGTTAAGTATGAAATTTTTAGAAAGTAAAAGTTATTATTAATATTTAATTATTTGAAAATTATTAATTTTATTAACTATTGAATATGATTAATCATATTCAATAGTTACAGTAGCCATTGCACGTACTTTACCCGCCGTCACATTTGCTGCTGTTTGATAGTAGCGGGCAGTCATTGGTACATTATATTGAAGTGTCTGGTTAGAAGACAAAGTACCTAAGGCTAATTTGTCACCTTTTTTGATAACCTGATTTTTATTTTGATAATTCCAGAGTAACTGTACACCTACACCATTTGCTTTTTCAGATGTCGGAGCAGTATTTGCTAGGACCTGATTATTTGTTCCGTCTTGGGTAAAGTCGTAAGTTAAGCTAATGAGGTTTTTCTCTTCATAACCTGTTGGGTTAATACCACCATTACATAGAATGTTCATATCAAAGGTTTGGTCGCCTTGAGTTGAGCCAACACCTTTAAAACCTGCCTTTGTAACTGTTGGCAGCTGTACAACTTTATTGATATTACCCTGAATTTCACATGAAGAAGAAGCTATGGTAATTGCATTACCATACACAGTACTTGTTAACCAAGGAACAGCTGAATAGCCAGAGGCATTATAAGTACTATAACGACCGGGTACTAAGGTACCTGAGCCAGTCTGTGTTTCAGTTTTAACAATCTCCACTACAAAATACCCTGTTGCTAGCGTATACCTTCTACTTCTTTGAGTGGCCGCTCTATAAGGATAATAACCAGAGAAATTTGTAGCATTTTCTGCTTCACGGTATAAACGAATACCAATCCCAGGAATATTTGTTGAATAGACATTATTTCCGATGGAGCTAATAGGATAATTTTGTGTAAGATTAGCTTCTAAATATCCTCCATATGAATCACACCAGTAAGTTGAGCCATTGGAAGAAATAGGGAAGGTAGCTTTCCTTAATACCTTTCCAACTTCATCAGTTGGGCGAACCACCACACGTCCAACTGCCATAGGAACGTCTAGAGTCTTAAATCCAGTTTCAGGAGTACAAGCAGCATTAGCTTCACCATATACACCAAGGCCTGCCGAAAATAAAAAACCCGTTAATAATATTCTTTTCATTTGCATACAGCCTCAGTCATAACTATGCTTTGTTGTTTATTTTGCAACTCATTACTGATGTTGTACTCAACCGAACAACGTTCATTACTTTCATCGCCCCATTTAACATAGAGACGATCTTGAGCGAGGGGTGTACGTAAGTAAATCATACTCCCTTGTGCAACAATACCTACAGCTTCATCTTTCTGGTTAAAAACTTGCGCTGCAAATGGTAAACTGTTGCCATCTGCAGTTTTACTATTAATATAAACTGCATAGCCTGTTTTAGTTGCAAAATCTACTTTAGCAATTGCACCAGCAAATGGGGCAATACGTTGACTTGTTTCTTCAAGTTCAACTTCGCTCGACATCTCTTGTGGGTCAAGAGTAATGTCATTAAGGCGGTATGGCGTAACATAAGGAACTACTGCATAACCCGCTTTATTTACACTTAGACCAACCGTGTTATTCACTTTTGCCCCAGCGGCATCAGGCGCATGTACAAGTACCATGGTTTGGCCTTGTTCAGGTCCAAATAAGATACCTTGTGAGTGAGCAACAACACTACCGCTTAAACTTACCATTGCTTGTTGGTAAGAATTAGCAATACTATAAGAGCCGCCAACAGTTGCATAATTAGTACGATAACGACCATTAGCATTAAACGTTGGGTTTGCATAGTCTTGATGCGAAACAGAGGCACCATAACTAAAGCGATCGCCCACCATCCCACTTGCACCAACAGTACGGCTGTCTTCAGAAGCAGTAACGGAGCATGGTTCATCTGAAAGTTAATTTAAATTTTAATTCTTTAGCCAAGGATGATCATCTAAATTTAAGTGCAGCAAAGATTCTAAGAAAAGCTATACGGTGATCAATAAAATTATATTAGCTATGTAAAGCTAAATAGAGAATGATGAATGTCATATTTTTGCTCAAATAGTGATGTTCAGCCAAATAACTTAAACCTACATAAAGAGAGCTTTAGATCTGAAATCGTATGTTTAACTCAACTTGTTCCTTTTTGGTCTTATAAAATTCAATAACTTAAGTAATAAGGTAACAAGTTGAGTTAATTTTTTTTTAACTGAACTTGTTACCTTAATGAGCAGTAATATAAGGATATTTTTTAATGAAGCCTATGTAGAATTGATTTCAGTCCATAGTATTAGTGAGATGAGATAACTGATGTTTTTTTATATATAAACATTGAATCTTAGCTTTCTGATACTTATATCTAGAAGATAGTGTTCTGGCATCCTAAAAAAATCATTGAATTAAAAAGTGGTCATAACAAATATATAGAAAGTTATATTTGTCTAAAATAATTGTTGATAAAACAACACTAGCCTTGAAAAATGATGAAATATAAACATTTCCAATCCTACTATATTTGCATAAACATTTGAAAATAAATAATAAATTAAATTGGCATAAAAGCTGCTCAATGTAAGTGATGAAAGTGGAATTATCCTAAGGAATCCGTATGTCACTTGTAGTAGATAAAAAAGAAAATTCTAAAGAATTTGTAAAAAACATCCTGTCTGAAATTTGGGTCACTCGATGTCCAGTACCCACAGCAACAGGTATTTCATTAAAACGCGGTACTTTAGTTAAAAAGTTTGAAAAACACGGCATTGATGTTGCTGTCTTGCAAGATGCGCGTAAAGGTTTATCGGTCCATCATTTTGATCATCAATTGCCAGCTCTGTTCCGAGAGGGTGGAAATGTACCTGCGTTAGCCGCACGCTCTGAAGGCGCGCCAAGCCGACTCATTGGATTGACTTGGATTGATGAGTGGCAAGTCATTATTGTGCGACCTGATTCAGATATTAGCCAGCCAGAGCATTTAAAAAATGCGAAAATAGCTTTACCAGAATATGCTGACAAACGTGCTGGCAGTATTTTTAGAGCCATGTCATTGCAAGGTATTCGTGGTGCTTTACAACTTGCCAATCTCACTTTTCGTGATGTGAATTTTATTGAAGTACCTGAACGTGCTGGATCTAAAGAGAATCGTGATGCGAGTACGTATTGGTCAGGTCTTGATGCATTAATTACAGGTGAAGTTGATGCCGTGTATGTAAAAGGAGCTTCTGCTGTTGAAGCTGCAACTAAACGTGGCCTAAAAGTTGGGATTGATTTAGATAAATTTGAAGATGTGACTTCTCGTGTTAATAACGGTACACCTCGTCCCATTACGGTCCATGAAGACCTATTAGAAGATCATTTTGATGTGGTCGTCGATTTTCTTGAAGAGTTGTTTGATACCGCAGATTGGGCACAAGATCATTTAGATGAGGTCTTGGTCATTTTAGAAGATGAAACGATTGCAGGAGCAGAAAGTGTTGCAACAGCCTATCGAAATAATTTTCATAAGTCTTTACATCCGTCATTAAGTAAAGACCGTTTAGAGCTATTAAAACAACAAAAAGATTTTCTTTGGTTGCATGGCTTCTTAGAGCGCGATGTCGATATTGAAACATGGGTTGATCATCGTCCTTTACTCGAAGTTTTAAAACGCCGTCAAAATAAAAATTTTTAAAGAGGATTTGACCATGACAACACTTATTCAAACGCCATTATCTCGTGAACTCAATGACTTTATCGAATTGAACCGTGAAAAAGCTGAATTTGCTTTTGAAGTATTCCGTGAAACAAGAACAATTACTGCAAATGGAACAGTTAATTTTGTTGAACGTGGACCTGAAAATACCTTAGTCACTTTTAACTATGCAGGACCGTGGTCTAAAGATAAAAAAAGCAAAGTATTGGTGGAGACAATTGATGGTGAAGTTTTATTGGGAAGAAAAAGTGCAGGTGGGCGCTATAACAAGCTTTTTAAAGAGCATGCAGATGTCACCACAATATCTCATGTACACGCGCCGAATTTAGGCGCATGGGCTCAAACCCATCGTACTTTACCGATCCGCTATGTGCCTGTTCAGCGCTTCCATTTATTTAAAGAGTTGCCGATTTACATTGATCGCCGTCAAGCTGAAGTGGATTTTATTTTAGATCAACTCAAAGTTGATATTGAACATCGGGCCATTTTGGAAGCCAATGGTGGAGCAACTGTATGGGGACGCCAAGGACTACAGGAAACTGCTGAATTTATTTTATTGCTTGAAGAAGGTGCTCAAATTCAGCTGCTGGCTGAATTAGTCGGTGGCAGCCGAGAATACGGGCAAGGGGTTTTACATCAGCAATGGAAAATGAGCGGATTGACTGAAAAAGCAAAATCGCTGGGTTTACTTCCCCTGAATTAGATAAAGATTAAAAAATAAAGATCGAGAATACTATGGCTGTAAAACTTTTATGGTATCTCACTTCTCCAGATGGACCATATCCTTGGTTGGAATCTGGGCGGTGGGATACCGATTATGAACACTTGCAACAGATTGCGATTATCGCAGATCGACTTGGTTTTTACGGTTCACTCATGGGTACAAGTGAGTATGAAACACTTGCTGTTGCTGCAAGTTTAATTCCATTTACTGAACGTTTAAAGTTTCTGGTTGCCCAACATCCTGGAGAAGTCCAACCAGCAGTTTTGGCAAAATATGCGCAAACTTTTGATGCATTTTCTAAAGGGCGTTTGTTATTTAATGTCGTCAATGGAAATGATAAGGGTTTGGCAGCTTTAGGCATTCACTATACTCATGATGAGCGTTATGACTTTAGTAAAGAATACTGGAATGCATTTCAACAAAACTACTTAGGTGATACCTCGGGATTTGAGGGCGAGTTTATTCAAATTGCTCCACGCTTAGAGGGTGGATCTCCAATGTCCAAATGGCGTGGTCCAACTCAAAAGCAGGGTGTTCCTTTGTGGGGAGCAGGAACTTCTGCCAAAGGCGTTCAGCATTCTGTTGAATTATTAGATGTGTATTTAAGTTTTGCGAATACACCACCATTACTTGGAAAAAAGTTTAGCAAGGTTGCGGCTGAGGCAGCAAAAATTGGCCGAACTTTAGAATTTGGGACTCGATTACAAATTATTGTTCGGGAAACAGAAGAAGAGGCTTGGCAATATGCTCAGTCGTTACTTGACAAGATTGATGTAAATTATGCAATCGAAGCTGTTAAACGACAGCTTCCTCCAAATGAAAGTTTTGAGAGTTATCAAAGCAACAACCCATCTATTCAAAAGAACTTAGAACAATTACGTCGAGGTGATTTGCCTCAAGCTAAAGATTTTGAAATTTATCCTAATGTTTGGACTGGCCCATCTTTATTTGGTTTCGATATTTTAAACCCAGCCGCAGGAACTGCCTTAGTTGGTAGTGCTGAAAATATTGCCAAACGGATTAAAGAATACGAAAGCTATGGTGTATCAACCTTTATCTTGTCTGGTTTCCCTTTAATTGGAGAAGCCTATCGGGTAGCAGATTTATTGTTTCCATTATTAGAGCTAGATCATGGTTTTGAGTTACCTAAGCTAAATAAAAATTCATCCATTGATTCCCTCTTGAATCAAGAAGTCGTGGTTTAAGGGAGAAGGCATGAATAAAATTACACGTAGAGAACTCATTAAACAGACGGGATTAGGTGTTGGCGCTTTTGCTGCAATTAGCCTTATAGGATGTTCTAAACCTGACTCTTCATCGTCTGAAAGCGCTACTGCCGCTACCCCCCAAAATGATACGCCGAAAAAAGGTGGTGTTATCAAAATTGGAGTGATCAATGGTAACCAAGCAGGCAATTTAGATGCACATAAACCTATTGGTATGTCTAGTGCGTTTAGAGGCTGGCCTTTATATGCAAAGTTATGGGAATGGGGCAGAGATATTCAGCCAAAACTTGCCCTTGCTGAATTTGCTGAACCTAATAATGACGGAACGAAATGGACCATTCGCCTTAAAAAAGGACTCGAATTTCACCACGGTAAAACCATTACAGCTGATGATGTTATTTTCTCTTTACGCCGTTTGACCGACCCAAAACTTGCCTCGCCATTCGCAGCTTATCTTTATTCTTTGCAAAGAGATGCAATTAAAAAGCGCGATGAATACACCGTTGAAATTCCTTTTTCTCAAGGAAAGGGATTGGTTGCTTTACCAGAAGCATGGATGAGCTGGGGTGGTATTGTTCCTACAGATTATGACCCAGTTAAAAATGTAGTTGGTGCTGGTCCCTTTAAGCTTGAAAGTTTTACACCCGGCCAGCGTTCACGTTTTGTACGTTTTGAAAATTACTGGAAAGAAAATCAACCTTATGCCGATGCAATAGAAATTATTGATTTTAAAGATCAAACAGGGCGTCTTGCTGCTTTGCAATCTGGTCAAATTGATATTGCATCTGGAGTAAGTGCTGAGCATATTTCTTTAATTCAATCTAATAAACGGCTAAATCTTGTTTCATCAGAAACCGATGCTTGGCAATCATTTGATATGAATACGGCTAAAGCGCCGTTCAATGATCTTCGGGTACGACAAGCTTTTAGATTGATTGCTAATAGAGACGATTTGGTCAAACGTGCTTTAGCTGGGCAAGGACGAGTTGCAAATGACCTTTATTCGTTTAGTGATCCTGTATATGACCACAGTATTGCGCAGCGCAAGCAAGATTTAAATACAGCAAAAGCGCTACTCAAAGAAGCTGGTTTTAATAATAGTTTGACTGTCGATTTATATACAGGCCCAGATAGCAATGCTGCATTAGTTTTTGCTCAACATGCTGCTCAGGCAGGTGTCATTATTAATGTTAAACAGGTTGAGGCTGCTACCTTTGCGGATGCAGTAAAACAAGATTGGGCATTTAGTACAGGCTCGAACGTTTCACGTCCTTTCTTATTAACAGTTTTGCAAATTGATGGACCAGGTGCGGCAAATAATAAAACTCGTTTTAAGAATGAGCGTTTTACGGAACTAGTGCATGCAGCATTGCAACAACCCGATTTGGAAAAACGAAAAGTTCTTGTTCATGAAGCACAGCATATTCAACATAAGCAAGGTGGTTTACTCATTTGGGGCTTTAATAATGTCCTTGATGCACATTCGAACCAAATTGGTGGTGTAACCCCTGATCGCACTGGTTTTGCTGCGTGGCGTACAGATGAATTCTGGCGTAGAGGGTAACCAATATGACAATTCAATCCAGCAAAATAGAAGCATCTATTCAACAACCAACAATTGCCAAGTCATTTGAATTTCCTGCATGGTTACCTTGGTTTTTGACACGTTTGGTGTCAGGGGTATTGGTTGTATTTGTTATTAGTCTCATTGTTTTTATTGCAACACAAGCACTTCCATCTGACCCGGCTCGCGTCATTTTAGGACCAGAAGCACCTGAAGCGACGGTACAAATACTTCGTGAACAATTGGGATTAAATGATCCGATATTGCTTCAATACTGGCATTGGTTGAGTCAATTGTTACAAGGTAATTTTGGACGCTCGATTGATTCCAATGTGCCTGTTTTAGAAATTATTCAGAATTATTTTGGTAATACAGTTGCACTCACGAACCTCGTGATTGTTGTTACTGTACCGATTTCAGTCGTGTTAGGTGTGTGGCTCTCGCTTCATCGCGATAGCAAACTCGATCGTATTATTGTCTCTAGCTCTATTGTGTTTAAAGCGGTGCCGGGGTTTGTTATTGCGATTTGGTTAATGATGTTTTTTTCAACATCGGTTTTACATATATTACCAGCGGCCTCGTTACTGATTCCTAATGAGTCTCCTTATAGCCAACTAGAGTTTTTAATTTTACCAATTTTAACTTTAGCTTTATCACTCATTCCATATCTGATGCGTTTAGTACGTGGTTCAATGATTGATGCGCTAGAGTCGGAATATGTGACCTCTGCACGACTGCGTGGTATTCCTGAGCGCCGGATTATTTGGAAACATGTTTTACCAAATGCATTGGTTCCTGTGGTGCAGGGTACAGCATTGACCATACGAGTTTTGCTGAGTGGTGCTCTCATTATTGAGGTGGTTTTCAGTTACCCCGGTATTGGTAATGCACTTAATGCAGCAATCGAAATGAGGGATATCCCGACCATTCAAGCAATCGTTTTATTGCTCACCATTTGTGTGGTCGTTGTTAATTTAATTGCAGATTTAATCACGACTTTACTCACACCAAAAATACGAACTGCAAAAAGACATAAAGCACGTTCACCAGGGCGACGTCAGGCATTACGTTTATGGAAGTCTGGCCGACCAATTACGGTAAAACCTGTCGATCGTCGCAATGCGTTAAAGAATATTCAGCAAGGAGGTGGGAAATGAGCTCACTTCATTGGTACCAAAGAAACTTTTTTCAAACATTAATCCGTGAAAAACAAGTACGTTTTGGATTTGTAGTCACAGCCCTAGTTTTGATTTTCGCATTGGTTGGACCGTTATTTGTTGCATTTGAACCTACGGCATTGGTCGGCATGACTTATGGACCACCCGAAGGAAAATCATTTTTAGGTTATGACTATATTGGTCATGATGTTTGGTCACGTGTTCTTGCTGGCGGTGCTTCAATTATCTGGATGACGCTAGCTGCCAGTTTGGTCGCATTAGTTATTGGTTCTAGTTTAGGCATATTAGCTGCTTTTGCCCGAAATAAGATTGATCAGTTCGTAACTTGGCTGACTGATGTTTTTATGGCCTTTCCTGATCTTATTTTGGTCTTACTTATCGTTTCGATGTTAGGTCGACAGCCTTGGCTCATCGTTTTAACGGTTTCAATTGCTTTTATTCCAGGAGTCGTGCGTCTTGCACGAAGCGTTGCACTTAATTTAGTGGAACAGGAATATATCGAAGCTGCCCGAATTCTTGGTTATTCAAAAACTTATATTTTATTCCGTGAAATTTTACCCAATATATTGACGCCATTACTCATTCATCTTGGTGTGATGCTGACATGGGCAGTGGGTATGTTATCTGGTTTGGCTTTTCTAGGTTATGGCGTGGCACCTCCAGCAGCAGATTGGGGGCTCATGATTAATGAAAATCGCGCTGGTTTATTAGTTCAACCATGGGCCGTGTTTGCTCCTGTCATCTTAATTGCCTTGTTTGCGCTCGGAACGAATGTATTGGCTGAGGGCGTTGGACGTGCAGCAGCTCGGATTGAGGAAAAATAAATATGGCAAATACATTTAAAAATACAGTATTGACCGTAACAGACTTAACCGCGGCATTGGTAAACACCGGCAATCACATCGTTTCTAATATTTCATTTAGCTTGCGAGAAGGTGAAGTTTTAGGTCTGGTCGGAGAGAGTGGTTCTGGTAAAACGACATTATCGAGTGCCTTATTGGGCTATGCACGACATGGCGCCAAGATTATTCAAGGAACTATTGAACTGGATGATGAAGATATTCTCAGTTTAGATGATCATGCTTTACGTCAGGTTCGTGGCTATAAAATTAGTCATGTCGCTCAAGATCCTGGAGCGGCACTCAACCCAGCATTAAGTATTGGTCAACATTTATTTGAATTATTAGAAGTCCATCAGGCCCAGTTATCAAGCGCTGAAAAATACCAGAAAGTAGCCAAAATTTTAGATGAAGTGGGGTTACCTCATGATGAGCTATTTCTCAAGCGTTATCCTCATCAACTTTCAGGTGGACAGCAACAACGAATTTTATTGGCCTTGGCATTCTTATTACAGCCACGTTTGATTGTTTTAGATGAGCCAACCACTGCCTTAGATGTGACGACACAGACATTGGTGTTGAACATCATTCGTAAATTATGCCGTGAATATAATGTTGCTGCTATTTATGTATCGCATGACTTAACGGTTGTAAAAGATATTGCAGATCGGGTGATTGTTTTATATTCAGGGCGAATTGCTGAAGATGCGGTATTAACCCAACTATTTGAAACCCCTAAACACCCTTATACGCAAGGTTTACTTAACGCCATTCCCGATGTGGCCATTCGTAAATATTTATCTCCAATTGAAGGACACGCACCCTCACCAAATGAGCGTCCAGCCGGATGTGCTTTTGCAGTACGTTGTACTTTCGCCACAGACATATGCCATCAAAAACAACCTGAATTAACTCAATTAAAAGATGAGTTTGACCCGCATTTTGTTGCTTGTCACCATTCGGATCATGTTGGCGTGATTAATTTTAAAGAGCTTGATCATCAGGTTATTGAACGAGAAACTGATCGAGAAGCACTGCTGAAAGTTGAACATATTAATGCGTGGTATGGGCAGCAACAGGCTCTTTTTGATATCTCATTTCAACTCAAAAAAGGTGAATGTTTAGCATTGGTTGGTGAATCTGGCTCAGGTAAGACAACTTTATCACGTGTGATTGCTGGCCTGAATGAAAATGCAGATGGACAAATTACATTAGCAGATGAAGTCTTGTCATTGCGTGGACAACAGCGTCATTTACGGCAACGACATAAACTGCAATATATCTTTCAAAATCCTTATAAAGCCTTGAATCCAGCGCATACGATTGGACAGACCTTAATTAAAGTTGTGCAGCATTTCTTTGGAGCATCTCGACAAGAAGCCATAGAAAAAGTCACACAGGTACTTAAACAAGTCTCTCTACCTATACAAGTTCAGGAACTCTATCCAAGAGATTTATCGGGTGGGGAGCGACAACGAGTGGCGATCGCGCGAGCTTTATTGTGCCAACCTGATGTTTTGATTTGTGATGAGATTACCTCTGCTTTGGATGTTTCAGTTCAGGCATCTATTTTAAAACTGTTACAAGACCTTCAGCAGCAAGGTGTGACCTTACTATTTGTGACTCATAACCTAGGGGTTGTTCGTGCAATCGCAGATCGAGTCGCCGTATTAAAAAATGGACATATTGTTGAATACGGTGAAACAGATCAAGTGCTTAGTCATCCTCAACATATATATACCAAAACTTTGCTTACCCATGCGCCAAGCTTGTTTAAAAACAACGTATTAGAAGTTAGCGCATAAAAAAGAACAGATTTTTCGGAGTTAAAAATGAACGATATTAACCAACACAGTTTTTTAGAATTAGGTAGCGTAAGACATATTCAAAGCGAGCAAGAAGCACTTGAGATTGCAAATGAGGTAGCAGATCAACTGAATCAATTTGCTCGAGATCCAAGTTATAACAAGACTGTCCCTTATGATCAGGCGCGTTTAATTTCAGAAGCCGGTTTAACCGCGATTATTGTGCCCAAGCAATTTGGAGGCTTAGGTGCCAGTATTTCAACCTTGGTCAATGTGGTGAAAATTATTTCATCTGCCGATGGTGGTGTAGGGCAGTTATTACAGATTCACTTCACTATGTTCCGAGGAATTTTAACTGGCTATGACGATGAAATTCGTGATCAATTACTTGCCGATGTATTAAGTGGAAAGCGTTTAGGCAATGCACTTGCAGAAGTGGGAGGCAAAGATAAGTTCCAGCATAAAACACGCGTAGAAAGGAATGCAGAAGGACAATTAATTCTAAACGGCAGTAAGTTTTATTCTACGGGCTCTTTACTTGCAGAATGGATTTCTTTATTTGCGGGTAGTGATGATGGACCAGTCTCGATTTTAATTCATCGAGATACAGAGGGAGTAGAGTTGCTTGATGACTGGGATGCAATGGGACAAAATAATAGCGTCAGTGGCACTGTTAATTTTAAAGATGTGATTGTTGATGAACGTTATATTGCTAAGCGGAATACTGGTGGTTTAGGAACGGTTTTACGTACGGGACTCACTTGGCCTCAGATTTTACACGCTGCAATGGACACAGGAATTGCCAAAGGGGCATTACAAGGCGGGATTGATTATTTACAACATCATGCTCGACCTTGGGTAGAAAGTGGGGTCGATTCACCTACACATGAATCTCATATTATTAAACAAATTGGTGAGTTTGCTGTTTTGGTCCGTTCGGCTGAGGCATTGTTAGATCGTTCAGCACAAATTTTTGAACAGCATTTGGCAAATGTAGAAGATGAAGACTTACAAACGGAACTGATTTTATCGGTTGCTGCTACCCGTAGTCAGTCTGATCATGCATCTTTAAAAATTTCGAGTGAAATTTTTGGATTACTCGGCGCAAGTTCAACCTTATCGAAATGGAATCTAGACCGTTTCTGGCGTAACGCACGAACCCACACCACGCATGATCCAATTCGCTGGAGGCTATATCATGTTGGAAATTATTATTTAAATAATATTCCACCAGGAGAATACAACTCGGTACTTCTGAAGAAACAGGCGGAAAATGTGACTAAATTTAATAAATAACCCGAGTTCGAAAGTAAATATGATACTCGGAAACGTCATCTGCAACCTGCATGGTTTAAACAAGAGGCTGTTTCTACGAGAGGTTTTAATAAATCCAAGAAAAGAACAGGTTTTGCAGATGACAATGCCTTTGGTTACTTTGGGCGAAACCAAAGTAACTCCAGCTGAAAGCTAATCCTAAAATTGGATAAAACTCGATAAGACTCCGTTAAAATAATTGTTGTTAAAGAGATTAACATTACCGATGCTAACTACTACGATAGTTTAGGGTTACTTGAATTTGGATGCTAAAAATAAAAAAGGTTGTCATCAAGACAACCTTTTTGTTTTGAAGTATTAAGCCACTTGAGCTTGAATAGAAATATCCTGTGCCAGCCATTCACGAACATTAATCTGTGCAGGAATAAAGTTCCAGCGGTATAGAAAGTCACTCAGGTCTTGTAAAGCAACAATAGAAGTCTCATCAAAGCTAGTGTTGAGTTTCAGATGCGCATCTGCACCATACGCCGCATGAACCCATTGTTCACTGCTATTACACTCTTTTGCCAAATAACGACGGGTTTCATCGGGATGGGCATGAGCCCATTGTTCTGCTTGTAAAACAGCATCGACAATCGCTTGGGCTTGCTCTGGATATTGCGTTAGAAAATCTTCATCAACAGTGAGCGTTCTTGGTGTTCCATTATTAGAGCGTAGAATAGGGTCTGGATGTGAGCCAATATCAATAATAGTATGCAGGGCGAAATCATGAGCAATTTGCGCAGCATGTGCACCTTTTAGGAAAATAGCATCGACATCACCTTTAATTAATGCCACAATTTCTGCACTTGCATTAATTTTGTTACGATTACCATAAAAACTAGAATCATTTTCTTCAGGCTGTTGTTGCTGTGCAGCTAAAATATCTACTCGTAAACAATCGACCAGCTCAAGATCGCTCACCTTCAAATCCACTATTTTTAAGGCATTCTCTAAACCACGAATCGCCTGTGCACGTGAGAAATCAATAATTGCATCTTGATTCAGTGGAATACCAAAACGTTTGCCTTTTAAGTCTGCAACAGTTTTGATGTTTGAATCGTAGCGTGTTAATAACAATTGAACTTCATCAGCCCAAGATAAGCCAATCACTTTGGTTTTTTGACCAGATGCATATGCCCAAATTGCAGGAATACTGCCGCCATGTCGAACTGAGTTGGCAAGGGTATGGTTAAAATGGGAGTTACGAATATCTTTGGAGTTTGATTCTCGAATTGATTTTATTTCAATCTGCTGCTCATTAAATTTTTCTTTGAGCCAACCTTTTTGAATTGAAATGCCTAGACCAGTTGGTACGGGGCAGCGTGTATACCAAAGTGTGTTTAATGGTTGAGTTTGAAGTGTTGTCATCGTGACATCCTTTTGTGGTTTTCATGCTTTAAAGCAAAATTGATGCCACTCATTAATTTATTGATATTTATAAATTATTTTTAATATCTTTTTTTATGATGTTGATATATCAAATTTTGTTGCGATTACAACACAAGAATTGCGTTGGTGTTTTAAAAACAACACCCCCATAAATAGCGCTCTATAAAAACAATATAAAACAATAATTTAAAATATTTTTTAAGGTCATTAATTTGGCATGAATCTCGCAATAAAACGGAATCTTAAATTTTTACTATCTTTTATGTTTAAAAATTATCCATTATTGCGAAGTTTGGCTTTATATCGTTTTATGCCATTTCGTTTTGTATTGACGGCGACCTTATTTGTTATCGCAAATATCGGGTTAGCACTTCAACAGTATTCAATCGGTCATGCGATTGATACCTTAAAACATAGTGAACGAACAACCTTATTTCAGCATGCTATCACTGATCCTTTAAATCCTTGGTTTTGGTTCATTCTACTTACGAGTATTGCAAGTATTAGAGCTGTTATTCAATATTTAGCAGGGTTAAGTGCTTTAACCATTGGCCAGCAACTGCTAAGTATTTTAAGGGAAAGAATCTTTAGCCAAGTACAGCATTTAGATGTTTCATGGCACTGGAAACATGGGCTAGGAGAAGTATTATCTCGTACAACACGTGATTCAGATAAATTAAAAGAAGCGCTCATCAATTTTTGGCGTCAAGTATTTGAGTCAAGCTTGGTTGTTACCGTAACCGTTGGGCTCTTGTGTTGGTATCATCCTTGGCTTGGCCTAGTTCCTTTATTATTTATTTTTTTAGGGCTTTGGGTTCTATTTAAACTGACCAATCAATTGGTGGTTCTGGACCATCAAGTTGCATCTGCATATGAAAAAGTCAGCGATACATTGGCAGAAAGCGTCAATGGAATTCGGGTAGTCAAAGCTTTTCAACTCGAAGAGAAACTTTTACAACGTTTTAACCATGCTGTAGATCTATTTATTCATCATTCTATTCAGACCATCAAGACAAGTGCAAAACGGTTACCTATTCCGCAAGTAATTATTGCGGGTTCTTACTTATGGGTCATTGCTTTTGGTGCTTATTTAATTGGTCAAAATCAGTTGCAAGTAGGGCAATTTGTTGCTGCCATTCTCATGGCAAATTTATTGGTGTTTCGTATTGAAAGCATTGGTCAGGTCTTACATATTTTTGCCGATGCTCGCTCGTCTGCAACAAGAATCTGGCAAATGCTAGATGAGAAGTCTGCAATTGAAGATCAACAATATCCTCTAACGTTGCAATGGCGTGATGAATTAAGCATTAAATTAGAAAATGTCAGCTTTCAGGATAAAACAACAAAAAATTTTATTTTAAAGCAATGCAGTGTTGAATTTCGAGCAGGTGAAATCGTTACTGTTGTCGGTAAGACAGGCTCAGGTAAAACGACTTTGATGAATTTACTCAATCGGTTTATTGACCCAACAGAAGGGCAAGTTTTAATTGGTTCTGAGCAAATGGGATGGACGAATATTAAAGATTTGAGCCTATTTGAATTACGACATTGGGTTCAGATCATTCCTCAAGAAAATTTCTTTTTTAGTGGCACACTGGCAGATAACTTAAGAGTTGCTAAGCAAGATGCAACGGAGCAAGAGATGAAAGAGGCTTTACATTTAGCTTCTGCATCTGAACTATTACAACGACTTGATAATGGTTTAGACACGTTGATTGGGGACAAGGGCGTTACCTTATCTGGAGGACAAAAACAACGACTTGCCTTGGCCCGTTCTATTTTAAAAAATTCACCAATTTTAGCACTAGATGATTCTACCAGTGCCTTAGATGCCACTACAGAAAAACAAGTTTTACAGCGACTATCAGGACTTTCTGATGATGGAAACCATTTTAAGAAAACAATCATTATTAACTCTAATAAACAAACCACGATTGCTTTATCTGATCGCGTTATTGTGCTTGATCAGGGTCATATTATTGCCCAAGGCACACATGCTGAATTGGTTCAAAATTGTTTGTTTTATCGAGAGTTGATGGGTTTTCAGTTAGAGCAGCAGGAGATTGATGCATGAATACCAGTGTTAAAAATTTCCGCCCATTTGCAAAATCAGCTGATCTACAAATCGAAGAAAATTTGGCAAATGCCTCAATTCATAGAGGAATGCTAAAAAAACTTATTCCTTTAATTTATCCCATTCGATACTTGCTGCTTGCTTTAATTGCAGTAGAAATTTTACAAGTGATGAGCGTTTTTGTTCGGCCTTGGGTGGTGAAATATATTTTAGATTCGGGCTTTCAACACATTGCTGGAAAAATAGTATTGAATCAGCCTGTTTTATTCATTGCGATTAGCATTTTAATCTTAAGTTGGATTTGTCGTTTTGCTTTAGCGGGCGTATCAAAATATCTTTCAGGCCGAGCAGCTTTGAAAGTGATTAATGGTTTAAGACGTTCGTTATTTCAGCATATCCAAAGTTTAAATATTGGTTATTTTGATCGTACCAAGGCTGGCAGGATTATTTCACGGGCCGATCGTGATGTCGAAACGCTAGAGCCTGTTTTAATACAAGGGCCACCAGAGTTACTTTCGGCAATTTTGCGTTGTGGATTAGCTTCAGTACTCCTTTGGCATATCTATCCACCATTTTTCTGGTGTTTATTTGCGACGCTACCCATTTTATTTGGAATGACTGCAATTTTTAAAAAGTCATCACAAAAACATTGGGGACGAGTTGCGGAGGAACGCAGTCGGTTTACTGCTCATTTGGTTGAAACAGTAAATGGAGCAAAAATCATTCAGCAATTAAATTACACCGAAACCAATCAATCTCGTTATCAAGAATTATTAAAAGACTTTAATAACTCTATTATTTATGGCAGCAAGCGGACCAGTTGGTTTGCTCCCTTTACAGGTTTACTCTCAACTCTAGCTACTGCCGGATTCATTGTGATTGGTAGTTATGCGTATAGTGATGGCATGATTAGTATAGGGCAGTTTGCAGAGAGTATTTTCTATGTGTTTTTATTCTTAGCCCCCTTACAGGAACTGACCGATTTATTTGAACGTTATGCAAATGGAGCAGCATGTGCGCAACGAATATTTTTACTTTTAGACACTCAGTCTACGATTCAAGAACAACCGAATGCTTTGAAGCTTGAACACTTGAACGGTCATATTCGATTTCAGTCGGTAGATTTTGCCTATACCCACAAACCTGTTTTACAAAACTTTAATTTGGACATTGAAGCTGGAAAAATAATTGCGATTGTAGGGCCAACGGGACATGGCAAAAGTACCATGGTTCAGTTACTAACGAGATTTTATGAACCCCAGCAAGGTGGAATTTTTCTAGACCGTTATCCAATACAAAATATTCATCTTGCAAGTTTAAGACAGCATGTGAGTATCGTTTTACAAGATAATGTTTTATTTAGTGGAACAATTTTAGATAACTTACGTCTAGTTCAACCTGATGCTACAGACCAGAAACTTATCCAGGTTATTGAAGACTTGGGAGTGGATGAGATATTGCAACAACTGCCGCAAGGCTATTTCACCGAAGTGGGAGCGCTTGGTAAAAATCTTAGTCATGGACAAAGGCAACTTGTTTGCTTAGTTCGTGCTTATTTGGCAAACCCCAAAATATTAATTCTAGATGAAGCCACCTCTGCAATCGATATTTATACCGAGCAAAAAATACAATATGCGCTCAGACGCTTATGCCAAAATAGAACATGTATTGTCATTGCACATCGGCTGAGTACCATTCGTGAGGCTGACAAAATTGTTGTGATTAAAAATGGCCATGTCGTAGAAGAAGGTTCACATGAGCATTTAATACAGCAGCAGTCAGCTTACTTTCAGTTATATCAGTCATATTTACAAAACCAACTTGTTTAAGCGATTTACAGATTTCACAACTGTAGTTTTATAAGCATTTTTTTGAATCATTGTTTAAATTTAAACAATGATTCTTTTATTTAAATTTCTTAATGCATTGATAATAAATAATAAAATATTTGGCATCGGCTTTGCTATATCGGTCTAGATCGTTAAGGAAGCTAATATGCATACATATTTTTCTCAATTCATTCTTCACTCCTCAATTTTTGCACTGAGTACACTCACTGCCTCAATTACTTTGGCAAATGATCAAAAGAATTTGCCAGATAAAGAGGATGCCATCACATTACAATCTGTGGTTGTCACAGGCTCTAGACGGGCAATTAGTAGCTCACTTGATGCACCTGCACCCGTTGATATTTTAACTGCCAAAGAGTTACAAGAGACTGGTGCAACTGATCTTGCAGCAGCATTAACACGATTGTCTCCTTCGGTGACTTTACCGAGTTCTCCTGCAGGTGGGTTTGGGGCATCGGTTCCGCCAAGTATTGCACTTAGAGGATTATCTGCTGATCAAACTCTAATTTTAATTAATGGAAAACGTCGTCATACATCCGCTTATTTCACCCGCCAAGCCTATGCAGGTGGAAGAGGCGCAGCGGTAACTGACCTAAGTTTAATTCCAGTGAGCGCGATTGAGCGTATAGAGATCTTGAGGGATGGTGCTGCCGCACAATATGGGTCAGATGCAATTGCCGGCGTCGTTAATATTATTTTGAAATCACGAGATCATGGAGGTGGCGTAAGCTATCAAACAGGTGGCTACACTCAAGGAGATGGTGAACAACATAAAGTTAATCTTTGGAAAGGTTTTGCACTTCCTAACGATGGTGCATTGACGGTTGCATTAGATTTAGGCAAACGTGAAGCTGCAAGTAATACAGCACCTGATACGCGAACTTTTTATGATGGTTCAACCAAGGCTCAATATACAGAACAAAATACACCCTATAGAACGTGGAAATTTGGCTCCCCTGAACAAAAAGATCAAATCAATGTGACTGCCAATCTAGATTTGCCTTTGACAGATGACGTTGCACTTTATGGTTTTAGTAGCTATGGCCATCGTAAAACAATAGGGGAAAACTTTTATGAGCCCCCAACAACCAAAACCGTACTGAATCAATCCAGCTATTTTAAAGAACGTTATCCAGATGGACGCTCGCCATTGAGCTTGGTCACTGTAGATGATTTTGCAACGACAGTTGGAGTTAAAAAAGGAGAGCAGAAGTCAGGTAAATATGATCTTTATGCAACCTATGGACAAAATAAAGTCAGCACAGAACAAGGCAATGGCATTAATCCAAGTTACGGGCCAAATTCTCCTTCAAACTATGACTTGGGCGAAAATATTTTTTCACAATTAAATACAGGGCTAGATTATAGCCGTGATATTGCAATTGACTGGTTCGCAAGCCCACTCACGTTGTCTACAGGGGTTTTATATCGTTGGGAGCAATATAAGCAAAATGCTGGTGATCCGATTGCCTATACCCGCGGCCCATATTTCAATCCAAGCACAACTTTGGGCGTTGGTGTTCCGGGAATATATGCCGGAATTACAGACCAAGATGAACGAAAAATTAGCCGTGATGTCTATGGTATCTATCTAGATTTAGAAGCAGATATTATTAAAGACTTGAATGTGGGTGCCGCTGTTCGAAGTGAAAAATATTCAGACTTTGGTTCGACCACAAACGGAAAATTATTTGCTAAATATGATGTATCACCTAAATTTACTGTACGTGGTTCAGTAAATACAGGCTATAGAGCGCCGTCATTGGCACAGCAGGGCTATTCGGCTTATAGCGTACAAACAGTGCAAACCGCTTCAGGTTGGCAAGATGTTCAACAAAGAACTTTAGTTGCAGGAAGTGAGGCGGCTTTACTGATTGGCGGAACTTCTCTTAAACCTGAGAAATCGACGAATTATTCTTTAGGTTTTGTTTGGAAGCCACTTGTTAATACATCGGCAACTTTGGACCTTTATCAAATCGATATTAAAAATCGTATTTTGCTTTCAGACAATATTACTGGAAGTGTAATTACCAATGCTTTTGCCAATACACCGTATTCGAATATTGCCAATGTGGCGTTCTTTAATAATTTACTAGATACACGTACTCAAGGCTTAGAGCTCGCACTTAAACATGATTTAAACCTTGAACAATATGGTAAGTTAAATCTGAATCTCGGTCTGGCATATAACAAAAATGAAATTACCGAAACTCGAGATTCTATTACCGCAAAAGGTGAGCGAATTCCTGTTTCAAGTATTGCAGGACGAAATACACAAAGCCTGATTGAATCTGCTGCGCCGAAAACAAAGTTAACGCTTGGCGCACTTTGGTCAAATCAAGCATGGAGCGTGAATACGGCTGTCCGTCGCTACGATAAATGGACTACTTTAAATAATACCAATACTGCACTAGACCAAACCTTTGACCCTCAGTGGATTGCAGATTTGGATATTGGCTACAAAGCGGATGCATTCGTGAAAGGCCTGAAATTCAATTTAGGGGCGATCAACTTATTTAATAGCCATCCTGATCAAGCCAAAGATTCTTCGGTCGGCAATATTGTCAAATATAGTTTTAATGCGCCTGAAGGAGCATTTGGAACGTATTTATATGGCCGCGTAAGTTACGAATTTTAAATCAAAAATGATGAGACAGTTTTTAAGGTAAATAACAATGCAACATACTTTTTTATCAACTTTATGCAAGTTTTCTTTAATCACAACGATGTTAACTTCAAGTTGTTTGGCCACCGCTCAAAAAGCTCCAACGCCAGAAGATAAATATGGAGATGGCCGAGTTTCCGAGTTTTATACATGGAAATCAGCTATTCCTGAACAGGCAGGAAAATTATTAAAAACAGAAGCGATTCATAATCCTTATATTCGTTTGGCAAATGACAGTCAGGCTATTCGGATTCTCTACAGTTCTACCAGTGGTAAAGATAGCAAAACACCTATCGTGGTTTCAGGAAGTATTCACTTACCAAAAGGAACGCCGCCGAAAGAAGGTTGGCCAGTGGTGTTATGGGCACATGGTACTGTAGGTTTGGCCGATGCTTGTGCGCCGTCTTGGAGTGGACGATCATACCGAGATGTACAATATTTAAATCGTTGGCTTAAAGAAGGTTTTGCTGTCGTTGCCACAGATTACGAAGGGTTAGGTGTTGCAGGACCACACTTGTTAATTAATAACCCCATGCTGGCTTATAGTATTTTAGATAGTGGTAGAGCTGCTTTAAAAACCAAGTTACCACTTGCGAATAAGTTTGTGATTGTTGGCCAATCACAAGGAGGCGCTGGGGCTGTTGCGGCTTCTTCCTACTCGGCAACGTACGCACCTGACTTAAATATTAAGGGTTCAATTGGTACGGGCGTGATTTATCAAGATCCTGAAGCGACGCCTGAAAAAAATCAGTTAAAGTTAAATCCTTACGAAGTCAGCCCATCACTGGCTTATGGCATCTATAGTTTTTTAGTGACACAAAGTTTATATCCAGAAATTAAAACAGACGATATTTTCACGCCTGAAGCTGCTCCTTTAGTTGAACAAGCAAGAAATGCCTGCTTAACAAGTTTTATGGGAGATATTCAAACCGCAGGGCTTTCGCCAGCACAAGCATATAAACCTAATCCGCCGGCAAGCTATAAAAAACTGCAAGAGAAACAGTCAAATGATTATGGTTATTACCCTACATTAAAAATTAGTCATCCATTATTTATTGGGACAGGGGCAAATGACCGAACTCCAGATGCTCGTTCTCAAATGAAGCTGGTGGCAGATGCTTGTAAAGCAGGTACAGTGGTCGAAGGTCATTTGTATCATGGCTTAGGACATAGCGAAACTGTTAATGCTTCCTTAAAAGATTCAATTCCGTTTGCTAAAAAGGTGATTGCGGGAGAGAAAATTCAGGCTATTTGTAAACCTGACTTGCAATAAAAGATGGACTAAAGATTTTCTCACTAAAGAAAATCTTTATTAAAAAAGCCGCTCTTCAAAGATATTGAATGAGCGGCTTTTGCTTTAAATATTTAAGCGATTTGTTTTAATCTTTTGGCTGCCTCTTCACGTACAGCGGGGATAATATAACGACCATAATCGACCGTATCATAGATCGGATCGTAGCCCCGATTTAAGAAAGTCGTCACCCCTAAATCCACATAATCGAGTAATGAAGCAATAATGGTGTCTGGCGTACCAACTAGGGCAGTCGTATCACCATAGGCTCCTACAGCAGTTGCGGTTGGCATCCATAATGCGCGGTCATGTCGATCACCTTGCTGGGCTGCTGCCAATAAGCGCTGTGAACCAATGCCTTTGATTTTATGTCCAGATAATGTGCCATTATTTTGAAAAGTTGGATTATTTTGAATATCTGCAAGAATCTGTTCTGCTCGTTGCCAAGCAAGTTTTTCGGTTGCACCAATAATAAGACGTACAGATAAACTAACAGGAGGCTGCGGTTTATTGGCTTTTTCTGCTGCGAGCTTCAACTTAGTAATTTGCTCTTTTACCCCAGCCAGTGGTTCACCCCATAGTGAATAGAGATCTGCATGGCGAACTGCAATATCATAAGCAATGTCTGATGAACCACCGAATGAAATCGGGATTGTACCGTTGACTGGCTTTAAAGGGCAAAAAGCATTATCTAACTTAAAGTATTTACCTTCATAGCTAATCGGTTGATCGCTTTTCCAAAGTTTCTGGATGATATCTAGATATTCACCCGTCCGTTCATAGCGCTGAACTTTATCAACAATATAATCACCTTCTTGAGGCTCCGCTGTAATTCCCGTAATTGCATGTAATCGGATTCTTCCACCACCTGTAGTATGGTCAAGCGTAGCAAAAGAACGCGCAGCAAGATTTGGAGTGAGGAGTGCAGGACGATGGGCAATCATAAATCCAAGACGTTCTGTATGTTGGGCAAGGTATGCCGCGATTTGTGCACTGTCTGGGCTGGTTGGCCCGCTAGCAATTAAGACTTTATCAAAACCCGCATATTCATGTGCCCGTGCGTGGTAACGTAGATATTCAAGGTCAATTTTATGGCCAATTCGTGTTCCTTTGGTTTCAGACCATTGGTTAGGGAAAACCATACCTACAAATTCGATGCTCATTATTAAACCTATTTTGTGGATTTTAAATGAATGAGCAAAATAAATGCCAAACTTTATACCTATATAAATCAAATATAGGAATGGATTATAATTTTTTAGAGTGTTTGGATTTAATCAAAAACACAACATTGTGTTTGAGAAGCAACATATCATAAAAAAAGGATTGTGTTTATTTTTAATTTATAAGAGAAAATATTTTCAGAATAAATTAGATGAATTTTGGATTAAATATATTTATTTGTTATTTATTAAAAAACACACTGAAATGTAATATAGCCTTTTAGAATACTTATATCATAAGTTTTATGGGGTAATTATGAAGACCTTTTTAGATAATGATTATAAAGTAATTACTTTGCCTGATAATGGTGTTCCTGTAAAACCAATAAGAGCAAAAGCAATTATCTTTTCAGATCAGAACTCCCGTAAATTATTAAATCAAGTTGAAACGATTGCTCCAAGCTCTGCTAGTGTCATCATTCAAGGAGAGTCTGGGACAGGTAAAGAGTTAATTGCACGCGAAATTCATTTGAAAAGTGATCGTAAAAATAAGCCTTTTCTTGCGGTCAATTGTGGTGCTTTGGTCGAGACTCTTGCGGAGTCTGAACTGTTTGGCTATGAAGCTGGTGCTTTTACGGGTGCAAACAAAACTCGAGCTGGTATTTTTGAAACAGCCGATGGGGGTACTTTATTTTTAGATGAAGTAGGTGAGTTGCCTCTATCCTTACAAGTTAAGCTGTTAAGGGTGTTGCAAGAAAAAGAAGTCGTACGCGTGGGTGGTCGAAAACCAATTCCAATTAATGTCCGTATTCTATCGGGGACACACGTTGACCTACGTAAAGCGGTAGCAGAAAATAAGTTTCGTCTCGATTTATATTATCGCTTGAACGTGGTTGTGCTTAATATTTTGCCACTGCGTGAACGTAAAGGAGATATTTTACCTCTGGTTGATTTCTTCTTAAGTTCATACTCTCAGAAGCTCATTACGACTAAGCCAAATATCAGTGATAGAGCAAGAAATGCGCTGCTGAACTATAGCTGGCCAGGCAACATTCGTGAGCTAGAAAACAATATTCACTATGCTTTGCTGGTGAGTGGCGGTAAAACAATTGATCTTGAGCATTTAAGATTTTCTGAGGAAACGGGTTCTGCCGTGTTACCAGACAATGATCTTATTCAAGAGTTTGAAAGTATTTTGAAGCGTCTTTTTCAAGAATATGATGGGGAAGCATGGCATATTATTGAAGATAAAATAGTAAATACTGCATTTTCAAGTTGCTGGAACAATCAGGTCAAGACAGCAAAAATGTTAGGCCTATCGCGTAATGTTTTACGTAATCTTTTATCAAGATATAACTTACTACCTAATAAGAATGAAAATGAAATTGCTTAAGGGTTTTATATAGAAAAAACATCCATTTTTTAATGGATGTTTTTTTGCGTTGTGAATTTTGTGATCCATAAACCCAATTCAAATAACAACCACATTGGGACTGCAAGAGCAAGCATGCTAAAAACATCAGGAGGGGTAATAAACATTGCAATAAAAAAGAAGAATACAATGATGTGCTTACGATGTGCTTCTAGCTGTTGAATAGAAATAAGACCAATAAAAATAAGAATATAAGTTAAAACTGGAATTTGAAATGCCAGACCAAAAGCAAGAAAAAGCTTTAAACAAAAATCTAGATAGCTATTGATATCCGTCATAGGTAACACATTATCAGGCGATGCCAAGACGAAAAACTTTAAAGCGAGAGGCAAAATTAAAGTATAGGCAAACACAATTCCTAAATAAAATAGAAGGTTACTCGAAAGCATAAGTGCTATACCGAACCTTTTTTCTTTTTGATAAAGAGCTGGAGCTACAAATTGCCAAAATTGATAAAGAATAAAGGGAATGCTTAATAAAATCGCAAAATAAATATTGAGTTTAAAGGGTGCTAAAAAAGTACTCATCACATCTGTTGCAATCATGGTGGAATTGCTAGGAAGTAATGAAATTAAAGGATAAGCAAGAAAATGGTAGTTCTTCTGAGCAAGCGGAAGTAATAATAAAAAAATCGCTAAAACAATACCAATGCTATAGATCAGCCGTTTTCTTAATTCTTTTAAATGTTCGCTATATTTCATTTCAGTGAGGCTTTCACTGACAATATGTTCCGTCATGCGGCTTGATCCTCACTGAATTTATTGGCTGTTTTAAAATGAGCTAAAAATGGTGTCTTTAACTCATCTTGTGAGTGGGTATAGATATAGTCGTTGATGCGCCGTGCTTTGGTTTTTTGTTCCGTAAAAACAGATGTTTGTACATTTTCAATTTCTTGTTGCATAAGAGCGAGTTGTTGTTTGAGCTGCTCTTCATTTTGTTTTATTTTTTGCAGCTCTTCTTGCATGACTCTCTTAAGTTCGATCAGGTCAAGTTCGTTTTCAATATCATTTTGAATTTTACTAATTTGGTTTTTAACTGCTCTGTATTTGAGGAGGACTGATCTTAATGTATGAGGAAGCTTTTCAGGTCCTAAAATAATAAGCGCAATAATTGCAAAAGCTAATAACTCTCCAAAACTGATATTAAACATAATAATAAATCACTCATATTTTATTTTGTTTTTCATTATGTGATTCAACTGGACTAATATCTTTGTATTGTTGGTTTTGCAATAACTTTTGATCATCAGAATTAACTGAATCTTTAAAATCTTTAATTGCACCACCTAAGTCCTTACCTAGGTTTTTTAACTTTGAAGTTCCAAATAATAAAATAACAATCACTGCAAACAGTAAAATATGCCAAATAGATAAACCCATTTTCTCTATCCTATATTAATTAAATGTAAAGAATATTAATATCACGACATTATCTGTTTTCTAAATCATATTAATATAGATCAATATTCAAATTAATTATGCTGTGTGATCTAGCATATTAAGTGCCTGATTGCGGAAACCAAATAAAAGTTCACTTTCTTTATGTCGAGGATGTGTCAACGGAACTTGAATAATTTCTTTAATTTTTCCTGGTCGGGCTGACATCACAATGACACGGTCTCCAAGATAGACAGCTTCTTCAATATCATGGGTAACTAAAATCATGGTGATTTTTTCGTGTTGCCAGATACGCTGAAGCTCAGCTTGTAAGTGACTCCGTGTGATGGCATCTAAAGCACCAAAAGGCTCATCCAAAAGTAAAATATCGGGTTTATTGACGAGTCCACGGGCAATTGCAACACGTTGCGCCATGCCACCCGAAAGCTCATGTGGATAAGCCTTTTCAAAACCTTTCAGCCCGACAATTTCAATATGTTCATTTACCCGTAAATTTTTCTCTTCACGAGTGAGTGGAGTCTCTTCAAGTGCTAAATGGATATTTTCAAAAACAGTAAGCCATGGAAGTAATCGGTGTTCTTGAAAGATAAGACCACGTTTTAAATCGGTACCTTTTATTTGGGTTTGATTCAATAAAATTTCACCGTCATAGTCTTGATCTAATCCAGCAATAAGACGTAATAGTGTTGATTTTCCACAGCCACTGCTACCAACAATCGAGATAAATTCGCCTTGCTCAATGTTGAGGTTAATCCCATCTAAAACGGTCAAAGTATTTTGATCACGTTGAAAAGATTTATTGAGTTTTTTAATAGAAAGTAGTGAGAAAGACATATAAATTCCTAACAATATTTTTTAAAAAGACAAATTAGGTACGCCATTGCAGCAGACGTTTTGAAATAAGATGAATACTTGCTGTCATAAAGGCCCCACAAAGGGTAACCGTTATGGCGCAAACCAACAGAATATCCATTTCAGCGTTAATCTCGGCTTTCATCATTAAGTTGCCGAGTCCTGCACCTGCATTGAATAGTAATTCACTTGCTGTAGTGGTGATCCAAGTAAAGGGCACAGCTAAATTTAGACCAGTTAAAATATGGGGCAGGGCTTGGGGAAGGCGTATTTTTTTAAATTTGCGCCAGAATGAAAATTGATAAATACGTGCGATTTCATCGTATTTTGCATCATTGTGGCTAAGGCCCTGAAATGTATTAATGACTAATGGAAAAAATGAGGCAAGCGCGATAATAAAGATTTTTGCTTCTTCTCCATTACCAAACCATAAGGCAATTAAAGGTGTTAAACCCAGTAATGGAACTTGTCGAATACTGTTAAATAGTGGAGAAACTAAAGCATTTAAAACTTTTGAATAGGCAAGCAAAGTACCTAAAATTAATCCGCTTATCGAACCTAAGATAAATCCAATTCCAGCTTTTTTAAGACTTCCCCACGTGTTTAGCCACAATTCACCTGTTTCAAGCAATTTGATATATGCGAAATAAATGTTTTGTAGAGGAACAAATGCATAGGCATGACTGGCACCTAAGCTTGAGTTGTATTGCCATAAGCCTAATAACAATAATGGTAGTACTAAGCCTTGTACTAAAATGATTGGCCGTTGCCATGTCTGTTTTAAAGTAAATGAACGCTGAGACATTATTTCTCCCCCGAACTAAGCGCAGGCGAGATAAAGCGTTGTTCCACTAAACGTAAAACTTTATCCAAACCAAACCCGACCACGCCTGTGATAAACACACCAACCATCACCACATCTAAGCGCAACATTTGACGTCCTAGTTCCATCATTTGCCCAATACCCGTTCCAGCTGCCAGTAGTTCAACAGCAACTAAAATCAGCCATGCACGACCAAGTGCAATTCGTAGTCCACCAATTAACGGCGGGAGTATGGATGGAAGAATAATAAACCTGAGCCAAGCTCGTGTTTTAAGCTGGTAGATTTGTCCTAGTTCAATATATTTTTTGGGAATATTTTTGACTGCATCGGCTGTTGCTAACGCTATTGGAAAAAAGCAGGCCTTAATAATCAGTAAAATTTTAAATAATTCACCAATCCCAAAAACTAAAATAAAAATAGGAATAAGGACAAAGATTGGAATTTGATAAAAAACGTTAAATAAAATATAGGTGTAATTACGAAAGAGAGTATTTGCTCCATAGGCAATACCAAAAGCAATTGCACTGATTGCTGCGATAGAAAATCCCAAAAACAGACGAGAAAGACTATCTTTGAGATGCATTTGAAGCTCACCACTTTGTAACAACGCAATGAAAGTATTCCAGACAGTTTTAGGCGGCACCAAAATTTGGGTTGGGAAAATCTGTAAAGAACTAATCAAATGCCAAATGAGGAATACTAATAAGGGTGAAATCACAGAGAGCAGCCCATACACCTTTTTAGAAGAAAATTTCTTACGGAGTGGGGTTTTAAATAAAACGTTATTTTGCTCAATAAGTGGCTTTACTAGTATTTTCATTGTCTAGTTTCCTTGCTTATTTGAAGCATGATTCGTCTGTAAATTTTGAATCGCTTGACGGGTAAACTTCGGATTCAACAGTTCATCTGCTTTGATTGGAGTTTGAATAAGCTGATTTTTCACTGCGTGATCAATGACTTTTGAATAATGCTGTTTCAAAAAGTCGACTTGATAGTCTGGAGACCAGTCTTGTTGCCATGTGCTTGCCGTATTCTGGCTTTCACGTTGAATCACACTAAGAGGTTGGCCAAACTTAGTTTGACTTTGCTGAAACTCATCTTGATGGTGCGCAATCCAATCCATTGCACGTACTGTCGCATCAGCAAGTAATTGCGTGGTATCTGGATGTTGCTCAATATAACTTTTGCTCCCCCAGAGTTCGGCACGCATTTTCCAATCTGCGGGCAAAGATTGTGATGACCAAATAATTTTACCCAAATGGCGATCTTGTAAAGTAAGTGCATCGCTTAAGGTAAAAAAGGCATCTACACTTTTGGCAGATAAAGCAGCAGCTCCAGCTTGCGGGTTTAAATTCACAATTTGAAAGTCTTTTAAGCTTAATCCTTTACTTTGTATGAGTTGTCCAAAGTTAATTTCCCACGGGCGGCCACGATGTAATGCAATCTTTTTACCTTTTAATTCCTCAATAGATTTAATAGGTGAATTTTCTGGAACGATAAGGTAGACGTTATTACCAATACCTCCGGGTACAACAATTTGTGTTTTAACGCCTGTTGCGTTAAGGACTACAGCAGGAAGATTTCCATAAAAAGCAAAATCGATTTTATTATTTAGAAAACTTTCATTAACCAGAGTTGCTACAGCAGCAGTGGTCACAGGTTCCCATTTCAATTCAATGTGATTTTGCTTTAATGCTTTTAGAAAAATTTGATCTTGTGAAATGAGTTGTGGCACACCAATAAAGTCCAAACTACCCGAAGTGCCATTAGCAACGACAGCAATTCGGAGTTGTTGCTGTTCAGACTGTTTTGGGGTGGTCTCTTCTGTTTTTTGTGCGCCACAAGCAACAAGACCCAAAAAACTAAAACCTAAAACTAGACGTGGAAAAATACGCATATCATCATAAGAATTAAAAAATATATGAGTATTGAGCAAGAACCACGCCAATAAAATTATCTTAAATAAATCAATAAATTATAATTTTTTATAATTATTATTGAGGTTAAATGCCGCCGTTGTGTTGTGATTGGGACACTCTTTAGCGTTTAAGTGTTGAAATATCAACACAGCTTTTAAACTCGATTTTTTAATATTTATATAAAACAGTAGTATAGCTAAAAATTAATTTAAAAAAATAACGGCATGATTCCTGCTCATAAGACTTATAACGAATTAAATATCGTCAAATCTTTAAATTATCGAGATTCATTATGTCAGTTGAGTTTTTATGGAGAATCCCTGTTCATGGGGATGGTCGTCGAGCACATCAATTACACACACGCGGTGAATGGAATCAATTAACCCCAGCAGTTCAATCTCCACAACGTGTTGCACCGCAACATGAAGATCAGTTATTTGCTTACTATGACTATGTCGAGCAAGTAGCGAAAGCAGCCGATATTGTTGGTTTTCATGGCGCACTCATTCCTGCTTTTCCACATACTGAAGAACCATGGGTGTTAGCGTCTGCATTGGCCAGAGAAACTAAAAGACTTCGTTTGCTCATCGCAATTCAGCCTTGGTTTATTCATCCTGCTTATGCAAGTCAAATGGCTGCAAGTTTGCAGCGTTTAAGTCAGGGACGAGTAGAGTGGAATGTGATTTCAGGTGGAGGCGGTGCACAACAACGCGCATATGGGGACTTTATTGAACATGATCAACGCTATGCACGGACCAATGAATTTTTAGAATTTGTGAAAGGTTATTCGCACCATGCACCTTTCAATTATGATGGAAAGTTTTTCCATGTTGAACAAGGTGGCCTGAAATACCCAATGAATCAATATGACGTTCCACGTTTATGGTTAGCAGGTGCAAGCGATGCAGCTTTACAAGTCGCAGGACGTCACGCAGATATCCACTTAACTTGGGGCGAACCTGTAGACCAACAGAAAAAAGTGATCGAACAGGCTCAAAATTTCTTTGAGCAGAATTCGCCGGAACGAAAAGTTAAATTTGGCATGCGTATTGATATTTTAGCGCGCCCAACCCAAGAACAAGCCTTTCAAGAGCTTAAACAAATGTATGAAACCATTGCTGTCGATAGTAATGCTTTTGAACGCAAAGACACTGAATCTGTAGGAGTGAAGCGCCAGCAAGCTTTGGTGCAGGGCAACCGTTTTGAAGACTTATTTGTGAGTCCAAATGTGTGGGCGGGAATGTCAAATGTACGAGGTGGCCCAAACTGTATTTTAGTCGGGAGTTATGAGCAAGTCGCAGAACGTTTGCAAGAATATATTGATATTGGGGTGGGACATTTTATTTTAGCCAGTAACCCGCATTTAGAAGAAGCATATCGTGTGGCTGAAGAAGTCTTACCCTTAGTAGGATATAAATTAAAATAATAAACTTAGATCCCTTTGCGATATCAAAGGGATCTTGTTGTTTGAACAGCATAACACTGTCTGAAAACCAACATCTTTTGTATCAATCATTTAAAAAACAAAAATTAAATTTATAAAAAATAATAACTTATAGTTTTGGCATGGCTTGTGCAATTTACTACTTAATCTTTTATTTTTAGTTTAAATTTTTATGCGTGATCAAATCTTTAATCCCCATAAGCGGGCTTTGCTCTTTGAGCAATTTGCGACAGTTGCAGCCACAACTGAAATTGCAGATCCGTTTGCACGGCATGATCAAGATGTTATTCAACCTGCTCCAGTGAAGTTGAATAAAGTCTTAATCGCAATTATTGCGGTTGCTTCAGCACATCTTGGAATTTGGTATGTTGCAAAACAATTGCCGACACCAGCTTTAGATATTCATAAACCCGAACCTGTGGTGATTGAAATCGTAAAACCGGTTGAACCACCTAAAGTGATTGAACCCAAAATTCCACCGATTACTGAAAAGCCAAAAGTTCCACCTGTGGTGGAAAAACCCAAGCCAATTTCTAAACAAGTGGAACAACCCAAACCTGTCCAAAAAAGTGTGGAGCAACCTAAGCCAGTTGCAAAAGCCGTGGCTCAACCCACTCCACAAAAAGTTGCAGAACCAGTGATCACAAAAGAAGTAGTCGCAGAACCGGTTAAAAAAGTGGCTGAGCCTGTAAAAGCGTCAGATGACAATTTACCTGTGACTGAAGCCAAAGGTTATGCCGGATATCTCAGTAACCCTACACCTGAATACCCTGAACAAGCTTTAGAACGTGGTTGGGAAGGCTCTGTCATTTTACGGGTCAAAGTATTAGCAAATGGCAGCCCAGATACAGTCAGTGTCAAGCAAAGTAGTGGCAAAAAACTTCTAGACAGTGCTGCCGTAAGAACAGTAAAGCAATGGAAATTTTCACCTGCACTAAAAGGGAAAACCCCTATAGAAGGCTGGGTCGATGTTCCAATTCATTATCAATTACCGAAATAAAATTTAAATTAAGAGGATATTTTCATGTCAGATATTAATTCATTGATCCATGACGGCACAATCTGGTTATTAGTTGCTTTCTCAATTGTGACTTGGGTACTGATTGTGGTTAAGGTGGTCCAGACGCAGCGAGCGACAAAACAAAGTAAGCTTTTTGTAGAAGAATTTTGGAAAGCAAAAAATTTATCAGATGCAGTAACTAAGTCTGAACTTGGTGAAGGCCCAGCAGCGCGAGTGGCTAACACTGGTTTTCAGACTTTAATTGAAGCAGATGAAAAGACACATCAAGATTTACAAAACAGTTGGAGCCGTCAGGACTTATTAGAGCGCCATTTAAGTAAGCAAGTTCTAACTGAACGCCGTCAATTAGAAAAAGGTTCAGCTTTACTGGCTTCTATTGGAAATAACGCCCCATTCATTGGTCTGTTCGGTACAGTATTTGGGATTATCCATGCATTACAAGCGATTGCTCATTCAGGTAATGCAAGTATGGATGTCGTTGCAGGACCAATTGGAGAAGCGCTGGTTGCAACGGGTATTGGTATTGCAGTTGCTGTACCTGCGGTACTTGCCTATAACTACTTTGTGCGTAAAGTAAAAACAATTGGCGCAGATCTTGATGATTTTGCAACGGACTTCGTGAGCCTGAATCAAAAAGCAGGATTCCAACTACCAACTACTAAAAAAGGTACGACTGGTAATACGGCGCTTAAAGATAATTCTGCTAAAGAAGTTAAAGAGAAAGGAGTGTTTGCATAATGGCAATTTCTACCTCTCAAGAAGACGATGTCGTCAGTGAAATTAATATTACGCCGCTAGTCGATGTCATGTTGGTCTTACTTATTGTATTCATTGTGACAGCTCCTTTGTTAACAAATACGGTGAAAGTAAACTTACCCAAAGCGGCTCCAACTCAATCGACAGATCAAAACAAAGCTGTGGTGATTAGTGTAAATCCACAAGGTGAAATATTCCTTGATAAAGATAAGGTTACACTTGCGAACTTTGAACAAGAAATAAAGTCACGCAAAAGCAGTAACCCGAAATTAGCATTAAACTTAAATGCTGATGAGACCGTACCGTATGGAACAGTTGCAAAATTATTGGCAAGTATTGAACGTGTAGGCGTAGATAAACTTTCTGTGATTACAGTGCCTAAATAATTATACCTCCATAAAAAAAGCTGCTTCGGCAGCTTTTTTTATATTGTGATTACAGACGAGTATTAAGCTTTCCAGAGTTTTTCAAAGCGCCATGTCGGAAAAATTGTATGCTCAGGCGCTAAACCACCAATATTTTTAGCTGCTGCGTCAATCGTATGGCTAAATCCCCAAATGAGCATTCCACCACGTTCATGTTGAATTTTTTGTGCTTGCGCTAAATGGATTTTGCGTTTGGCTAAATCAGGCTCTGCCAGTGCTTTAAAAAATAACTCACTATATTCAGGGTCTTTAAAGTTCACACGATTGGTGGTGGAAATTGGAGCATCGTTAACAACGGCCGTCGATAAATATGGCGTGCCGACATTGGACGCATTACTCGATAACTGCCACTTACTGCGGTCAGGGCCATTAAACGTTGCCAAATCCACTTGTTTAACTCGAATATTCACATTGGCTTGTTTCGCTTGCTCGGCAAAAATTAATGCCGGTTGAGCGCTACTCACTGGGGTAACAAGTTCTACATTCAAACCATCTTTAAAACCTGCTTGGGCTAATAGATTTTTTGCCTCGGCAATATTTTGTTGGCGTTGCGGCAGATTGAGAAAGGCTGGGTCTTGCGGCGAATAAAGATCGTTAGCGATTCGACCTTGCCCATTTAAGCCTCGTTGTACCAACTCTTCTCGGTTTGCAATCAAACGGAATGCCTGGCGCACTCTAGGGTCATTAAACGGCGCTTGTTGGGTATTAAAGTCAAAACTATTATGCGTATTGGTCGCAGAGCGTATAGTTTGAATGTGTTTTGCTTGCTCCAAAATTTTAATATATTCAGGTGAAATCGCATTTGCTACATCAATTTGTCCAGCCAATAAAGCATTTAATCGAGAAACCTGATCTTTAAAATCAATCACTTCAAAACTATCTGCATAAGGTTTGTCTGCTTTAAAGTAATTATTAAAACGAGTAAAAACAGAACGCTGCCCCGGAATAAACTCTTTGACTTTATATGGACCAGCTCCGACTGGATTATGAATAGGGTCGAAGTCAGTTGGTACAATTCCTCCAAAGTTTACCCAAGTTTCGGGCAATGCAACAAAGCCGGGAATCGTACTAATGAAAGGAATACGAACGGTATATTCATCTAGTTTTTGAATACGATCTCGGTCAATCCACTGCACCAGATTGCGAAATGGTGAAGCGAGTTTAGGATCTGTTAGACGTTTCACTGAAAAGATCACATCATCTGCCGTAATGGTTTTACCGTGATGAAATTCTAAGCCTTTGCGTAAACGGATGGTCCATTCACTTGCATTATGATTAGGTTCGGCAAACTCCGCTAAAGCAAGTCGGGGCAGCATATTTTCATCCCATTCCCATAACTTATTATAAATAGCGAAACCTCGTGTAATACCACTTCCCGATGCTGAAAGATGAGGATCTAAACTGCCTGATTGTTGTCCTCCAATCAGCCCCAAGCGTATAACTCCTCCATGCTTAGGCGTTGCTGAAGAAGTACTTTTTGATTCGTTACTATTATCTGGAGAGGGGCCACAACCTGATAAACTGCCCAACAAAGAGACGCCACCTAGCGCCGTAAGACTTTGCGTTAAAAATTTTCGACGTGATAACTGAAATGTTTGATTTGTCATTATAAATACCTGATTAGATCTTCATCTTCTAAGGTATTGCAGAATAAATGCCAATATCTTTATATAATTTTACTATATTTATCAATATCTTATATAATTATTGTTTTTGGTGAGTGTCTCTATTTCAACAGCTTTGTTGAAAAAATAAACATGAATAGAATTGATAAGTAAACAATGAGAAATTAAAAACAACTGAATCAAATGGTTAGGGTAAATTATTTGGGCATTTAATGGTTGGCATAGGCTTTGCGTAACGCATTGTAAATTTACTTTACTGAGTGTGATATGAGACAGCCTTTTCAATTAAAACCTTTAGTTATTGCGCTTAGCGTATTAGGGGCGACTTTACCGTTATATGTTTTTGCCGAAGAAACGCCACAGCAAGCAGGTGATTCTGAAAGTGATGTAATTACTTTGTCCGATGTAGTCGTTACTGGAGCAACCAAGAAAACTACCGTAGTTCCTAAACGCAAAGTTACCTCAATTTATGGAACGGATAGCTCTGTATTGGATACCCCGCGTGTAGTATCCCAAGTGTCAGAACAACAATTTAGAGAAGATGTTATTCGCAGTGCTGATGATCTCGTCAAATATGCACCTAGCATTACGCGAGGCGGGGGACAAAATGCTAACTTTGCTCCACAAATTCGTGGACAGAACTCGGAAGTTTTTCAAGATAGTCAACGCATTTACAGTACTCGCCATCCAACCAATCTTAATGCTTATGAAGGAGCCGATATTGTGGCAGGGCCAACAGGTGTAATTTTTGCACCGACTTCAGGTTCTGGCGGATATATTAACTACCTGACCAAAAAGCCTAATTTTAATAAAGCCGAAACCAATATCTCTGGGACTGTAGGTTCCATTTACTCAGGTAAAGGCGCAGAGCCGAATTTCTCTGTCAGTATTGATCATACGGCACCCATTTCAAAAGAATTAGCATTTCGCGTAAGCGCAACAGCACAAAAGACAGATGACTATTATGACAATGTGAAAAATAATTTTAATGCATTTTATGGGGCACTTGCTTGGCGTCCAAATGATCGTTTAAGGGTCGATTGGAATATCAGTTACGATGACTATTACGATTTTAATGTCACACATGGCTGGAATAGAGCATCGCAACAATCGGTTGATAATGGCCTTTATTACAAAGGTAGGGCTACGCCTATTATTCAAAACGGTTCGACTTTTTGGTCTCCAGTATTTGAATCAGGTGCGGCAAATTCTAAAGTCATTGGTTGGCAAACTCGTCAGAAGAACGATAAAAACCAATATGTTGCTGTTGGTGGAGTTCAGACCACGCCTTTACCGAACTCAACTGCTGATCAAGCAGGAAACATTAAAGGTTGGGTCTACGATCCATCAATCCCTGGTAATGAATTGGTCAAGCTAGATGATAATGTTTCAGGACGTAGTGAAGATAAAAATAGTGCCAAGCGATTTAGCACTCAATTAAAAGTAATTAAAGATTTAAATGACCATTGGTCTATTGCAAACAGTACGCTCTATCAAAATAACAAAGATTTAGGCGACTCTGTTGGAAGCTTTTTTACAGATTTAGATCATGAGTTAATTGATAACCGACTAGAATTTTTAGGTGACTATGATTTTGAAATAGCTGGCGTAAAAATTAATAATAAAAGCAGTACCGGAGGAACATATCGTCATGAGAAGTTTACCTCTTTAGCTGCAAATAATAGTTTTAATATTAATCCTTATGATTTAACCAATGATCCATCGCAGAAGAATCCTGGTGATTTACTGGGGTTAATTAACAATAGCGGTTCAACAGGAGGTTGGATTGGACAAGCCGGAGTGCCTCAATATTCTCAATATTTTGGTTATTTAAATTTACCGCGCATGTACCCAATTGGAAATGGTTTATATGCAGAAAAAGGTGGCTTTCCACCGAATGGAGGAGGTGCTGTCTATACGGGTTCTGGTTTCTGGGATACGTTGAGTGTATTCACTCAACAAAACTTTACCTTTAACGATGTATTCGGTATTAATTTAGGTATTAACCATAGTTCTATAAGAGCAAAACTTGAAAACCCACTTGTTTTAACCCCAACAGATGTCCGTTCTTCGAGTGACAAATATAGTCTATTGAGCTATCAACTGAGTACGTTTATTAAGCCTACTGCGAAAAGCACACTCTATTTTACTTATGACAAAAGCACTGCATTAAATACGGGAGTATTTGGGCCTTTCTTGATTTGGGGCGCTGGAAATCAACTTAATCCTTTAGCTTTTGACAGTCAAAGTGAGCTAAAAGAAGTAGGATTTAAATATGAACCTATTACTGACCAGTTATTTTTAACCCTAAGTGGATTTGAACAAAAACGAGATTTATCGCCCGATACGAACGGAAATATGGCTCGCTTTGAAATAAAAGGTATTGAGTCATCATTAAGATGGCAACTTCAAAAAAATATAGCGATTGGGGGCAATTTCACTTATTTAGATGCTGAATACAGCTCTATTATACCTGCTGGTTTTTCACCATTTGGCTTTCATGCGGACAATGCTACGGTTTGGGGAGACAATAACGCTTTAAACCAACGTAAAGCCGGACGTTATGATGCAGCAGGAATTCCCAAATACTCTGCAAGTGCTTATGTAGATTACCAACATCAGTCTGGTTTTGGGGTTAACCTTTCGGGATGGTGGACAAGCTACTGGTACACAAACTTAAGTCAAACCGTGAAAGTACCGAATAACTATAATCTGGACTTAGGTCTTTATTATCGCCAGCCACAGTGGACGGTGGGCCTTAACATTCTTAACCTAACCAATGAACGAAATTTTGTGAATGGTTTGGCAGGAGCGAATAGTGAGTTTTTACAACCAATGCGACCTCTGACTGTACAAGGCCAATTTAGTTATAAATTTTAAAACCAATCAATCATTTCCAAGAATCTTAAAAAGCCATACGTCCGTATGGCTTTATTATTAATACGGGATATAAAACACGTTAAATCGTGAATGTTGAAATAACAACAATAATACCTTTCAGACTGTCTATCTATCAGCAGCATTGAATCATTTTTATTTTTAAATTTTTATTAAGTATTTGAAATTGTTTACATAAATTAAATGGCATAGAAGTTGCCAATATAAGAATAGATTTATTTAAATGGAGTCACCATGTTTAAGGTTACAAAAATTAGGCAGAGTATTTTAACTGCTATGTGGGGAGTAACGGCGAGTGTTTCGACATTAGCTTTAGCGAACGATGATGCTGATGCAATTCCTGCTGAGCAACAAGCTCAAGTGGTAAATGCTAAAGATGTAAAAAAACTAGGCGATGTCATCGTTACTGCACAATATCGTGCACAAAACATTCAAAAAGTTCCAACTGCAATTACAGCAGTTTCGGGTAAAGATTTGGCTGCGAAAGGCTCAACATTTATTGGTGATGTTTTAACTTATACGCCCAATGCAGCAGCTGAAAACCCAGATGGCGATAGCCGACCACGTTGGTATATTCGTGGTTTAGGAACTGGCGATGTTGCACCCTCTACAGTTTTTCCAGTCGGTATTTATGCAGATGGGGTTTATTTAAATGCGCCTGTTGCTGGTGCTGGAGATTTATTCGATTTAGAACGTATTGAGGTTCTACGTGGTCCACAAGGCACGCTTTACGGTAAAAACACCACGGCTGGTGCGGTGAATTACATTTCACGAAAACCTGTTTTTACAGATAAACCGACTGGTTATGGAACAATAGGAATAGGTGACCATAATCTTCGTACTTTTGAAGGCGCCGTGAATGGGGCTATATCAGATAACGTTGCCGTGCGAGGAGCATTCTATTCAGAAGACCGCGATGGCTATGCAAAAAATTTAGCCAATGGTGAAAACTACGGGGATGTAGATAAAAAATCATTTCGCTTCCAGATATTAGGAAAAATTAATGATGATTGGAATGCTTTAGTCAATCTACATAGCCAAACTTATAATGGTCTTGGCAATAATGGCTCTTTAAGTATTGGAAAATACTGGGGTGTTTATGAAAGACCACAAGGCCGAGATACAAATTTAGATTTACCTGAAAGTAATAAAATCCAACATGATGGCGCTTCACTCACCTTAACAGGAGATTTAGGCGGCGGTCATACTTTTACATCCATTACAGCGTTTGATAAAACCACTCAAAAATCTATTTCTGATGGTGACTATACGCCTTACGATGTAGCAAGAAGCTATAGCGATAATGAGTGGCGCCAATATAGCCAAGAGTTTCGTGTTTCTTCTGATGCTGAAAAAAGACTCAGTTGGATCGCAGGTTTCCACTTCTTTAATGAAGACTTAGATTCAACAGGTGTAAGTGCGCGGGTAAATAAAACATTACCTAATGGCGCTCCAGCTCAGACTGCGGGAACACCAGCTTTTAGAGATATTACCTATAATCAGACGACACAAAGTTTTGCTTTGTTTGGTAACAGTACCTATAAATTTACCGATAAATTTAAAGTAACAGGTGGTTTACGTTGGACAAGTGAAGAAAAAGACATTGATCTAGATCTTGTTCAAATTACCTCAGGCGATTACACCAAAGGTAGTTGGTGGCAAAAGGATGGGTACAGTAATGCGGTTTATAACCCAGCACCGAATGCAAATGGTTCAACAAGTCGTAAAAAGAGATGGAATGAGCTGACCTACGACATTACGCCAGAATATGAAATCACTCCTGATATCAACACATACTTCCGTTTTGCTCGAGGTTTCCGTTCAGGCGGCTTTAACACCGGACTTTCAAGTAGCCTGACGCAACTTGCAGATGTTAACCCTGAATATTTAAATAGCTATGAGCTAGGTTTGAAGTCTAGCTTGTTACAAGGCAATTTAACCGCCAATGCTAATATTTTCTATTACGACTACAAAGATATTCAAACAAATTTATTAGTTGCAACAGAAGGACAAGGTGGAGGGGTAACCTCAGTTTTGGCAAATGGACCTAAAGCAGAAGTAAAAGGTGCCGAATTAGAGTTAGATTATTTAGCTACCGATAACTTACGCCTACGTTTTGCAGGCGCTTATTTAGACAGTGAATACACCGACTTTGTTGATAAAAACCCAGTAACCAATGTCGTAAATGCTGACAATACAGGTAACAGCTTGGTTCGTTCTCCAAAGTACACCATCGGTTTAGGGGGTGAATATACCTTTAATCTTGATAGTGGAGCACGAGTTATTGTGGGCACAGATGCAAAATATCGTGACCGTGAGTTTTTCTTAGTAAATCGTCAAGATTATTCTGTTGACCCAATCTTGAGTCAAAAAGGGTACACCTTATGGAACGCGAACGTTGGATATATCAGCGCAAATAATAAATACCAAGTTAATGCTTACGTTAAAAACTTGCTAGACGAAGAATATCAAGTTCATGGGCGACCAAATGGTCCTGCTGGACAATATGTCTTAACCTATGGAAACCCACGTCAAGTTGGTGTTTCTCTCACTGCAAAATTCTAAGCTTTGCTTTAAGGAGAAAATAATGGGAATTGAATTTTTTACACGTTTACCGCTTCATGGCGAAACAGAATTTTTACCCGGTGACCCACGTAATCGTGGTGATTGGGCCAATATTGAAAATGTTGAAAATACTGGAGCGGTTTCGAACTATGAAGTAGGTGACGATTTTACCTATATTGATTACTTAAGTCAGGTAGCACGGGCAGCAGAAATTAATGGTTTTGCTGGTGCACTCATGGTGAATGCACCAACGGGTGAAGAGCCTTGGACAGTATGTTCATTGCTGGCAAGAGAAACCAAAAAACTTAACTTTGTGACTGCATTTCAGGCCTATCATTTTAGTCCATATAATGCTGTACAAACTGCGGCAACTTATCAGCGTGCAACGGGTAATCGACTGGTTTGGAATATTATTAATGGCGGCTCGGAAGTCATCCAACGTCAAGTAGGCGATGACTTACCTCACGATGAACGTTATGCACGTGCTACAGAATTTCTAGATGTTGTAAAAGGATATTGGAATAATCCTTCATTTCACTATAAAGGGAAGTACTATTCGGCAGAAGGCGGTGGTCTAAAATATCCACTGAATAAAGCAAGTCTTCCCATTATTTGCACAGCAGGTTCTTCAGAGGCTGCTCGCGAGTTTGGAGCAAAACATGCCGACTATTATTTAATGCGAGCTGAAAAACCAGAAGAAATTGCCGCATTGATTGCAGACGTACGTGCTCGTGCAAAAAAGTATGGTCGTGAAAATATAAAATTTGGTCTATCAATCGATACCATTGCTCGCCGTACTGAACAAGAAGCATTGGCAGAGGCACAGCGCTTTCTCGATGAAGCCGCTGAAAAGCAACGTTTACACGCGGCAGCAGCCCATGCGGGTTTACGCTCAGCGCGCGTATTAAGCTTCGAAAAAGAGTATGCCGAAAAAGATGGCAGTAAAAATGTTAGCGACTTTTTCATCCATCCAAATGTTTGGTCTGGATTTGGATATATTGGTGTGCCACCTGGTGTTGCTTTGGTAGGGAGCTATCAACAGATTATTGAGCGTATTCAAGAATACAATAGCATTGGCATAGAGTTATTCTTTCTTGCAGGCTATCCACATCTTGAAGAGTCATACCGTCTTGGTGAACACGTTCTTCCACACTTTAAAAAGCAACGTGCTCGATTACAGCCTACAGTAGCTAGCCCAGAGTTTGATATTGCGCTTTAAAGTTTAAATGTTCTTTAAATAAGCCTGATTAGTAAGCTAGTTGGGCTTTTTAAATTTTTTGTTCCTTTCAATTTTCATGGGAAAAAGAAATTATGCATTTTTTTGATCACAGCCTTATGGGGATGGCCGAATGTTATTTTTATTCTTTAACTCAGTGGTTACAGATGATGACTAACCCTAAGAATCAAAAAGGTAAATTCCAAAGCTCAAACTTTATGGATTTCGCCATGTCACAGATATATTTAAAATTTAACAGTGATAATTCATGTGAGGTAATGAGCATAGAAAGAGTAGATAAGTAATTCTAAGAAAGAAGTAACAAGTTGAGTTAGTTTTTAAAAAATTATTTAAAAAACTGCATTTTCACTCAAATTCATAAAACAAAGTAAGCTTATGAAATATTTAAGATTTAATTTTCATAGTTAACAAGTTGAGTTAAATGTACGATAGAAATAACTAGGGATTAGTTGAAACTATATAACTGTTCGTATAATGTATATTATGTTAAATAAAAGATTTGGAAACCTACCATATATAAGGCTTTGCTCATCACGCGACATATAAGTTGTCACTGACGACACATACAATGTCATTATTCCTTTCCTAATATGAGCAACCAAGGCATATTTTTACCTATAGATGTAAAAATGAATTATCAGGTTGATTTCTTCTTCAATACCCTAATCAACTTAAATATTGTGGCTGGTTCACTTTGATCAGCCATATTCACCTGATTAAAGTTTTATTCAAAAGTATCAGGGTCTGGGCCTAAACGCTCTTCTCTATCAAGTAAAGCTATTTTATTGAGATCTTCATCTTCTAATTCAAAATTGAAAACATCAAAATTTTCTTTAATTCGAGCTAATTTAGTCGTTTTTGGAATTAAAATTAAGTCATTCTGGAGATGCCAACGTATGATAATCTGCGCAGGCGTTTTATTATATTTTGTAGAAATATCCTTAATAATTTCATTATTTAATGCTTTATTTTGAGCTAATGGACTCCAAGATTGTGTTTGAATATTCAAACTTTTATTCAAACTCCTCATCTTATGCTGTTGCATATATGGATGAAGTTCAATTTGATTTAGAACTGGTGAAATATTAGTTTCTTTTATTACTTTCTCTAAATGTTCCTTATGAAAATTAGCCACTCCTATTGAGCGAATTAGACCTTTTTCTTTTAATTTAATAAGTGTTTGCCAAGTCTCAAGATATTTTTCTCTTTGAGCCACTGGCCAATGAATTAGATATAAATCAATATAGTTGAGCTTTAAAAGATCCAGACTTTTCTCTAGAGCCATTGTAGTAGCCTTTTCTCCATGAGAGTCATTCCAGACTTTAGTTGTAATAAAAATATTATCTCGATCTATTCCACTATCTCTAATACCGATACCTACTCCTTCTTCATTTCCATAAATCGATGCTGTATCGATTAAACCATATCCATGTTGTAAAGCTTCACGTACTGCAAAACTTGCTTCTTGATTTGTTGCCTGCCAGACACCTAATCCTAATTTAGGGATATTCATACCATCATTTAATGTAATTTGTTCTTTAAAATTTTTAATCATCAATAATTTCCTATACTTGATTATTATGCCGTTAAGCAATTTCTTGAGAATAAAACGTCCAATCTTTTTTATACCCAACCGTAACTTCAAATAACGAAAGAATTATTCGTGCAGTTAAGCCCCAAATTATTTCTTTATTATATTCAATACATGAAACTTCTACTTCTCCCTCTGGGTATTTGCCCTTGTATGGCTTAACATCGTTAATTAAGAAATAATTTAAAGGTATATAAAAAACTTCAGAGACCTCTTTAATATTTTTTATAATTTTTAAATCCGGTGGAATAACAGCAACTAAGGGAGTAACTTTTAGCCCACCTAAAGAGTTTTGTAGAGGTAACTCACCAATAAATGTAATATCTTTTTCGGTTAGGCCTAATTCCTCATGTACTTCTCGTAAAGCTATCTCACGATTTGAACTATCATTTTTTTCAAGGCATCCACCTGGTAAAGCTATCTCTCCAGGATGATGAGATATAAATTCAGATCTCTTAGTTAACAAAATCTTAGGTTCAGATTCATCTGTTATAGCTAATAAAACTGCAGCATCTGTTAAATTATTACTATATAAACCAAGTTTTCTGATCGAAATATTAAGCAATTCTCTTGATGACAAATTTTTTATCATATCTATCTTCATACTGTCCTTGTTTTAATTCTAAATATAAAAAATTAGTTAAGTAATTAAAACTTCGCAAATTACTTAAAGTTGACGCAAATTTAAGTAATACTTAATTATCTTTATAATAACTTCACATTGCTTCTTACTTATCTAAATTGCGAAGTATAAAAGTAATTTCCTCTAAAATATTATTAAAAATTGATACCAGTTCACTCCATTTTAAAAAAGGATTCAAATGTCTTATACAATTCAACAAGATACATATGCAGTACTACTGCCAGCGTTTAATGATTTGAATATTAGAAATATTGCAGAGCCTTTTCTAAGGAAAGGTGGATGCAGTATTCTATTAGGTGAAACGAGAGAAGAATATGTAAACAGAAGAATGAATGAAAAACGGATAAATATTGAAAAGAAAACTGATTTTATAGATTTATTCTGTTGGGCGAAAACAATTCAACCTAACCTTAATGTGGTTATAGATTTTGAGCCATATGGTATAAATAGATTAGATGGAAAAGTAGATCTAGAATGGAAAGATTTGAATAATATTAGTGAAAAAGAATTATATAGTTATTATAAAAACAAAGCGTTGGCTTTAAAGCAACTGGGTATTACTATGGTATTAGGACCAATAGCTGATATTATAACTGGGTCAAATCCCTGGTTGAAAGACAGACAAATTAAAACAACTTCATATAATATTAGCCAGTTAGTTAAAATATTTATTGAAGCTCTACAGTCATTGGAGATTGACTGTGTTACTAAACATTTTCCGGGATATAATCATTTAGAAAAAGATCCAGCAATAGAAGATACTTTGTTAACTACAGATAAAGAAACAATTATCAGCAACTTAGTTAGCTTCAGTTCAGCTATTAAAGTTAATACTGCTGGAATAATGTTAGGACCAGCAGCTGTAGAGGTTTTTGATCAGGTGAATTCTGCGTCAACCTCTCAAAAGTTAATAAATTTTTTGAAAGAAGATCTAAATTATAAAGGTTTAATAGTCAGTGACGATCTAGATGCTCCAGCAATACTAAGAGGTAAATCAATAGATGAAATTGCTGTTCAAGCACTGAATTCAGGAGTTGATTTATTATTATTGAGTTCTGAAAATGATCTTGATCAAATTGCTCAATATATTAGTCTATCAGTTGCTTCAGGAAATTTAGATAGAGAAAGGCTATCTAATGCTGCAAATAAGGTCAGAAATTTATCATTCAAGAAAAATTTGAATAATAATTAATTTTGAATATCATAAGCTGAGCTAGAAGTAGCGTCTAACTCAGCTTATAGTTTTAACCATTTAAGATTAAATCTGCAGCTTTTTCACCAATCATAATCGTTACAGCATTTAAATTTCCCGAGATTACATTAGGCATAACCGATGCATCTGCAACTCGTAGCCCTTCGACACCATGAACTTTCAATTCAGGATCTACAACTGAGGTAGTTTCATCTTCCCCTATTCGACATGTGCCACAAGGATGAAGACCAGGATAAGCCTCATTACGAACGAAATTTTCAAAATCTTCCTGAGTTTTTAGTGGTTTTTCTGGAACATGACTTACTTCAACATAATCTTTAAAAGCCTCTTGGGACATTATGTCTTGCACCAATTTAGCTCCATCCGCTAAAGTTTTTAAATCATTTGGCGATGTAATATAATTGGGAACAATTAAAGGCTGTTTATATGGGTCAGAACTTTGTAGTTTAATATAGCCTACAGATTCTGGGCGTGTTTGTGTAATACTGATCGTACAACCATTACCACCAGGAACCCCATCTTTACCTTCTTCAATCCCTGCACCTGCTAAGAAAAATAATTGTAGATCTGGTAACGTTTTCCCTTGAGAACTCCACCAGAATGCACCTGTTTCAATAATATTTGATGTCGCAGGTCCAGCATTAAATAACAAAAATTGAAGTCCCGCTACAGCTTGCCACTGTAATTTTTTATATTTGTCATAACTGAAAGCACCTTTAAGCTTATAAATAAGGGACATTTCAATATGATCTTGATAATTTTGTCCAACATTAGGTAAATCTTTAACAACAGGAATACCGTGCTCTTTCAAATTTTCTTTTGGGCCTAATCCAGATAATAATAAAAGATGAGGTGAACCAAAAGCACCAGCAGAAACAATTATTTCCTTTTTGGAATATACAGTTTCTTTTTTTCCATTCTTAATAAATTCAACGCCGACAGCTCGGTTACCTTCAAAAATAATTCTTAAAACTTTACACCCCGTTTGAACGGTTAAATTATCTCTTTTATTTGATAAATAAGCTTTGGATGCACTCGAGCGACGACCATTTCGAATTGTAACTTGGTAAAAACCGCATCCCTGTTGCTCACCTGAGTTGAAATCAGCATTAAAAGGAAGACCATATTCTTGACACGCCTTTAACCAAACGCGAGATAAATTATGTTTATACGAACAATCTGATACTCCAAGAGGTCCATTGACACCATGTACTTTATTATGAAAAGTATTATTATCTTCTGATTTCTTAAAATATTTAATTACGTCTTCATATCCCCAACCTTTTGCACCTGCTTTTTCCCAATCAGCATAGTCGTTTGCATTACCTCTTAAGTAAAGCATAGCATTAACTGAACTCCCCCCACCTAATACCTTGGCTTGAACCATCGTCGCTTCATGTTGTGGTGTTTGTTCTGCGCTCCTTACATAATTATAGCGCTTGAGTAATGGACCTTGAGCTGTTTTATAATAAGTAACAGGAATATGAATATAAATACTTTTATCCCTAGGACCTTCTTCTAACAAAAGAATAGAATTATTCGAGTTCTCACTTAATCTGCCTGAAATTGTACTTCCAGCAGAGCCACCTCCTATCACAATATAATCGAAAGATGGCTTTTTCATTTCAATATTTAAATTACTCATCTTACATCCTAAAGATTTGATTAATTAAGAATTAGTGTTTCAAGATACTTATAATGCTTTTGCGCATTTTCTAATGGTGAATCTTGATGCTCTTTCTTATAAAAACTTTCGGATGCCCACCAACCCTCATAACCGGTTGCCTTAACAGCTTCTATCCATTTATCTAATTGAATAACTCCTTGACCTAAGTCGACATTTCTTAATTTAACTTCTTCTGGTATAGCAGAACTATTCTCTAAACCATCACAAACATGTACACCATAAATTAAGTTCTTATCTAGTTTTTTGACATCTTCCGGAGTATTCCCACAAGTATTCAAATGCCAAAAATCAATAATTATCTTGATATTATTCTTGTTTGCTAATTGAATTGTTTTAATTTGATCTTCTAGCCTTTTGAGCGGGGTCCATGCCAGAGCTTCTAGATAAATTACTAAACCATACTCTTGAGCTACATCTGCCAAGATCGATAAATTTTGTGCTGTTTTTTCTATGATCTCATCAATTTCTAGACCTAACAGGCCTTTATAACCATTAAATTGTTTTTGTTCGGAATGACTAATAACAGCATTTACGTCAAGAGGTCCACTCAAAACCTGAACACCCTTTGCACCACTTTTTTGGGCAAGACTAAATATTTTTCGGGCATCAGTAATTAAATCTTCCCGTTCAAGCCCCTGTTTTTCTATATTAACTAAATATCCCATTCCTGAAATAGTTAAGCCTTTAAGTAAAGTTTTAAGGTCAGACTCTGTAAAACCAGCATCTAGATAATCCGCAACCTTCTTTGCAGATAGTTCAAGGCTTTTAAAACCAGCTTCCTTTGCTGACTCCACTTCCACAACTAGTGAACTATATTTGGCTAAAGTTGTATTATGGGTTAATTCCATTTTGTATACTCACGACCTGTTATTCAGCCGCAATATATAGCATATTGATTTTGTCTCCTTAATTTCGCACTTAAGTTTGAGAATGCGCAATATGACGCATTCAAAAATTTAATTTATATTTAGAACAGAAGTAGAACTCCTGATTACTAACTTAGTTTCAAAAATTTTCTTATGGATCTTTAGGTTGTTTTCTTCGTTAAGAAGTTCTAAAAGTAACTTGGCAGCGTAAGCTCCTTTTTCTAAAAGTGGTTGTTGAATAGTAGTTAAACCATGTATAGATGCTTCAGGTATATCATCGAAGCCAATAATAGATAAATTATTTGGAACATTAATATCATGCTGATTAGCAAAATTTAAACTGCCAATCGCCATCACATCAGAAGCTGCCACAATAGCTGTTATATCTTTATTTTTCAGTAATATAGATGTAGCTATATTACCATCTTTAATATTAAATCCTCCTGCCTCATAAATATGCAAATCTGAAAAACTAATTCCATATTTTTTAGCTGCTTCTAGATATCCATATAAGCGTTCTCTAGAAATCATTTCTGTTGATTTTTTTAATCTTTTTTCATCAATAAAACCTTTAAAACCATCTGGTATTAAGCGTTCTATAATAATTCCAATATTTTTATGACCTAAAGATAATATATGTTCCATTTGATTAATTGCTGCATTTCTATCATCTATACCGATGTAATTTATATTTTCAACTAATGGTGCATCCAAGATTACAGCAGGAATTTTTTGTCGAATAATAGCTTTTACTACTGGATGATTATCTGGCAGCGTTGAAATAATAAGGCCATCAACCAATCCTCGTGTTGCAAGACTATATTCATTTGTTCCCACCCCATCCTTAAATCTTGAATTATTAATCGGTATTAAAGTTAATGCGACATCTGATAATTCTTCAACACTACTAATACCCTGCAATAGCGTGATAACCCACGGATCAGTACATGCATAAGCTAATTGATCCATCACCATTAAGCCTATAGCACCTACTCTTCCAGACTTAAGACTTTTAGCCCTAATGTCCGGCCCCATATAACCTATCTTTTCTGCCGTTTTGAATATTAACTCACGCATTTCTTTTGATACTTTAGGAGATCCGTTATAAGCGTATGAAACTGTTGCCTGTGAGACCCCACACTCTTTTGCAACATCCTTCATCGAAACCATTAATTTTCTCCAAATTAACTTAAAAATAAGTATGAAACTAAACAACTTTGTACTTATAGCATATTTCATTTAAGTCATAGTATGTACGTTATTTCCTACATACAGCCTTTTGACAAAAACTTTATTCATCTTTTAAGGATTGACAATTTTTTTTGTTATCGTTAATTTTACGTTAGGTTATACGTATAACCTAATATGAAAATTGGATTTCGGAGAAGAAAATGGCTAAAGTTTTGTATTTGTACGGTGGGTGGCCTGGCCATTACCCTTATGAAGTTGCTGCATGGATGCTCAATTTACTAAAAGAGCTAGATTATGTTGTTGAAGAAAGTACTGATATTTTTACATTAGATCGTGATTTAACCAGCTATGATTTAATAATTATTGGCTGGAATAATGCTGTAACAACAGAAACACTAACCCCCTCACAAGAGAATCATCTCCTAAAAGCCATTGAATCAGGAACAGGCCTAGTTGGAATCCATGGAGCTGGCGCTGCATTTAGATCTAGTTTGCGATATCACTGGGTACTTGGTGGCTCATTTGTTGAACATCCAGCTGGCGAGGCTTATCCAAAACCTTATATGGTTAATATGATTGATTCATCTCATCCTGTTACACAAGGCGTTAGTGATTTTGAAGTCCGTTCTGAACAATATTACATGGAGGTAGACCCTAATATACATGTACTTGCGGAAACAACATTCGATGGTGATCCTATGCCATGGCTAAAAGGCCATAAAAGTCCTGTAGCTTGGGTACGCAATTGGGGAGATGGTCGTGTTTTCTATCATTCTATTGGCCATGATACCAATAATCTCTCGGACCCAAATATTCGTTTACTAACTAAGCAAGGTATAGCTTGGGCTACTCGTAAGCAAAATTAATCTTTTCTAATTAGCCACCTATTTATAAACCAAGGAAGTTATTAATGAAGAAGAGATTAACGGGTAGTCAGATTGTTGCCCAAACCCTAAAGAATTATGGCGTTGAATATGTAGCCGGTATTCCTGGACACGGTATCTGGACCCAAACCGATGCTT